>JBEKIA010000150.1:0-17716 GCA_050011995.1 Verrucomicrobiota bacterium
CTTTGGTCCAGAAACCCGCCCAGCGCCTTGGGATCCGGCTTCTCCGGCAACGCAAAGCCCAGCTGCGCGGCGATTTGCCGGATGCGGTCCCAGCGTTTGGGCGTCCGCACCACCCGTCTCAGGCAGGGCAGATTGTGCGCGCGCAGAAACCGGGCCATGGCGACGTTGGCGGCGATCATGAAGCTTTCGATGATGTCCCGGGCGGAATTCTCCTGCAAAATCGCGAACCGCTGCACCTGATTGTCCACCACGATGGGCACGCTCTCCACGCCGCCCAGGGTGAGCGCGCCATGATCCCGGCGCAACCTTTTCAAGCGCTGGCTGGCCTCCTTCTGCAACTGCAGTTGGTCGCACAAGCCCGGCGGGACGGCTCCCTCGCAAGGAGCGCCGGATTGGCTGTCCAGCCACTGCCCCGCCTGGTCGTAATTCAACTGCGCGTGGTTGCGCAAGACCGCCCTGCATACGTCGGCGCCGCGGGCATCTCCTTCGCTGTCCACCACAAATTCCATGATGAGGGCCGCGCGGTCTTCCCCGGGACGCAGCGAGGTCAAATCCGTGGAAAGGCGTTCCGGCAGCATGGAAAAAACCGGGCCGCCTGTGTAAACCGAGGTCGCGTTGTCGCTGGCGTGGAGATCGGCCGGCGAGCCGGTGTGGACCAGCGAATCCACATCGGCGATGCCGACCAGCACGCGGATGTCTCCATTGGGGAGCCGTTCCGCCCATTCCACCTGATCCAGGTCGCGGGAGTCGGCGTTATCAATGCTGGACCAGAGCCGGTCGCGCAAATCGCGGCACGACAGGGCGGGGGGCGAATCGGACAACGAATTGACCTGCGCGAGGACCGGGGCGGGAAAATCCGGTTTGAACCCGGCGCGCAACATGGCGTTCCGGGCTGCCTGCTGAAAACTAAATCCGGCCGGGGGCTGATTCATGGGACGATTGAACCACAGCCCGCCAACAACTCCGAATGAAAAATGAAGTTCGCGATCTTGCCTTCCCGGACATCGCAGAGCATAATGGAAACATGACAGCAGATGTCCTGACCGTGCCGCTGGCGACGGACTGCGTCGGTCATTTGGAAAAACGACTGGCCAGAGAACTGGGCGCCGAGGCGGAAGAATGGAGCGAATGCGCCAGCGCGTTGACACTCTGGGAGGATGAACATCTCCTGGACAACCCTGCTGAAGACTTGTTCTCGCGCCACCAGGCGACGGTGGAACGGTTGCTGCAATTCGGCAAGCTGCTCTTATCCATCGTCGAACATCCCGACTTTCCCGACAAGAAACTGGCGGCGATGGTTTTGGCAACCCAACAAATGCTGCAAGACAAACTGGTGATGTGGCATGGCGCTATGAGCCGGGAGCGGCGGGAGAAAATCCTGGCTGCTGTCTTCCATGAGTCCTGAGTAATTTTTTTGGGCTTTCTTCCATTCGGCCGCAATGGTATCTTTATCCGATCTTAATCGGACAACGGATTATGTCACCAAACATCAGGTGTCTGGCGGCGGCAGTCGCGGCCCTGGCGCTGGGCGCGCCCGCCCTTTTGGGGGCGGAACAAGTTGGCCTGATCAAAATTGACGGGGCGATCGGGCCGGCCACCGCCACTTACATCGCGCGCGCCATGGACCAGGCCGCCGCCGAGCACGATCAATGCCTGGTGATCCAACTGGACACGCCGGGGGGCCTGCTCGATTCCACCCGCCAGATCGTCGAGAAGTTGTTCACGGATGTCGTGCCCACGGTCGTTTATGTCACCCCTTCCGGAGCTTGCGCGGCCAGCGCGGGGACGTTCATCACGCTGGCGGCCGACATCGCGGCCATGGCCCCGGACACCAGCATCGGCGCGGCCCATCCGGTTTCGTTGTTGGGCGGGGCCGGAGAGGACGAGCCAACCAACGGCGTCATGCGCGAGAAATTGGAGAATTACGGCTCCAGCTTCATCGAGAACATCGCCAACAAGCGCAACCACAACATCGCATGGGCCAAATCCGCTGTCCGCGAAAGCGCCTCCATCACCGCGGACGAGGCGCTCCAGCTCAAAGTCATTGACCTGATCGCGCGCGACCTTCCCGATTTGCTCCAACAAATCAACGGGCGCGAATCGGCCGGGAAAACTCTGCGGACGGCGGGGGCGCGGGTGGTGGAGATTCCGATGTCGGCGCGGGAAAAAGTTTTTCAAATGCTCTGGCGGCCGGAAGTGATGTACCTCCTCATGCTGGTGGCCATGTATGGCATCATCGCCGAACTGAGCCATCCGGGCGCGATTTTTCCCGGCGTGGTCGGGGCCATCGCGGTGGTGCTCTCGCTCTACATGTCGGCGGTGCTGCCGATCAACGTGGCGGGGGGCGTGTTGATCCTGGTGGCGATGGGGTTGTTCGTCGCCGACATCTATGCGCCGACCCACGGCGTCCTGACCGTGGGCGGTCTGGCGGCGTTCTTCATTGGCTCGCTCATGTTATTTGACCGCGACCCGGCCTATTCGCTGTCGCCGGCGCTGATCTTTCCGGCCACGGTCTTGACGGGGCTGTTTTTTCTGGTAGTCATCGGGGCGGGCTTGCGCGCCCAGCGCCTGCCCGTCAAAGCCGGCCCCGAAACCCTGATCGGCCAGACCACGGCGGCCTTGACGGCGATTGATGAGCGGGGCGGCCAGGTCTTCGTGGACGGCGCGTTGTGGAGCGCGGTCAGCCATGCGCCCATCGCGCAAGGGCAGCGGGCGGAAATTGTCGGGCGCGACAGGCTCGTATTGTATGTCAAACCTAAATCCTAAAACCTGAAATTATATGGAAATCCCCAATCCCGGAAACCTGCTGGCCTGGCTCGTGCCTGTGGCCGTTCTCGCCGCCATGATCCTGCCCAACGCCGTGCGCATTTTGCGCGAATACGAGCGCGGCGTTGTTTTCCGACTCGGCAAACTTATCGGGGCCAAGGGGCCGGGCCTGGTCTTCCTCATTCCGATGGTGGACAGGATGGTGAGGATGGACCTGCGGGTCATCACCATCAACGTGGCCAAACAGGAAGTGATGACGCGCGACAATGTGCCGGTCACGGTGGACGCGGTGATCTATTTCATGATCATTGATTCCGAGGCGGCGGTGGTCAAGGTGGAGAACTATCTCCAGGCCACTTCCCTTATTGCCCAAACCACCCTGCGCAGCGTCCTCGGCCAAAGCGAACTGGACGAATTGCTGGCCAAGCGCGACAAGATCAACGCCACGCTCCAGGAGATCATTGACCGCCACACCAGCCCGTGGGGTGTGAAGGTCACGGCGGTGGAAGTGCGCGACGTGGTGCTGCCCGACACGATGAAGCGGGCCATGGCGCGCCAGGCCGAAACCGAGCGCGAGCGCCGCGCCAAAGTCATCAACGCCGAAGGCGAATTTCAGGCGGCGGAAAAGCTTTGCCAGGCCGCCGAAATGATTGCCAGGCAGCCCATCGCGCTGCAACTGCGCTACCTGCAAACCATCAACGAAATTTCCGGCGACCGCAACACCACCACCATCTTCCCGCTGCCCATAGACTTCCTCACCCCGTTCTTTAAGAAGCCGACGTCGTAAGACATCATAACCACAGCACATTCGTATATGACAAGAGACCTGCCATATCACGAATATGCTGAAGTTCCTTGGTATCGAAGGTCGATCACGAACAGCATACTACTGTTTCTTCAGTTGCTTACCGGGATGTTCTTCCCGCTTTCTGTGTTCGTTTGCCTTGCGGTTCTGACGGGAGATATTTACTTCGACAAAAAAGACGCCAACGGCAATTTGAAGAAGTGGGGATTTGCGAATAAGATCGCCGCCGTGGTGTTCTTCATAGCTTGGCTGGCGCTCTTATTCTTTAATCCATTTCGACAAGCGCGAACTTGACTGTCATCAAAGAAGATGGGAAAATCCCATTATGACTTTAACCGCAGATTCAAGGGGCCGCATCGCCAGTCTGGAGTTGTTCCCGCCGGGCACGAGCTTTGAACCCAAGGTGGAGGGCACGAGAATCATTTTGAAGCGATTGGTGCCGGAGGAACCCAAACGCGTCCTGGGCAAACTGGCCCGGCGCAACGGCCGCCTCATGCTGGTTGCTCCCGGGGAAATCACCGCCGAGGCCATCGCCAAGGCGGTCCGGGAGGAACGGGATTCGCGGGCATGTAAGAATTGATTATGGCCACGCGCTGGCGGCCGTAAAGGCCGGCGCGGACGTGGTTTTAACCCGGAACCGGTCAGATTTCGAGGGTTTGACTGGAACCGCAGTGATCGAGCACCCGTAGCGGAGCCTTTTGTTTTTAATTGTTCGGCGTCCTCACAAATTATGAAACCATTCCACATCAAATTATTCATCTTTGGGTTGCTTATGCTGTCCGCATTGTTGCCGGCGCGTGGAGTTGCACAGCAGCAGGACACTCCGCAGATAACCAGTCTCGAATCGCGCGTGTCAAACCTGGAGCATCGGATTCCATACCACACGGAAGACGGAGCCGGGCTTTTTTTATTCGGCGCTTTTTGCGCGCTTTGGGCGCAAAACACGGGCCGGAACCCCTGGCTTTGGTTTTTCCTGGGTCTCTTATTCAGTGTGATCGCGATATTGGTCCTGCTCAGCAAGAACGCAGACGACAAGAAGGGCAAGACATGACCACGGCGCCGAACAAGCCGGTCCAGCGAATCGGCATTGCACCTGGATTTGGCATTCAAGGACCGGCCGGGAAGCTCCGATAGGAGCGACCTCTATGTAGCCAGGAACTTTTCAATGCTTCGGTTGGTATCCTGCGGGCAGGCGATCCCATTCCGGCGGCTCGGCGGACGGAACCTGGGCCAGAAACTCAACCAAGCCCTTGCCGGTCGCGCGAGCGGCGCGCTCTTCCAAGTGCGGCTCGGCAACCAAACGCGAAAGGCTTTGGGTCAGGGCGATGGTCACCAGAGCGTCCATGGACAGATTCTTCGAGGCCGCCACTTCGCGGGCTTTCTCGTGCAGGTTGTCCGGCAAATTCACAGTCAATGCGCTCATATCAAATAGTTCTCAGAAAATCACCCGGGGTCAAGACATTCAGGCCGAACCGTTCGGCGTCCCGGAAGTCTCCCCGATTATGTGTCACAATATAGCTCGAAGCGGACGCCAATGCCAGTTCCAGAATCAACTCGTCATCTGGATCGGCCAAATATGGACGGATCAGGTAAAAGATGGCGTGGCGATTGGCACGAGCAGCCAAGTCATCCAGAAACCTGTCCACCGCCGGCAGGGATCGCCCTTGCCGATGCTGCTCCCGTTTGAGCACAGCCTCATATTCCAGCAGCAACGCGGTGGAAATGTTCCATTGCCATCGATCATCGCCCTGAGCGAACAATCGAAGCAACTCGAAAGAAGCGCCAGCGTTGGACCTCGCGGCGGCGACGAGCACGTTGGTGTCAATGACTGTTTGAATAGGCATCGAGACTTCTTTTCAAGGATCACGGTTTCTCGATCACGGCTTCTCCGGTCTGGATGTCCAAAGTCCAGGGCTTGGGTTCGGGCAGCCAGAGCTTGCCGTTGCCCATTTCCAGCGGCATCCACAGGTAACGCGAGTCCCATTGCGCGGACGGCTTCCAAATGTCGCCCATGAAAATTACGGTCGTCGTTTTTGTGCCGGTGACCTTGAGCAGCATGGTGGATTGGGCGCTGTAGGTTTTGGCCGCGGGCGGCGCGATGTCTTTGAACTCGGACCACGGGCCTTCCAGCGATGTGGCGGTGGCGTATTTGTTGGGATTGGCCTCCCAGCCGGTCAGCGCCGAGCCGATGGCGTAATAAAGCCCCTGGTAATGCGCCAGCGCGCCGCCTTCCATGTGCATGGGGATCAGGCACATTTGCTTTTCCACTGTCAAATAGTCTTCGGAAAGCCTGGCGATGCGAAAACCGAACGGACGGTCCTCGAAAATCAAATAGGCCGTGCCGTCGTCGTCCACAAACTGGCCGATGTCCCGGCTTTCATGGTCCAGCGGGCGGAAGCTCTTGAGATACTTGTAATCGCCATCCACGGTGTCGCAGACGGCCACGCCGACGCGGGCCAGGTTGTAGCCGCCGCCTCCGCCAGGCCCCGGGCCGTCAATGTGCATGTACATGACGAATTTCTTTGTTTTGGCGTTGCAAAAGACCTTGGGCCTTTCCAGCACCCAGGAGCGCCCGAAGTTTTCCGGGTCGGCCAGCTTGAGGACTTGGTTGCGAAATTTCCAGCGCCCCAAATCTTCCGACGAGTAGCAACTGACGCAGCGCAGGTCGCGGTCGTTGTCCCGCGCGCGGTCCTCGCCAAACCAGTAATAGGCGCCGCCCACCTTGAGGATGCCGCCGCCGTGGGCCTGGATGTGCTGGCCGCGGTCATCGGGCCAGATTTCGCCCGGCTTGATTTCGACCGGCGGCCCGGCGGACGCGGCGCGGCAAGCGCCGGCGGCGATGACACAAAGAATCGTTGCGGAACGGAATGACGGCAGTTTGATTTTCATAGGCGCCGGCGGCTCATTTTTGAGGAGCGGGGGAAGAACGCAAGTTGTGGCAGGCGAAAAATTGGGCGCGGCGCAACACGCCTTTGCCGGGAACATTGACCTCTTTGACGCCTAAATCGGTGATCGTCTCAAATTGCTCGGTCAATTCGGGCGGCAGGGCTGAAGGGGCCGCAGCGTCGGGCAGGTAAAGGCCGCCGCGGTTGTTCCACCAGGCGGAGAACCAGCCGGGGCGCAATTTGGGGCGTTCCACTTCGCGCACGAAAATGGCGTCCTGGCCGGCGCGTCCGAGGTAATCCGGCCAGAAATAGAATTGGTTGCGCGGCTGGCGGCTGGCGTAGCAAAAGACCAGCGGATCGCCGCCCACGCGGCTTTTGGCTTCCGGCAGATAAAAGGTGATCTCGGAGACAAAACCGTAATGCTCGCCGATGATGAAGGTTTTCTTGCCCGCGCGCGTTTCCAGGTCGCGGCGCTCCTGGCCGGCGATTTGCGCCAGTTCCTTCCAGCCCAGCACGCGGCGCAACGGGTCCAGGCCGGGCGGCGGAGTGCGGGGAAGGATTTTCGCCGGCAAATTCGCATCGAGGGCCAGCACCACGGCCGCCAACCCGAGGCCGAGGCCGATGCCCAGCAGCGGTTGGAGCGCGCGCCGCGCCTCCGCCCACCGCGCGTCCCAATACACCGCCATCAGACAAAACAGCGGCACGACGGAGGGGGCAATCCAATTCAGCTCGATGCGGGTGTGCAAACTCAGCGCCAGATACAGCAAGAACAGCGGCGCGCCCATGCTGAACAAAAAAACCGGGAAGGCATTTCGGGGTTTCCGCCGCCAAAACGCCGCCGCCGCCCAGAGCGCGCCCGGGAAAAATATCGGATGCAACACCAGCGCTTCCTGCCAGAGAAAATCCCAGGTGAAAACGCGCTGCCACGGCTGGCCCAAACGGCCGTCGCTGGCCACATGCTGAACGGTGATCCAGTTGTGCTGCGCGTTCCAAATCACCACGGGCAGCAGGCAAACCGCCGCGAGCAGCAGCGCCAGCCAGGGGCCGCGCCGGCGCAGATGCGTCCGCGCCGGCGGCCAGAGCGCGAAGAAGACACCCCAGCAAATCCACTGGAACAGATTGGTGTATTTGCTCAAGGATCCCAAGCCCATCCAAAGTCCCGCCCAGAGCCATTGCCGGGCGGACCCGCCCGGCTGGACGGCGCGCCAGCCCGCCGCCATCGCCGCCGTCCAGAACAACACCGACAAGGGATCAATGGTCATTAACAGGGACCCCAGCGCCAGGAGCGGCGTGACGTTGAGGATGGCCACGACGAAAAACGCGGCCCGGGCGTTGATCTCCCGCGCCAGAAACCGCAGCAGCAGCAGCGACAACGCCGCGGAAACCAGCGGGGAAAAAAAACGGACGCCGAATTCGTTGTCGCCCCAGAGATGCGTGCCGAGGAATTGCGCGCAGGCGATAAGCAGCGGCTTGCTGTAATAGGAAAGCGCCAGGTGTTTGGACCAGATCCATTGATAGGCCTCGTCCTCGGTCAACTCGATTTTTCCCGCGGCCAAATATGCGAGTCGGACGAGAAGGAGAAGGGCGATGAGGACAAAGCCGAGGTTGAGCCAGTGCTTCTCCAGCGAGCCGGGAGGCCGCTGTTGATCCAGCGAGGATGGAGGATGGAGGATGGAAGATGGAGTTCGCAAGGCCGGCCGGATGAGGGAGGGCAGTTGGGCGTGCCAGATGGGGAACCAGCGGCGGCCGGCCCATTGCCAGAGGGCGTCGGATGTCCAGGTGACGGCGGCGCCGCAACCCGCGCCGAAAACCGCGCCGGCCAGCACGTCGCTTGGATAATGGACCCCGTTGTAAATCCGCGAGAAGCTGACCAGCACCGCCAGCGGCAGCATGTAATAAACGCTTTTCCGGTAAAAAACGAACGCGATGAGGGTCGCCGAAAACCAGTTCAGCGCATGAGAGGAAGGCATGCTGAAACTGGCGCTGCGGCCCACTAAAACATGCGCGCCGGGCAGCCGGTTGAAGGGACGCAGGCGCGCCACCCCGTGTTTGATCGCGTCGGCGATGACCCAATCGCCCACGCACAAAGCCAGGACCATCATGGCGGCGCAGACGCGCCCGCGCGCGCCCCCCTTCCAGATGAGCAGGACGAGGGCGAGAATGAAGATGGGGACGAAACCCGGCGTGTCGCTGGCCCACGGCATGAGCGTGTCAAACACCCGGTTGCTCAGGGTGAGATTGATAAACCGGAAGAGCGCGTCATCGCCCGATTGGAGCCAGTCAATCATCAGTTAGTAAACGACCAGGGACCTAACCGGGAAGCCCTTCAATTTGTCGCGCCCGTTGAGAAAACTCAGTTCGATCAGGAAGGTGATTTCCAGAATGTTCGCCCCCAGACGCCGCAGCAGATTGGCCGCCGCCGCCGCCGTCCCGCCCGTGGCCAGCAAATCGTCAATCAAGACCACCCGGCTGCCCGGCCGCACGGCATCGGTGTGAATGGCGATGGTGTTCGAGCCGTATTCCAAATCGTAGCTTTCCTCGTAAGCCTTGTACGGCAGCTTGCCCTTCTTGCGCACGGGGACGAAACCGCATTGCCAGCGGAGGGCGGCGGCGGCGGCGAAAATAAAGCCGCGCGCGTCAATCCCCACCACCGCGTCCACCTCGCCGGGCTGGAAGTGTTCGGTGAGCCTCTCGATGGAGCTGGCGAACAGCCGGGCATCGGCCAGCACGGGGGTGATGTCTTTGAAGAGAATGCCGGGCTTGGGAAAGTCGGGCACGTCCCGGATGGCGCGGGCCAATTCTTCAACGGTGGCAGTGCGGGTAGTCATGCCGGGCCAGCATAGCAAAGGGCCTACGATTTGACAGCCTCCAGTTTTTCGATCATTTTCCGCAGCTTGATGAGGGCGATGTTCTGGATCTGCCGCACCCGCTCGCGGGTGACGCCGAATCGGGCGCCGACTTCTTCCAGGGTTTTTTCGCTGCCGCCGTCCAGTCCGAAACGGTAGCGCAGGATGGTGGATTCGCGCTCGTCCAGGGTCTTGACCATTTCCTGCAACATGCCCGTGACCGTTTTCTCCTCCAGGTTTTCGTAGGGCGTGTTGGCGCCCTCGTCCTGGACCACTTCGGCAAAACTGTTGCTGTCATCATCGCCGATGGGCGCGTCCAGGGAGGCGGGGCGGATGGCGGCGGTGCGCATCTGGGCCACCCGGGAAACGGACAGGCGCATTTCATCGGCCAACTCTTCGTCGGTCGGTTCGCGCCCGAAAACCTCCTGCAATTTCAGGGCGGTGCGGCGCATGCGGGAAATTTTATCCACCAAATGCACCGGCAGGCGGATGGTCTTGGATTGATTGGCCAGGGCGCGCTTGATGGATTGCTTGATCCACCAGGAGCCGTAGGTGGAAAGTTTGCCGCCTTTGGCCGGGTCAAACCGTGATCAAATCGAGCAAGGGCAGGCCGAAGTTCTCGTAATCATGGGCGATTTTGACCACCAGGCGCAAATTGGCCTTGATCATCTGTTCGCGCGCTTTCTTGTCGCCCTTCTTGATGCGGGCCGCCAGTTCGATCTCCTCTTGCGGGGAAAGGAGCTTGACCTGGCCGATTTCGCGCAGGTACAGCTTGATGGCCGTCTCGCCGTCATAAGGCTGCCGCTCCTTGTCCGCCGCCGCCAGCAACGGCTCCTCCAGCTCCGGCGCGGGCTGGGGTTCCGGCTCCGGGGCGGGCGGGGCGGGCGCCAAGGCGGGGCTTCTCTTCCTTGGCGGGGAAGTCCTGCGCCGGGCCTTTAGGCGGCCCTGATGACGGCTCTTGGCGCGCTGCGTTTTCATGCCCACAGGAAATGAATGTCGAAAAAGAATGGTTCATTGGCGGCCCCGGCGGCAAGTAAATAAAAGGGAAAGTTTGACTGTCAGTTGGGCTGGCATATTCATGGGGTCTGGCGCAAGCTCCGCAGACGGCGCGCCGCAACTAAAGAAATTGAACCACGGATTTCACGGATTTCACGGATTCAGAAATCCCCATCCGCGCCGCCCTCCCAATGGAATTGCCACAGAGCAAACAAAGGCAACGAAGAGAATCCCTCCTTCGTTTCCTTCGTTGCCTTCTGTTCAAAAGAAATCCGTGTTATCCGTGCCATCCGTGGTAAAATCTTCGCAAAAAGGTGCAATTCTGCCTGGTTGCAGCGAAGACGGCGCGCCGCCGTTTTGAGCAAAGCGCGCCGCCGGACTGTCAATACCCGGGCACGCAAGTGACCATGAGTTTGGAAACGGAAGCACAATTGATCGCCCGTTGCCGTCGCGGCGACGAAGAGGCCTGGGACAGGCTCTTCGACCTCCACTATGGCGCGGCCGGCCGGTTTATTTTCCAGTTGTCGCCGGGTTTGTCGCGCGAGGACGTGGAGGAAATCTGCCAGGAAACTTTCCTGGCAGTCATCCGGAACCTCCATTGCTTCAAGGCCGGCAGCCGCCTGCAAACCTGGGTCTTCCGCATCGCGGCCAATAAGGCGCGCGATTACCACCAGCGCCAGCAGGCCGCCAAACGCGGCGGCGGACTGGCTCCCCTTTCCCTCCACGCGGAGAATCCCGAAACGGGTCTGGCGCCCGATCCGCCCAGTTCCTTGCCCGGCCCGGACACGCTTCTGCTCCAGGCCGAACGCGGCGCGCAAGTGGCCCGCGCCCTGGAACAATTGGACGCGCCCTGCCGCGAGATGATTGAACTGCGCTTTTTCGCCGATTTGAGCTATGATGAGATTGGGGCGGAATTGAATTTGAATTCCAAGACCGTCGGTTCGCGCCTGGGCAAATGCCTCGGCCACTTGGAGAAAATCATGAGCAAAATGCTCCGCGACGGGGAATCCGCGCGTTTTACCGTCTAATCCTGTATGCCGTCATCGGATCCAAACCAGAAAATGGAAGACCTGCTTCGGGCCTACGCGAAGAAGCGCCGGGAGCAAGCCGGCGCGCCCTTCGAGTTGTCGCCCGGCGTTCGCGCCCGCCTGCGGGAGGAGGTTCGTCGCGCCCTGGGCCAATCCGCCGCCGCGCCCCCGCCGCGCTGGGGGCTTTCGCTGGCCGGCTGGCTGCGGCTGGCCTTGGGGGGAGCGGTCGCCGCGCTGGTGATTCTGGTGTTTCGGAGCAACACGCCGCCGCCCGGCTCAAGCCAGCGATTTGCCAAAGCAGAGACCTGGACCGACAACGGCGGGAGCATTTCACCTGCGTCAGAAACGCGGGCAACCAACGCAAGGAGCATTTCACCCGCGCCGCCGGCCGCCGCGCCAAGGCCAGCGCCCCCGGCGTCTGCGGCAGCGCCCGCCGCTCCAGCCACAGCGCCCGCCGTTGCGGCGACACCGCCCGCGCCGCCGCGGACATTGGCCCCAGTTGCCGGAGCAACGGCCCGCGCTCTTGCCGTGGCGGCCCCGAACGATATGCCTGCAAATATGCCTGCCAGGGAGCAGCCGGGTTCCTTGGGCGGGGCTGGCGCAGTTGTGGCGGAGGAACAATCAAAGGCGCTCGGCACGCCTGCAATTGCCCAGGAACTCGCGGACACAGGGCCGAGCAGCATTGACGGCGGCGGAGGCGCGGTTGTTGCCGGCAGAGGCGGCAGAGGCGGCGGCAGAGGCGGCAGACGTGGCGGCGCTACGGGCGGCCTCGGCGGCGGCGGCGGCGCTCGCGCTGGTGGCGTGGGAGGCGCGGGCTTTGGCGGCGGCGCCGGCGGCGGGCGGGCGGCTGGCGCAAGTCCCGCTTCGCAGTATGCTTCTCTGAATCCTGTCAATCCTGTTAATTCTGTCGAAGGACCGGCTGGCGGAATTCCGGCTTCGCAACCCGCCACCAATTCCCCGGAGGCGGCCAGAAGAATGGCGGTTGTTGCGGCCCCATCCTCCTCCGCAATCCGCAGTCCGCAACCCGCCCAATCCGCCGCGGTTCCGCCCGGCGGGACGGCGGCGGAAATCCGCAATGCGCCATCCTCCTTTGACTTTGCGCAGCAAATGGTTCGATCCGATCTGCCGCCGCCCCAAAATGCTCCCATGGATCGCGTCAACAATATCGAATCGCGGTCCTCCGAAATCCTGGCTTCATTTCAGATCCAGCGGACTGGACAGCAGGTTCGCATCGTGGACGCGGACGGCTCGGATTACGAGGGGCAGGTGCTGGAGCCGGCGCTGCTCCAAAGGATGCAGACGGCTGCCCAGGCGAACCGGCCGGCCGCCAAGGCTATGGCCGCGCCACCCGGCGCGGCAAACGCGGTGCAGCAGAGAATTGTCGGCGGCAATTTCCAGGGGCAAAGAAATGGTTATTTGGATGCCCAGGCCAGCGCGGGCGAATTGCCGCCCAGGACGGCCATTGATAATGAGGCCGCGCAAAATCAGGTTTCATCCCCCGGCGCGGCCGGGGCGCAATTGTCCGGCCAGCAGCAAACGGGCGCCGGGAGCGGCTTCGCCTTTCAAGTCAGCGGTTTGAACCGGCGGCTCAACCAGAACGTCACCATCCTTGGCAATTGCAGCACTGCGCCGCTTCCCATCAGCGGCTTCGTCACCGCCGGGAATCTCTCCAATCAAAGTCAGGCGCGGGCCGGCTCCAGTGGGGTCATGGACAACTTGCAGGTAGCGCCGGCGCGGCCCCCGGCCAGTCAATCGCAGAACAATTTCGACAACAACAACCTCAATTACAGAAGCAACCAAAATATCCAAAACGCCGCCTTCACGGGCCAATCCTGGCGCGTGACCGGCCAAGTCCAGATCGGCCCAAGCAACTACTTCGACCTGGACGCCGCCACCGTCCCGCCCTGAGGGCCTATGTGATTTCTTGGGCAACCGTCTCCGGTTCTTAATCTTAATCTTGCTCTTAATCTCAATCCCAAGTTTCGATGCTGGTGGGTTTCATCAAATCTGATTCGGATTCCCGGCTGCACAAAGGAGATTAAGATTATGATTATGATTAAGATTGCGAGAGGATACCCAAGAAGGCAAAGCGCATCCCCGCCCTGATTCGTTCAAGATCCCGGCTTGACATTTTCCCGCCCGCCTGACAGAGTGCGCGCCAGATTGAGAGCGAGTAAAAACCAGTCCTGCCTCACCCGCGCGGCGTCCTTGAGAGGGCGGCGCGAAAAAAGGAGTTTCCCGCTAGTTCACTTTCGATTGCCCCGCCGCGAACCCAGGGCTGCTCTGAGGTCGCCTCCAAACCGCCAGGGGCATGGAAATTCAGCGGCTTTCTGCCGAAAGCCGCTACGGTGCGCAGGTGTAGCGGCGGATGGCAATCCGCCGCCGACTTTTTATGCCGTCGGTGTGCGACGGTGGCGGCACAGCTTTCCAGACTTTAGAGCGGCCGCCCCGCGAACCTTTTATTGGAGTTCAATTATGAAGAGAATACTGATACCCAGTCTGTTGGCCGTCTCCCTGTTTTGCTGCCGGAGCGCCCGCGCTGAAACGGAATGGGGGCAAACGGGCGATCTCCGCACCTTCCGCTACAAGGGCGAACCCATCGAAATGACCACCAGCATCCGCATGAGTTCTCCGGACGGCTCCCAAACCGGCCAGGCGCAGTTGTCAACCACCGGGCGCGCCGGCACCAAGCTGCTGCTCACCGGCAACCTCAATTTCGGCGCGGCGGCAGGCGAACGAGGCGGCCGGGGCGGCGCGGGGGGCGGACGGCGCGGCGGCGGCGGCCGGGACGGCGGCGGCGCCGGCGGGGCGAGCCTTCGCGTGCAAATTGATGACATTGCGACCGACACCACGACCTTCGACGTGCAGGCCACCTCCAGCACCAACATCCCGCTCGAAGGCATCTACTATTGGTTCACTCTGGGCGGCGCGAACTTCGCCGCCGGCAGCGCGGAACTTGTCCCGCCCGCTGGCAATGCCGCTCCCGTCAAAGTCTCCCTCGCCACCCTGCCCGCGGCCAACACACGCCTTGCAGACGCCACCGTCAAATCCATCCGCTTCACCGGCGCAGCCAGCCACGTCGTTGAATTTTCTTTTGCCAACCCCGCTCACATCATCCTCCAGCCGACCCTCGGCGGCGGGCGCGGCGGGCGCGGCGGCGGCGGAGGCGGAGGCGGCGGCGGCGGAGCACCGTCAAGCGCAACGAATTATAGCCTCTTGATCGCTGTCGGCGCCGGCAACCTAAGCCCCGACGCGCCCTTCCATGTCGCCTTCACGCTCAAGGCCTCCTGCGACGTGGACACCGCCCCCGTCAAGCTTACAGTGAATCCGGACCACACCGGTCCGGGCTTCATCGGCATCGGCGGCAACTTCCGCCTGCAAAGCCCGGCAGACCCCGCCACCATCGCCTACAACCTGGCCAACCTGCGCGTCGCCTGGGCGCGCCTGGAGATGCCGCTCAGTTCCTGGCAGACCACCGAGACGGGTGATCCCACCGCCGGGCCGGTGGCCGGCAATGTCCAGCAGGCGATGGAGATGGGGCGCACGCTCGCCCAGAAGAAGATTCCGATGATTATCAGCGACTGGTCCCTTCCCGCCTGGGCAAGGTCCACCAACACCGGCGGGCGGGGCGGCGGCGGCGGCGGCTCCATCGCCCCCGACAAATGGCCCGCAATGTACAAGGGCATCACGTCGTACATTGCGTACATGAAGAAGAATTATGGCGCCGAGCCGCTGCTCTTCTCGTTCAACGAAGCCGATATGGGGATTAACGTCCGGCTCACGCCCGACGAACAGGACAAGGTCATCAAGGGTCTCGGCGCGGCCTTCGCCGCCGAGGGCCTGGCCACCAAGATGCTTCTGGGCGACACCGGCAATCCCACGCCACGGGGCCAGTACATCGAGCCTTCCATCGCCGATCCCGAGGCCATGAAGTTTGTCGGCGCGGTTTCCTACCATTGCTGGACCGGCGGCCCCGATCCGGTCATCGCCCGTTGGGGCCAGGTCGCCCAGCAATTCAAGCTCCCGCTCATGATCGCCGAGGGCGGCACCGACCCGGCCAGTTACAGTCACCGCTTCCTGTTCCTCGAGCCGTGGTATGCGCTCGATGAAATCAACCTCTACGTGCGCTGCATGGCCCTCTCCCGGCCCATTTCCATTCTGCACTGGCAGCTCACCGATGACTATTCCCTCCTTGCCGGCGGCCGCAACGGGGAGCCTCTGCGTCCGACGCAGCGTTTCTTCAACCTCAAGCAGTTGAACCTGACTCCGCCGGAAGCGCCTTCCCTGGACATCACCGGCGACCATCCGCGCATCACCGCCGCCGCCTACGGCGACACCACCCACGGCTTCGCCATCCACTTGGTCAACATTGGCACCACCCGTCCCGTCACCATCACGGGCCTGCCGGCATCGCTGACGCAGCTTTACCCGGTCATCACGGATAGCTCGCGCGAAATGAAGGAACTGGCGGCCGTTCCCGTGACCGGCGGCACGGCTCAATTCAATTTGGACTACCAGAGTTTCGTCACCCTGACCAGCGCCAAGCCCTGATTGGGGCCGTGCGCCAGTCGCGGGCGGAAGGAAAAAGGGAGAACAGGATCAGGACGCCGGCCGGTTGACTTTCTCCACCACCAGCATCTCGATGGGTTGGCGGCTGGGCACAAGTTCCAGGCCGAGTTGATCGGAAATTATTTGTTTGAAACCTTCCAGATTATCCCTGTTTTTGAACCACCACTGCTCATCCCATTGGAGAGCAAAGTCATAATCCCCTGCAAGGCCGGTTTCATCAATAATGGGCGTCTTGAAAAAATCTTCCAGAAAATCGTGCAATCTCGAAAGTGGCTGATCCATCCATGTGAGCGTATCACTGCCGGCTCTTTCACCTTTTTGGGTGTCTGCTGGACGCTTTATTCCATGAGCGCCGGCTTTTCCAATTTTGAAAATCAAAACGTTGGTTTCCCGCAACTCACGCCGCACGACGACACCGAATTTTCTGTTGATTTCCCGCTGCAAAGCTTCCGCGGAACCTTGAGGAAGATTCGCCATATAATCATATCCATCCTCCGGAAGATTCGGTGGCAGAACCATCCAGGTTTGATTTTTGCCGTAAGCGTTTCGCAAGAGCCATGAGAGCGGTGTGTTCCGCCCCATTAGCTTGCCGTCATGGCCCAGCCCCAATTGATTGCCCGCATGAGTATCTTTGGCCGGTTCAATCCAAACTTGCGCCGGCCATGTATCCAACTTGGCTATGATGTCGTTATCAATGCCTTTAACCCGCCAGTCATACATTTTATGGTTCCGAATCTCTTTGATGGTAACAGTGGTGGTTCCGACAGCGAGCACTGCCGCCACACCGGCGACAATGGCCGTTTTTACTTTTATCCATGCCATGAGTTTCAATGCTCCTTTGATGAGGGTTAAGGTTGAACCGCTGGCGGCCGCGCCTTTGGCAATGGCCGCGGCGGTCACCGATTTTGCCAGCGCCACCGGCGCGGCTTGAACGGAATTGGCGGAAATAGCTCCAGCAATCACCGCAGCCGACAAGGTGATTCCGCGTTTGACAAAGAATTTGCGCAACTTCTCCACCCCGCGCCTGACTCGCGTCTGGGCCGTTCTTTCGTCAACCCCCAATTCGGCCCCGACCTGTTTCAAATCCTTGCCTTCAAAGAACCGGAGCACAATGGCGCTGTGATACTTCTCGCCCAGTTCTGCCATAGCGATGTTCAGCAGCGGAGCGATGTCAAGCCAGGGGGAAGTTTCTGGTTCGCGTCCGTTCGACATGGATTGCATATAGGACTCCTGTTCGCGATATTGGCGGCGGCGTTCCGTTCTTAAGGCATTGGCGGCCGCATACTGAGCCGTGCGGCAAAGCCACGCAGAGAGAATCGTCCTCGGGCCGAGCGATCCCGCCTTGCGGGCCAGAATGACGAAAACGGCTTGGGTGACTTCTTCCGCCAGAGAAACGTCACGAAGCTGGTGCAGGGCGACCGAATAAACCAAGTTGACATGCCGCGAGACCAGCGCGGCAAATGCCTCCTCGGAATGGTCCCTGGCATATTGCCTCACCAGTTCCATGTCATCCGTCGTCATCTTGCCAATATATGTCCGCCGACGGGAAAAGGATTCACCTTTTTAGGTTCCTCGCTGTCTCCGGTGGAATGCCAAGTGATGCTGGGGAGGTTGCCGTTGGGCTTGTCAATCGCAACGCGATTGGAGCTGCCAGCCCAGGGTTGCGCGCTTCGCGCTACCCTGGGTGAGAATTCAGATCAATCACAACCCTGCAAGCAGAGATTTTTAAGCTGAAGATAATTGGACATTTGCCGGCGTGATTGGTTTTTGGCGTATTACGCCGGTATGTCTAATAAAATATGGCGCTATTGTCGAGCAATT
>JBEKIA010000151.1:0-9880 GCA_050011995.1 Verrucomicrobiota bacterium
CGGGTAAACGTGATGGATCAAAAAATCCGGCTGCGCGCCCAGGCTCCTCAAGGTCCCCAGCACCACCGGGATCCAGCCATAGACGACGGCGCCGGTGCGGAGGTTGGTGGCGCCATGGGTGTTGCCGCTCTGGTAACTGCTGTCGCCGGGAGCGGCCACCACGCCGATTTTGATCGTCGGGTCCGCCGCTCTCATTGCGGCCAGGTAAGTCGCCGCCTTCACGGCGTATGTGTATGGATTATGCGCGGGGATATTGGTGTCTTCTTCCCAAGTGCCGTAACATTCATTGCCAATCTCCCAGTATTGGTAGTGGCAATGGTTGGTGATATTGTCGAAGAGGACATAGCCGGCCGCCATATTGCTGTCGCCGCTGCCGTAATTGACGGTGATGAAAGTCTGGGCGCCCGCGCCGAGATTGGTGGCGATGTGATTGAAAGTTTGTTCCTCGCTAATATCCGTCGCCCAATTGTGAGTATCGGCGCCGGATCCCCCCGGCCAGCGCAAGTTCAAAATCCCCGCGTTGGTCAGCGCGGGAAGCGTGGCGGAATTGCCCAAATATCCGTCCCAGGTTGCCGCGTTGACCCCAAACCACCGGGCGTCCGCCATCCGGTTGGTTTGGGCCGCGGAAATACTCAAATGCACGACCGCCGGGGCGGGCGCGGCGCCGATATAAACATCATCCACATAAAAGACCGGCTGCGCGCCCCCGGACGCGTCCTGAATCCGCAAACCGCTGAAATTCGATTTGTTGGAACAGCCCAGGGACGAAAGCGGCACGAGGAATTGCTGCCAGACATTCGTCATCAATTTCGGCAGCGCATAGGCGGTCTGGGGGCCTCCGTTGAGGGTGCCATAGATCTTTAAGAGCTGCCCGCCGCTGGTTCCGCCATTAATCCAGAACTGAACGCTGCCATAGGGACTGGAGTTGAACCCGCTGTGTTGAAACGAAATGTATCCTCCCGAAGCGGTGATGGCGGCGCTGATGGAGTAGGAGCCGGTATGAACTGTGTTCGTGCTGGCAATATTGCAGGTCAGGCCGGAGCTGCTGGCCGAAAAATCGTTCACCAGGTTGTCGGTGTATATCGGCCGGTTCGTTTGCGCCAGGGCGCCGGCTCCGGCAATAAGAACCGCCGCGCTGAGAATCGTGCCGGCGAAACGGCGAAGATTTTTCATGGTGTGGCTCAACTCCTTTGCAATGCGATTCCGGGAACAATCACGGCAACTGCCGCTCGTAATCAATGGCGCCGCCCAGCTTTTTGTAATGGGCCAAGGCGGTGTTGAAGTCTTTCCGGGCATTGGCGGCGGCCTGTTGCGCGCGCTCAACGGCTTGGTCCGCCGCCTGCAAGGCCGCCGGGCCGGCGGCTGGGCGATGCTGATTGCGCAGGGCCGTCTGGTTCTTTTCGGCCGTTTGACAGGCGGTGACCGCGCGGTGGACCGCCGCCAGCCGCTCCTGCACCAGTTGGTCGGCCAGGGTCAAGTCCGTCAGCTTGTCCAAGGCGCGCGGGTCCACGGCCTCCCCGGCGGGGGCTGGAGCCGGAGGCCCTCCGGGGCGGCCCACCAGGGAGGCCGCCACCAAGGCGCCGGCCACGAGGACAAAGGGGATCAGGCAGACACCAACAATCTTCCAATGCTTGAATTGACGCAGGAGGGCGGCTACGCCGGCGAAACTGAACTGAAATCGGGCCGGCGGCCTGGCCACGGCCCCTGCCAAGCGCAACGAGGAGGTCATCTTGCGGGCCGCGATACCGGGGAAAACGATGGGCTGCTGGCACTTGGGGCAGGGCATCCGCTGCCCCGAATACGCGTCTGCATATTCCATGTGTTGTCCGCAATGGGGACACGCATATTTGTGCTGGTCCATATTCCAACCTGCTAATTGTCAGAATGTTTCATCAACCACAGGCCGGCCCGGGTCCGGCCCCGCTTATTGACCGTAACACGTTAGACGTTCCCCGGCCACAAAATGCTTTGGAAAAAATGAATCAATCGCAACCGCCGCGCCGTTTCATTGACAAAGACAGCCGCAGCCGTTGCAAAATGCCGGCAAAATCGGCGGGAAGCGGGGCCTCAAAAACCAGGCGCCGGCCGGTGCGGGGATGGGTGAGGGCCAGTTGGCGGGCGTGGAGCATCTGGCGGGGCGCGCCGCAGCCGGTGGCCTGGCGCAGCCGCGCGTTCTGCCGCCGGCCATAAACCAAGTCGCCCATCACGGGGAATCCCAGGTGTTGAAAGTGGACGCGGATTTGATGGGTGCGGCCGGTGTGCAAATCCACCTCCACGCGCGTGGCGCCGCGCAGCCATTCCAGAACGCGGAAGGAGGTGCGCGCGGGGCGGCCGGCCCCGGCCGCCATCCGTTTGCGGTCCAGGCGATGCCGCGAGATGGGGATGTCAATTTCCCCGCCCGGGCCGGGCCATTGGCCGCAGACGATGGCCTCGTATGTTTTTTCCACCTGGCGCGCGGCGAATTGCCCGGACAAAATCAGGTGCGCGGCGTCGTTCTTGGCCACGACGAGGCAGCCGCTTGTTTCCTTGTCAAGACGATGGACAATCCCGGGCCGCGCCACCCCGCCAATGCCGCTGAGTTGTCCGGCGCAATGATGGAGCAGGGCGTTGACCAGCGTGTGGGCCGGGTGGCCCGCCGCCGGGTGAACGACCAGGCCGGGCGGCTTGTTCAGCGCCAGCACATCCTCGTCCTCGTAAAGAATGTCCAGCGGGATGTCCTCGGGCTGGGCTTGGGGCGGATGGGCCGCCGGCCAGGAAACGCTGACCACTTCGCCGGCCCGGGGGTGATGGGAGGGTTTGGCCTGGAGGCCATTGACCCGGATATGTCCCTCCGCCAGCAGCCGTTGAATGGCCCCGCGCGAGACGCCGGGAAATTGGGTCCGCAAAAAGGCGTCCAGCCGTTCCAACGGAAGCGACTGCCCGACGGTGATTTCAGCGCGCAAGTTCAATCTTAATCTTAATCAGTTTTCCGTCCTCGCTTCCGGCGCGGGCGGGGCTGGGGCGGCGGATTCCAGCCGGGAAACCAGGATGAGCAAACCGACGCCCACGCAAATCGCGCTGTCGGCGACGTTGAAGGCGGGAAAGCCGATTTCCCTGTCGCCGCGGGTGAGGAGATAAAAGCGCAAAAAATCAATCACCTGATGGCGGGCGGGGTTGATTCTGTCAACAAGATTCCCCGCGATCCCGCCGCAGATCAGGCCCAGGGAAATTTGTCCCAGGAGGCCTTGGATGTGGAAATGGCGGCGCCAGAACAGCAGGCCCGCCAGGGCCGCCGCCGAAACCCAGGCCAGCACCTCGTTGCGGCCGCGGAACAGGCTCCAGGCCGCGCCGGTGTTGCCCCAATTGACCAGCCGGAAAAAACCGTCAATAACAATCCGGTCCTCCTTGGGGCCCAGGAATTGGAGGACCAGGTTTTTGCTGGCTTGATCCAGCGCCAGGACCAACGCCGCGATCAATAAAATGCGCCGGTTGGCTGTGGAGATCATCGTTGAAAAACCACCCGGGTCCCGGCCAGGAGATCGTGCAGGCCCCGTTTGTCGGGGCGCGCCAGAATCCACAGGAAGCCGACCACGAGCGTCAAGCGCTCCGCCAGCGAGCGCAGCAGCGCCCGGCTGTAGCCCAGCGGGGAACCGTCCACGCCGATGATTTTCGCGCCCACCGCCATCTTTCCCAAGGTGGCGCCAAAGGTTCCGTTGAGGAGAACGTCATAGAGCAGCAGCAAAAAACACAGGCAGGGCGACACCTGCCTGACAAAGGCGAAGTAGTGGTCCATGAATTGTTGCCGGGCCTGGTCGCTCAACACGGCGGGGAGCACCGGCATCTCCCATTGTTTCCACCGGCAAATCATCTCAAAAAGCATGACCAGAATCACGCTGTCCAGGAGGTAGGCTGCCAGGCGCGGCCAAAATCCCGCCGCGCGCAACCCCTGGTTGAGCGCCGTGGGCGACACGGAGGCCTGGAGCCGGGCCAGGGCCTGCTGCAATTCGGTGTAGCGGGCGGCCGGCGTCCAGAGGGCCAGATCGTTGCGCCAGACCTGGGTGGAGGCGGCCACGCGGCCGTCGCCGATCCACATCTTTAATTCATCCAGCGAGGCGGGGCCGTATTCGGCTCCGTCTCCGCCGATGATTTTGTATTCGGTATCCATTTGGACAGGATGCTGTCTAAGCTTTCCCCGGTGAAAAGACAATGGCAAACTGCGCTTTTGTCAATGGTGAATCCGCGCCATTAGTACCGCGTCAGCGATGGAAGGGGAAAAGGCGGGTTCCCGACGCGTCGGGACTACCCGCCGCGGCGCACACGGAGTGCGCGCCCCCCGATCATTGAATCCACTCGACTCCTCTTTGCCGCCCTGCCACCATAAAATAATAATGTGCGGGGTCAAACCATACTTTTGCCCATTTGGCTTGACGCGCCGGCGCGGGGCAGTCAGGATGGCCTCATGCCGCGCCAGTTGAGAATCGAGTATGCCGGGGCTATTTATCATGTCCTGAGCCGGGGAGATCGCAAGAGGGCGATCTTCCTGGATGACGTGGACCGCCAGGATTTCCTCAAAACCCTGGCCGAAACGTGCCAGAAAACCGGTTTTGAGGTTCACGCCTATTGCCTGATGAACAACCATTTTCATCTGGTGGTGGAAACCCCCCGGGCCAACCTGGTGGCGGGAATGCGCCGGTGGCTCAGCACCTACACCATCCGCCTCAACCACCGGCACAAACTTTGCGGGCACGTCTTCAGCGGACGCTACAAGTCGCTGGTGGTGGAGGGGAGTGGCAACGGGTATTTGAGGACGGTGTGCGACTACACACACCTCAACCCGGTGCGGGCCAAGTTGCTGGCGCCATCGAGCCGTCTGCTCGAATATCCGTGGAGCAGTTTTGGGTATTACCTGGCGGCTCCGCAGCACCGCCCGCATTGGCTGCGAGTGGACCGTTTGATGGGGGAGCACGGTCTGCCGGTGGACACGGCGGCGTCCCGCCGGGAGTTTGAGCGCCGCATGGAAGCCCGACGGGCGGAGGAAGCGCGCGCCGGGCAGCGGAAAGGGTTGCCGGGGGGATGGTGTTTAGGAACCAGCGAATTCAAAAACAGCTTGCTGGAACGAATGCGCGGTCAATTGGGGCGCAACCATTCCGGCGTCTTGCGGCGAGAGAGCGAGTGGGCGCGGGCGGACAAGATTGTGGCGCAAGAATTGAGGCGGCTGGGGTGGCGGGAATCCGATTTGACCCAACGGCCCAAGAGCGACGCGGCCAAAGTGGCGATGGCAGCACGGCTGCGGCACCAGACGACCCTGACCATTGGGCAAATCGCCCAGCGGCTGCACATGGGCAGCAGGAACACCTTGAACAACCACCTCTATGAGTGGAGGAAAACAAATGAGGCTACCAAAGAATTGGGCAAAAGTATGGTTTGACCCTCCATACGGATTGGAATTCTCCATTCTGCATATGAGTTCCCAGAGCCTTCGTGAATTAGCCATGGCCTTGCCCCTTGAAGCCCGAATGGCGCTTGACTTGCCGGCCCGCAGGGAGCAGGAGTGGCACATTATGAAAAGAATTGAGACAAGGAAGTTGGGTGCGTTCAGTTTCGTTGAACTGCTCATCGTCGTGGCGATTATCGCCATTCTGGCCGCCATGATGTTGCCGGCACTGGCGAAAGCCAAACAAAAGGCGCAACGAATTAGCTGCGTGAACAACCTAAAGCAACTCGGCACCGCCTACCGCCTGTGGGCGGGCGATAACGGGGACTTGTTGCCAGCCCAGCAGACCGTCAAGAAAGGCGGGTGGATGGACGCCGGCGGGCCAGGCGCCGCCGTCGCGGGAGGCGTCATCGGCCCGAGCATCGGACAAGTCGCGGCCTCGGGAGTGGCCTGGAATTATAAACTCATGCAGAACGAACTGGGCCAGTCGCCCAAAGTGGTGGCCTGCCCTTCCGACGACCGCGCGGCCGCGCCGAACTTCAAAAATGGATTCACCGCGCAAAATGTTTCTTATTTTGTGAATCCGGGCGCCGCGGACACCTATCCGCAGTCCATTGCCGGCGGGGACCGCAATCTGGGCGGCATGGCGGGAGATCCGGCCGCGCCGGATGCGGGCTACGGTTTCTCCGGAGCGACCGCCGGCGATTGCGCCGGATCTGATGTGGTGATGAATACGCGCGCTGCCACCATTGTGGCCGTGAGCGGCGGCAACACGGCTTCCCCCAACACGACGGGAAACAAGGTGGGGTGGTCGTTGAAATTGCATTCCGCCGGCGATGCGGCTGGAGCGGGCAATATTTTGTTGGGGGATGGCAGCGTCCAGCAGGCCTCCTCTGCCTCTTTGGAGCTGAATTGGCTGAGGAATGCCGCCGATCACGGCAATTGGAGCCCGGCGCAACAGCAATACAAAAAGGCGGTTCCCGCTGATGTTCGCTTCTGTTTCCCCTGAGCCGAAGCCCGGAGTGGTTTATCGGCGCGAAGCCGCGGTTGCATTGGCTGTGGGCCGCTGCGGGCGCTTTGGCCTTTGACCCCGGCTCAGGAATCTGTGCAAGTGGCTAATGACCAGGGTTTTGTCGGGCGCAAATTCTTCGCCTTCCTGGCAGGGCAGAGCTGCCGCTCTGCCCTAAACTCTTGGGCGGCGCCGCAGCGCCGCCCTACCAAAGACGTGAAGAAGTCTGTCCTGCACCCCCGCCCATGCCGGCGGGTGATTCCAAAATGGACAAATTGATGAAATCTTGCTAACATTTAATGATCTTATGCGCGTGTTTTCCAGATGCCAGGGAGTGTGTTTGACCGCTGTTTTTCTCATTGGGGCGACCGTCGCCCGGAGCCAGGGGGTCGTGCGGCTGGGAGGCGAATTCAGCGTCATCGGCGCGCCCCCTCTCGACCAGGTTCTCCCCTCCATCGCGCTCAACTCGGCGGGCGGCATTCTGGCGTTTTACAACCAGGGGTTGGGGATTCACTGCGCGGTTTTGGGGAGCGACTATACAACCGGCTCAACCAGCGGCGTCCACAAGACCGCCATCGGCCAGCAGGTCAAGCCGGCGGTCAAGAACTTGCTCAATGGCATCACCATTTACGTCTGGCAAAGCTCCGTGCTGGGCCAGCCGGCCATTTTCGCGCGTTTGGCCAAGGGAAGCAATTTTTACACCTCGGACATCCGCGTCCATAGCGACCTCAAGGATCAGAAAGCGGAGCCGGTGGCAACGGCCCTGCCAGACGGCGGGGCGATGGTGGCTTGGTCCAGCTACGGGCAGGACGGCAGCCAGTGGGGAGTCTATGCGCGCAAAGTGACGGCCGCCGGCGCCCTGGCCGGAACGCAGGAGTTCCTGGTCAATCAATACACCATCGGCAACCAGCGCAGGCCGGCCGTTTGCACGCTGGCCAACGGCCATGTCGTCTTCGTCTGGGTTTCCGAGGGGGAGCGTTTTGCCGGGAGCCAGGATGTTTATGGGCGGATCTTTACCGCCGCCGGGGTTCCGGTCACGGGCGAATTCCTGGTCAATTCGGCCTCCAATAAATGCGCCTCGCCCGTCCTGGCGCCGTTGAGCGACGGAGGCTTTACGGCGGCGTGGAGCCAGAAGGACACGGTGTTGACCAACAGTTGGGATGTGTGGGGGCGGGCTTTTTCTGCCGGCGGCGCGCCGGCGGCGCCGGCCTTCCGCATCAACAGTTATCTTTACGGGGATCAATACCAGCCCAGGCTGGCCAGCGGCCCCAATGGAGTCCTGGCGGTCTGGACGAGCCTGGGGCAGGACGGCGACAAGGAGGGAGTTTTTGGCCGCTTCCTGCTGTGGGGGCAAGGGGTGTCGGGCGATGAGTTCCAGGTCAACACCACCTGGGTCAGCCAGCAATTGGACCCCGATGTGGCGTGGAACGGGGTGGATCGCTTTCTGGTGGTGTGGACCAGTCTGGCCGGGCCTGGCTCGACCGGGTCTTCCGGCTTTGATTTGTTTGGCCAGATGTACACTTTAACAAGCCCCTAAACCGGGACCGCGTCGAACTCTTAACCTAATGATTGTATGTTGCGACCTTTAAGAACTTGGCTCCCCCTGATGTTGGTCATGGCGGCTGTGCAGCAGGATTGGGCCTTCTCGCTTTATGGAGAATTGGAAACGTGGGAAACGGCCGCCCTTTCATACGGGACCCGGTATTTTTACTCCCCGGTCCCCAGCGCGTACAATGAACCGCCCGTCACTCCCGGCAATGTGCCTTACACGGAACCCGGGGGGACGAAAAACATTCAGCAAGGCTCGCGGCTCAATATCGGCGTCACCACCTACGCCTACGATTACACGTTTCTGGATTACTACGGCGAGGAGGGGGTGAAGGCGGTGGATGCGGCGTTTGCCATCCTGAACCGTTTGCCGGCGGCCTCCAGCGCGAGCGCCAATCTGACGGAGTTCATCACCGATGGCAATCAACAGATCAACTACACGGCGCGCGCCCTGAGCATGCTGGACCTGAAATCCGTCGTGTTGCAGCTCATGATGGAGCACATGGGGTTGCTGGGAGAAACGCATGTCTTTGATTTGCTCGGCGACGGCGGGACCTGCGGCGCCAAGTATTACCAGGTTGCCGTGCGCAACTTCGACCCGATTACCTGGAATCCAAGCACCTACGTCAACGGCACTCAGTATGACTACCAAGTCGCGGATAGCTGCTTTTGGGCGGGCACCGCCGCGGATGCGCTGGAAGAAGCCAATGGCGAACCCAACGGCGGGCTTTCCACCACCACCGCGGCGGTGGCGACGCAGGAGGCGTTGCAACTGGGGGGGTTTTACCTGGGCATCACCCGGGATGATTTTGGCGGGTTGCGCTACCTCTACCGCAAGGACAATTACAACATTGAAGGCATGTTCACCGACTGCTACGTGGGAACTCCCACCTCGGGTTCGGCCTATAACCCCGTCTCCACCAACAGCAGCGGGTCGTCCGGCTCGGGCAATCCCTTTTCCCCCGTCACGACCAACGGCAACACGCTGAGCAACTTCACCGGCGGCATCCTGGGCGGGGTGGAGAAGATCCAGTTTGTCAAAGTGGCCTATGATTCGGAGATAGGCTACGGAAGCATCACCAATACCGTGAGCTACACGATTCCGCTCCTGACCAATTACACAGTGAAGCAACTGACCGTCTGGCGGACGAACAGCCCGCCCGATATAATATTTACCGCGACGAACCTGCTCAACGCTCCGGCAGCGGGCGAGGACGAGCCTTATGTCCGCACTTATGGGGCGATTATCGCCTCGCCGGCTACCAACACAAGCGCGGGGGTTTCGCTGGTTTTTTCGCCGACCATGTCGGTGGCGTTCAACAATGTCGGCCCCATTTACGTGAATGAAAACCCGGGGTTTTTGCAGAATTCCGCCTTTTATCTGTATCCCTATTTTCAGTTTGGGTCCTTTGACGGCTCGACCAACCCGCCGATTGCTTTTCCGAACCGAACCAGCCTGGCGGGGTTGCTGGCTTTGGAGTTAACCCCCCCGTCGGGGGTTGGCAACTCGCCCTTTAATCCATTCCTGAACACCAATACCGTGACCGCCACGGGCACGGCGGCCGGGACGGTGGGGGCCGGGGCGGCCGGGGTTGGCGTCGCCGCCGACAGGGTCCATCCCGCCGGAGCCAAATCGCCGCAGCCATAATCGCACCGCTATGAAACGCTTTCACTTATCCTTGCTCGTGGTTCTGTGTCTGGGCAGAGGGGCCGCGGCCGCGCCGGAGAAGGTGTATGTCAATGACATCAATTTGACGACCCGGACCAACATTGACGCCACAGTCGTCATCAATAACGGGACTTTCTTCTACGATACGATTGCCTCGAACAGCGTGGACAACGCGCTGTTTCAAACGCAGGACACACTGTATTTCACCAACAACGGCACGATGCTCGCCCAGCCGGGGTTC
>JBEKIA010000152.1:0-9797 GCA_050011995.1 Verrucomicrobiota bacterium
CCGCCAGGTCTTGGAGTGCGCGCGCGCCAGCGCCGCTTTCCGCCCCCCGCCCTTTTGTCTGGCAACCCGTCCACCAACTTCACCCTCATACCAGCAGAGGCAAACGAGTCGAACAATTCGGCAGCGTCCCGTTTCGGGGAGCGCACGCGCCCTCGCGTGCAGTCAGCGACGCCCTCGTCGCTGACATCGGTGGGTGGGTTCAGCGAGGGCGCGTGCGCTCCCCAAATCAGGACACTACCTCCTGCCAGGCGGCCATGCGGCCCCCGCGGCTTGCGGTCAGCGCGAGGCCGTGCCCTTGCGGATTTTCAAACGGTCTTCCAGCAGGTGGACGCGGACGCTGTCGCCAACAAATAAATTGGTGGGGAAGCGGTAGGTGCGGGTGATCTCGTTGAGAATCTGCGTTTCCTGATAGTTGTTCAAGGACAGGCCGGCCAGATACTGAAGACGCAGGTTGCGGTCGGTGTTGATTTGGGCGGTGCTCATCCAATCGCCCAGATCGGCGGCGCGGGCGGCGTAAGTGGCCAGCAAATCCACCGCGTCGTGGAAACCGACATCTTCCAGTGATTGCTTGACCCCGGCGTATTCCGGGCGGTCCAACCGCTCCTGCCACTGGTCCACGTCAATCACCGTCGGCTCGACCTGCCCGAACAGGACGGCGTCGTAACCCGATCCGTTCTCGTCGTTGCTCCAGACGATGCCATTGGGGAAGACTTTGAAAAAAGTGGCCAGGACGCTCTTGATCGTGTCCGAATTGCTCTCGTAAAACGGAATCCACAAGGACATGACGCCGCCGGGATTCAGGTGCTCCTTGCACATCTGGTAATACTGCACCGTGTTGAGCGCGGCGCAGCCTTTGACCCACGGATCAATCGGGTCGGAGGTGATGACGTCGAATTTCTCGCGGGTGGTGCGGATGAAATGGCGGCCGTCGTCATGCACCATCTCGACGCGCGGGTTGTCCACGACGCTGTAATTCTCCTGGCTGAACCGGGGCGTGACATATTTAGGCACCAGCGGCTCGATGTCGCAGATGACAATGCGCTGGATATTGGTGTGGGGGATAAAGGAGCCGGCCGTCACCCCCGCTCCGCAAGCGACCACCAGAACGCTCTTGGGATTGGGAAAAGCCAGGGCGGAAATGTGGCCGAGCATCCGCTGCAGCCGCATGTCGCGCGGGTCGTTGGAGGCCTGGACCTTGCCCGCCGAGTGGAAACTGCGCACGCCGTCGGTTCGCATCGTGACCGCGACGGTGCCGTTCAGCCCTTCGCCCACGTACTCGCAGTAAGTGGTCCATTTGCTGGCGCCGCTGCGGGGGACATCCTCCTCCTTGTCATTTCTGCCCGGCGCGAACACATCGCCATAAGTTGCCGTAAAACGCCCGTAGGCAACCACCCCCCACGGCAATTCGCCCACATGCCACGCCAGCAAGGCCGCCAGAAAGGTCGCGGCGGCCAGCACGACCGCGCCCGGCGCTCCCAGTGGAGCTTCCAGCGCCGGGCCGGCAGCCGGCGTTTTGCGCCAGAGCATCGGCGCCAGCACGACCAGCCCGGACACGGCGGACAATAGAATCAGAACCTGCTGGGACCCCTTGCTTCCGGCCAGGGGAATCAAGAGCAGGCTGAAAGCCAGTGAACCGACAATCGCGCCGACGGTGTTGGCGGCATAAACTCCGCCCACCAGCCGGCCGGGATCCTGCCCCCGCGCCGCCGCCGCCGCCAAAGCCAGGGGAAAACTCGCGCCCCACAAAATGGGCGCGGGCAAAATGGCCCACAGGCAGCGCGCCAAATCCAATTGAAAGAGGAACCAGGGACTGGTCGCCAGTTGGGGGTTGACCGGCCAGTTCGGCAGCGAGGCGGTAATCATCCAGGCAGCCCAGGCCACCGCCCCGGCGAGAAGCAATTGGCAGCCGCCAAAAGCCAGGCGCGGCCGCGCCGTCAGGCGCGCCACAACCGCCCCGAGGCTGCTGCCCAGCCCCAGCCCCACCAGAAACACAGCCAGGATGATCGAGAATGTATAAACCGTCGCGCCCAGCGTCAGGGCCAGAAGCCGGGTCCAGACCACCTCCGCCCCCAGGGCGGCCAGGCCGGACAACGCGATGGCGAGGTAAACCGCGCCCAATCCCCCCCCTCTCATCCCGGCAGGGCGAAACTCTGTCGAACCGTGACTTTCCATTGCGGATTGCGGATTGCGGATTGCGGATTGTCCGGAAGGGTCCCGACTCGCCGGGGTTGAGCCGCCGTTCGCCGCGGCATCCGCCGCCGGCTTGAAAGGCGCCAGCCAAGCCAAAAACAGCGCCAGCAAGGAAACCGTGGCATTGATGCCGGCGGCGACATAAGTTGCGAAGGCCATGTCGTGCATCCGCAACAGGTAAAAGCCGGCCAGGAGGCAGCCGAAAACCGCGCCGCCGATGTTGCCTCCATAAAAAAATCCAAGCCAGGAAACGCCTTGCGGCGTGGTTTCGACCCAGCGCGACATGGCGGGCAGCGTCGCCCCCATGAGCAAGGTGGGAGGAACCAAACAGACCCCGGCCACCACGCAACGAACGACGATTCCGCCGAAGCCGCTCCCGCCCACGGCGGTATAGATTTGAGAGACCCAGGGCATGCCGGACAAAATGGCGATGCCGATGACGCCGATCCCCGCCTCCAGCACGGCATAAACGCGCAAGGGATGGCGCCGCGCCGAAACCAGGCGGGGGAGGAGATAACTGCCCAGGCACATTCCGCCCATGTAGGCGCCGAGCAGCACGCCCAGGGAGACTGTGGTCAAGCCGATGACCAATTGGAGGAGTTGCAGCCAGACAATTTCATAGATCAGCGCCGCGCAGCCGCTGCCGATGAACAGGAGCAAAAGCGCCGGCAGCAAGCGGCGCGATTCCAGCAGGCCGTCAGGTTTGTTTGATGTGTTGTCGCTCAAAGTATTAAAGTTTTCCGGGAGCACACTGCCGCATCCCCCTTGGTTTGAAAAGCTGATTCGTTCACCGTTTGGTTCCCCGGTAATGACGTTTGGCGGGCCGCGCGGGTTACGCCCATGCGAACCGAGGAGACTTCAAGTCGTGCGCGCTCTTCCCGGACGATCATTGTTGGGCGGCGCGGAAGAACTCCATCGGGTTGGTCAGCGGGCCTGGGTTGATGACTTGGACGGCATTGGTCAAGGTGAGGTTGGTGAATGGCGTCCAATGGATCGGGGGCAAAAGGTTGGTGGCCAACAGGATGGCATAGCTGGAGCCGGGATTGCCGGAGAGCGTCAGGACAAGGCTGGCGCCGTTGGTGAGGGAGGCCACGAGCACCGGAGGCGCGGGGGGCGTGACGTTTGTCTCCACGGCAAAAAATTCCATCGAGTTGGTCAGAGGGCCTGGGTTGATGACTTGGGCAGCGCTGGCCAAGGTGAGGTTGGTGAACGCCGTCCAAGTGATCGGGGACAAAAGGCTGGTGGCGGACACGACCGTATAGTTGGAGCCGGGGTTGCCGTAAAGAGTCAGGACCAGGGTGGCGCCGTTGGTGAGGGAGGCCACGAGCACCGGCGGCGCGGAGGACGCACCGGAGGCCGTGCTGAAGGTCGAGTCGCCGCCGAGATTTGTGCCGGCGCTGTTTCGCGCCACGGCTTGGAAATGAATGGTCGTGCCGGGCAGCAAGCCGGTGATGGGCAGCGCCACCGGCTGCGCATCCACCAGGTCGGACGCCAAAGTGTTGGTGGCGCTAAAGTTTCCATAGTTGGTGGTGAGACCGTATTGGAAATAGACAGTCGCTGCGCTGAGATTGGGATTGACGGTGGCACTCAAGGTGGCATTGGTGGACGTGATGTTCGTCGCGGCCTGGTTGGTGACGGCGGGGGGGGCGGGCACCAAAGTAAAAGTCAGGCTCCAGCCTCCGCTGATCGAGCCGTCGCCGCCATAGTCGTCATAATACTCGTACAAGCTCCAGGTTCCCCCCAGGGGCGTTCCGATGAAGCCAGCCAGCACGTTGGTGGTGACGGCTTGAGGAAATGGAACGTACGTCGGGAAAGGATTGCCGCTCGGTTGGTAGGTTCCCGTTGTGAGCGTCCCGCCGGGACCGGGAAGAGCGGCGCCGGAATCCGCAATGGTAACGGTGGCGCCGCCCGCCGGCTCGCTGCCCGCCGCATCCATCAAATCCACCGCCTGGCCGGAGGGGCCGACCAGAAGAAGGTCAATGGAGGCGGTGTCCGGGTCGGTCAATCCGTAAAGAGTGACGGTCACGCTTTGCAACGCGCCGGGGAGAGACGGAACCTGGTTGGTGGATGGAAACGGGGAAGCAACGCCAAAGCTATTATCGTCCTGGGTGTAAATGATGATGGGAGTGGTGTTGGTAAAACTGAGGACGGTCGGGGCGCCGCCCGCGCCCGCGTTGGGCGGAAGGAGCAAGAGGAGAAGGAGCAAGCCAAAGCTGGCGGAAACGAAAAACCGGCGGCGCCAACGGGCCGGGTGGGCAGATGTGATTTGGTTGAAATTCATTGAATGGATTGGCTGAACCGGCAGTCTAACGAGTTGACGGCACAAAAAATTTAAAGCATGCATCTCCAATAATGGAGCTTATATAACACACGAACCAGCGCCCGTCACGCGAAAAGGGCGGCGCGGCCAGGAGCGCAAGAATGGCTTGCAAGAGGCGGGAACAGGGCGTAAGTCTAATCCGTCATGAGGGGGACAGCGATGACGACCCAAAGAGGAAATCTATGAGAACGCAAACGATGATTTTAGGCGCGGCCACCATGACGGTTCTGTCGGTGGCGCTTTTTCTGGCTGTCCCCGGGCGCGCCACCGCGGCCGGCGACCCCAACCTGGCGGCGGCATCCCCAAGCCCCGCGCCCGCCGCGGCCGTGGCCACGCCCCCGTCCTATCCTTCCGGGGTGGGCGAAGTGATGAAGCTGTTCAAGGGCGGCATCCCGGCGGACATCATGGTCAGCTACGTCAACAATTCGCCGCTGTCGTTTTATCTCAGCGCGGACAACATCATTTCCTTGCAGCAACAGGGCGTGCCCACGCCGGTCGTCACGGCGATGATCCAACGCTATGGCGAATTGCAGCGGCGAGCGGGCATGGCCGCGGGCGCGCCGGTGCCAGTGCCGGCGCAAGCCCCGGCGCCGAACTATAATTCCTACGCGGCGGAGGATTCGTCGGCCAGCTTTAACGCGGCGTTGCAAGCGCGGGCCAATGCCTATAATTCCGCTTATGCCGCGCCCCCAACTTACCCGGTTTATGCCCCGGCGCCCGCGCCCGTCTATTACGATCCGTACTATTACGATCCTTTTTATTACCCCGGGTATCCTTTCGGCGGGCCGCTGGTCTTTGGTTTTGGCTTCGGTCATGGCGGCGGCTTCGGGCATGGCGGGTTTGGCGGACATGTGGGCGGATTCGGCGGACATGTCGGCGGGGGTGGCGCACATGGCGGTGGCGGACGCCACTAAAAATCACCGGTCAGTTCCCGGACGCGCGCGATGTCCCGGTGGATTTGTTGGCGCAGGGCGGCCAGGGAGGGAAACTTTCGTTCATGGCGCAACTTCTTGAGGAAGGCCAGTTCCACTTCCTCCCCGTAAATATCTCCGGCAAAATCGAGCAGGTGCGCTTCCACCTGGATTTGGGGCGCGCCCGAAGAACGAGGATGGAGGATTGAGGATGGAGGATGGCGCGCTTCCACCCGCACCTCAGGCGCGGCGGAAGCCACCGTGGGGCGGCAACCAATGTTGACAGCGGCGGCATGGCTCCGGCCTGCCACAAAGGCGCGCGCCGCATAAACACCGGCCGGCGGCAGCAGCAACCCCGCCGCGTCCAGATTGGCGGTCGGAACCCCCATTCGACGGCCCACGCCGCTTCCTTTGTGGATGCGTCCGCAAAGTGTATAGGGACGGCCCAGCATCTGGCCGGCCTGGGCGAAGCGCCCCGCCCGCACCGCCGCGCGCACCCGGGTGCTGCTGACGGGCCGGCCGTCCAGCGAAACTTCGGCCAGGGCGTGGACGGCAAAGTTCAGTTCTTTTCCCAGCGCGCGGAGCAAGGCGACATTGCCGGAACGCGCGCGGCCGAAGGAAAAGGCCCGGCCCACGGAGAGGCTCTGGATTTTGCGGCAGTCGCGCGCCAGGCCGCGGATAAATTCCTCCCCGGTCATCTCGCTGAAGGCCTTGTCAAAATGAATGACGCAGGCGGTGTCCGGCCCCAGGGAGGCGATGGCGCGCATCTTTTTGGCCGGCGGATAAATGAGCGGCGGAACGCGCGCGGGGGCCAGCACGGCGGCGGGGTGGCGGTCAAAGGTGATCACCACGGAAAGGCCGTCGTGCTGGGCGGCGTCGCCGACGGCCTGGCGGATGACCTGCTGATGCCCGAGATGGACGCCATCGAAAACCCCGATGGCCAGGCAAACCGGGCGCGAGCCGGCCTCCAACTCCGCGGTCGCGTGGATGACGTTCATTTTTCGGCGGTATCCATATCCATACCGCTACACAGTGAAAAGTTCATGCGGCCAAGTCGAGTCCAAAGATTTGGCGATGAGAGGCCCGCAGATCACGCAGCGCGGCCCGCCGCAACTAAAGCGAAGATGGAGGATGGAGGGTGGAGGATGGAAGAAACCGGAGAGGTGTCAGGGGAATGTCTGTCAGTGGAATAATCCTGAACACGCTTGTAAGGCACCGGCTGTTCCGCTTCACTATTGGCAGCGCAGATGAACGCAGAAAAGAACTTTGGAACAGGAGGACACGGAGGAAACGGAGGAAAAACTCTGTTATCTCTGTGTGCTCCTGTTCAAAATCCATTTGTCCTATCTGCGTCCATCTGCGGGTAATTCCGGATTCGGTTGCGGCTCGCCGCGCTGGGCCTTTTGTGCCACAATAGTGAATAACCGCGCATTTTCGACAAGATTTTCCGAATCGCCTTCCCGAATGACAAATGACAAATGCTCAATGACAAAATCTCAATTCAGATTCATCCCTTTGGTTGCGGTTGGCCGCGCTGGGCCTTTTTGCGGCTATTTTCTTCTCCCAGCCCGTAGTCTTTGCTCCGGTTTTCGTTGTGCTCCATGTGCTCGGGGCCGGTCATTTCCATGCGTGCGTCGCTTCGCTCAATTGGGAAGCGCCTGCGCAATGAGGCGTTGGCGGCGGAATGGCAGGTGTTGCGGGAGTTCGCGCAAGACCCGTTTCCACATGAATTGACAGGATGAACAGGATGAACAGGATTCAGAAAAGACAAACCGGAACAGGACCATCCAGGTTTCATCCTGTACATCCTGTCATCCTGTCTCTCTCCGCGATTTCGGTATCTGGATGAGGCCGAGAAAAAGAAGATGATGGCGGCGCATTCGGATTTGCTGCGGAAATTCACGGAGTTGGCGTTTGATGAGGCGGCGGAAATGCGCTGGCAGGAATCCCGGCCGGCGGAAGCGGACAACATTGATGTGGGGCCAGCGGGAGAAACGGATGTGCAAAGCGATTTGATGGAAGCGTCGGGGGATCCGTTTTAATTGGCCTTTCGGCTTCATTCGGCCTGTCCGCCGCAGGCCGTGCGAAGGCGGATGAACAAGTGGCTTCCACGCCATTGATTCCTGAAATTGTGGCGGCAGGGAAGAGAGAGCGCGGGAATTGGGGTTATATGCTGCCCCCGCTCGAAATATTGGGCGGCCATAATTGGGAGGGGATGGAAGTAGGCACGGCACATTTTTATGCTGGACAACGATTTTAGCTCCGTCCACGCTTCTTGAATGAGCAAGCATGGTCTGGCAAATGCGCAGATTCCCACATTTCAGGAGTTGATGAACCCACTTATCGCCGCGCTGCGAGAATTAGGCGGCTCTGGCTCCATCAACGAGATTTATGAGCGGGTCATCCAGAACCTCCGACTGTCGGAGGATGTCTTGGCTGTGATGCACAAGCAAACCAATCGGACCGAGGTGGATTATCGCCTCGCATGGGCGCGGACAACCCTCAAGAAGTATGGAACGGTAACGAACTCCAGTCGGGGTGTCTGGTCCCTCACCAAGCCGGATGTCACAACCGTTGACCCCAAAAACGTTCTCAAGACCGTAATCGAGAAAGACAAGAAGGACAGACAAGCCAAGAGCGAGACCAGCACGCCGCCGGCGGGCAACGACAACGAAGCGCCCGATGAAGCTCAGGGCTGGCGAACGAAACTCTCCGTTGGCGGCCCCGGCTGCCCGGCTAATTCTGCGCCAGCCAAGCTTGCGCATCGGCAATGGACGCGCGGTCGAAGTAGCGAATCCTTGCCGTGGTGAACGGTTTGCAAAAAACGCTCATTTTCTTTTCCCATTTCTTTTCGCCCACCATCGCCAGCCGTTCAATGTCGGCAAAATGCCTCAGGTCGAACTTGATGTCATCCCAATCACGAGAAGCATATCATTACTTCTATTCATTCTCATAACACATTGCGGCATGAACAATGCCAGAAAGTGAGCTTTGTCTGGAAATGCTTAATTCAGAAAGAGTTATGACTTCAGATGGCCAGAATCCCCATGCTCCCACCACGCGACTTGTGCCAGCATGGCAGCGTGCCGCTGCCATTCTGGCAGATAGATGGCGGGTCCGATTGGCTTGACGGCCGATGTTATTTGCAGTAAGTTTTAGGAGCAATTATAGTGTAAGCGTGGCTTGTGCCATAAAGCAGACAACGCGAATACTACTGGAATACAAGACAGGAAGCATTCAATATGAAAACGCCTATTGAGAATCGAGACCTGACCCGACAATCTCCTCATAGCCCCCGCGATCGGTTCGGCCGTTTTGCCATCCTTGGCCGAACTGTGGATAAATGCCGGGCCAGCATTGCGGGAACTCTGGGAGAATAGCATTACGATTGTCCATTGGACAATCAACTGTTCGGTTTCAAAGGCATCAACGCTGCTCAATTCAAGACCGCTGTTGCCTCTGCCAAAAGTTACGAAGACGTCGCCGCCTGGCTGAAAATTAACGGAGTTCCGAGAACTCGTGAAGAGGAAAGGGCCTGGTCGTATCAGATGGAGGCTCTCAAAGTGAAGGATATGCCTGCCATGCAGGCCTCGGACCGTCGGAAGGAGTTGGTTGAAAGTTGCCGTAAATTGGGACTTGATATTGAAAGAGCCACTCTATTCGACTGGTTGGAGGCGGATGATAAGGCAAGCTTCCAGCCGTCTTCCCAGCCGGTTGCGAAATAATTCATAATGCTTCCCCTTTTAAGGGTGTCACTCCTTGCGGGCGAGCTGTCAAAGCAGCCTGTGTGGGCGGGTTTTCAACGACCCCCTTTTGCAGGGAAAGTGAAATCGAGTTTCACGTCGTGATCCCGCACCTCGACATTTTGTTGCAGCGTGCCGGACTTTCGGTGCTCGGCCACGACAGTATACCGCCCCGGAGGCACGTTGTGGATTCGATATTGCCCGTCTTGGCTGCTGACAGCGAACCAAGGATGATCAAAGACGCTCACATAGGCGAACATCCAGGCATGTATGTCGCACTTGAACCGGACAAAGTTTTCCGGCGAGTTAAATACGAGCATGAAATCCTGGGAACCCGTCGGCTGCGCCTTGTTGAATGGTTTATTGCCGGGGCTTGTGGGAGTCACATTTTGGATCATGACGCCGAGGTAACCGCGCGTCACCTTGCCATATTTGACCAGGCTTTCCATGATCGTGCGGGCGAGGTTGGAAGGGATGGCCAAGCCTACGCCCTGGCTCCCGCCGGAATGGCTCAGAATAGCGGTGTTGATGCCGATGAGCCGGCCGTCAATGTCAACCAGCGCCCCGCCGGAATTGCCGGGGTTGATGGCGGCGTCAGTCTGGAGGAAGTCCTCATAATCGTTCAACCCCACA
>JBEKIA010000153.1:0-9730 GCA_050011995.1 Verrucomicrobiota bacterium
TGCAAGACGCGTTGAAGGAAATGCAACGGTTAAGCCGACAAGTATTGTTTGAAACCATGCCTCATCCGAAGCGACGCAAACGCCTGGGCAAGAGAGTTTTAGGTCTTATCTAAGGGCCATTCCATGCAGACACCATTATGGCAAAATCTCGTATCCTTCTGTAAAGATTCCCCCCGGGGAGTTCCATCAGAATTCGTTGTTCTTCCGGGAAACAATACATCTATTTGTTTTTCCCTTAAATCAAAAAGCTTACGTTCAAGAGCATTCCTCTCATTATTGGCCGCCTGCTCCCTTGAAAATAAAACGTCTAATCCTCGCGGCATCGTTTGGTTAGTCCAGAGTTTTATAAGAGGCTGCCAATCTAACCTAATCCCTTCAATTGTTCGTTCTAAAACGCTCAATTCGTTTTCCATCCTGTCAACTTCTGCATCTGTTTGGTTGGGTTTTGGGCCAACAAAAATTAAGATTGCGTCAATACGAAGAGATGTCCTAAAAAACATGTTCCTGTCTAGTTTAGCCGCTATGCTGCCCTTATTGAGTTCATCCAGCAGCGCATCGCAGGCATCTTGTGACTTCAGTTGTGCTTGCTGTAGTTGTTCCATAAAGAAGGACATGGTTTGCGGTCCATTGGTTGGCCAGCACAAGCAGAGCGTGACACCATCGGGAACTGGCTTGAATGTCGGAATTCCTGATACATCCCAGTTTGCTTCATGGAGAATTTCTCCAATTTGGTTTGCTGTGCGCGAACAATCCCCCCACATGGCGGGAATGATAACCGCCTTCTTGCCAGCAAACCGCTTTAACCGCTGCGCGGGACGAGAGATTTCTATTGACCGAGGTTGCGCCTGTTCTTCCAGCGCAACAATATTGGACCGGAGAGCGAGGTTGTTTGATTCAAAGGCCAACAACTCGTGTCGCAGCGTCAAATTGGTGGCGCGAAGCTCCTCAACCTGCCTTGCGGCCAAAACATTGGATGCGACAAGCCACGAATTGGTCATTTGTGTGCCAGCAATACCCTGGCTCAACGTCAAAGCCGATGGAATGGCGTGGGCCAGCCCGCATACATCCATTGTTACACCAATCGCCACAGCTATGGCAAAATATCTCTCTCGACGGTGGTGCTCGGCGTCATGCTTCTTTTTATACAATAATACCCAATCACCGATGCATCCGATTGATACCAATACGGCTCCAAAAACTTCCCAACAAATCCAAAACCAGAGCCAATTGAAAATGAATCCAACCGCAGCGATTAAGATAATGGCACTGACAGCCCAGATTGCCTTCGCTCTGCTGCTGATTTTTGAAATATGGATGTTGTTTAAAATAGGCGACAAAATGAATTAAGGTCTAATTTGACATCTCCATAAAAGTAAAAGGGGCCAACCCATAGTGTGGATTCTGCTGAAAAACCTCCGACTACGTTTTTGAGGGTTTTTTGGTTGGAGGCGGCTCCAGTCGGATCAGGCGCAACTCGGATCGGGTCAGCAGTTGCCAGCGGACGCGTTCCCCAGCCTGTAAATCTAGGGCGGCGGCCAAAGGCAGGGGGACGTTAACAAACAACCGGGTGGCCCGGCCCTGGGATCGAATCACCTGCACTTTCATTTCGAATTCAGCTTGCATAATGTTGTGACTACCTGAGAATAAAAGTAAAAGGGGTCAACCTATAGTTTGTTTCGTTTTGGTATGATTTCCGAATCGTGTATTGCGCCCCGAGCGCGGAGGTCAAACCATACTTTTGCCCAATTGTGTGGTGGCCTCATTTGTTTTCCTCCACTCGAAGAGGTAGTTGTTCAAGGTGTTCTCGCTCCTCAGGCGCAGCCGCCAAAACCGGTTTTCTGGCAGGTTTCGGCCAGCGTCTTGAGGAAATCCTGGCGGTCCACCTCGTCCAGCAAGATCGCCTTCCTGCGATCTCCCCGGCTCAGGACATGGTAAATGGTCCCGGCATACTCGATTCGCAACAGGCGCGGCATGAGGCCATCCTGTCTGCCCCGCGCCGGCCCGTCAAGCGAAATGGGCAAAAGGATGGGACCCTGCTCCGGCCTGCTTGGCACACTATTGAAGCCACAGAGAACGTCGAAGAACGCTTTTTCGCAAAAGGGCTTGACAAAATGTAGAAGCTATGATTTAATTGGCAGCGTGAGAAACGTAGGCACACGGCGGCCTCGCATCCGGGAGGATGCGGCCGGCGCAGGCGGGGCGGGCGGGGAGCGGCGGAGCAGGAATGAAAACGAGGGTGGAGGATCGAGGATGGAGAATGGAAAAGAGAGGAAATAGGGCGACCCGCCGAGATGGATTCAGGCGGACTTGCAGGACGGCGAAACGCCAAGACGGATCCCTCCGGCACTCGCTTGTCGCGCCACAGCGAACCGACGGCGGCACCAATCCGTTCCCCATTCATTCAGCATCCGTCATATCTGCGACGGTCATAGACCGCCGCTACAGGGGCAGCAGCGGTCGCCGGCACGAACCCTCCAAATTGCGGTGGATTGCGGTGGATTGCGGTGGATTACGCCCCAAGAAAAAGGTTTTTTTTGCGGCATGGCAAAAAATGGCTAAATCCAAAGGGCAACCATCCGGAGTGGATCACCGCGAAATACGCGAAATACGCGAAAAAGGATTCCCCATTGTTCGCGTATTTCGCGTATTTCGCGGTGAAAAAGCTTCTTTTTTGAGCCTTTTGAGCCTTTTTGTGGAGAATCAATGGAAATTCCTTTCCCTCAACCATTTACATCCACCAACGGGCTATATGCAATCAACTCCAATCAAGCCAAATCAAGGTAAATCAAGTTATTCTTTGAGCCACTACACCCGTCCATTTATGAGGACAATACTCTATCAATCCAGTCGTGGTTTCGCATTTCGCGGTCGAAAACCAGCTCCAATTCGAGCAAATATGTGGTCCCGGGGCCAGCGTGAAGCGGCCCTGAAGGCCGATTGCCGCGCCATTTTTTCCTTTCGTTTTTGTGGTTTTGCGGTTTCATGGTTTGATGTGGGGACGGCCTTGCGTCCCGGAGTGGCATGGCCATTCCTGTGAATTTCTCCCCGGGAAGAGCGCCGGGGCATGGAGCCTGAAACTTTGAATGATTGAACCGCATGGTCCGCCTCAAAGACATCGCCGCCCGGGGGGGCGTCTCCGTCACGACCGTTTCCAAGGCCTTGCGCGGCGCCAGCGACATCGCCTTGCGCACCAGGACCCGCCTGCATTTGCTCGCCCAGCAGATGGGTTACGTGCCCGACTCCATGGCGCAAGGATTGCGCAATCGCACCACCAAACTGCTGGGCTTGGTCCTGTCCAGCGTGGCCAATCCCATATTTGCCGGCACGGTGGCCGCGATTGAAGAGCAGGCGCACGAGTTGGGCTACGATCTGATACTGGCGCACAACCTCAACAGGCCCGAACGGGAGGAGGCCTGCATCCGGCGGCTGCTTTCGCGGCGGGTGGACGGACTTTTTATTTTTCCCGTGTACCGGCTGGCGCCCGCCGCCGCCATCTACCAGGATTTGGCGCGGCGCGGCATCCCCGTGGTGGTCGTGGGGCACCGCGCTCCCTTTTGCGCCGATTTCCACAGCGTCGAAACCGACGACCTGAACGGGAGCGCCCTCCTCACGCGGCATTTGCTGGAGTTGGGGCACAAAAGAATTGCGTATCTGTGCGGCCCCGCCAGCGCGCCCTGGTCCCAGGAACGCCTGGAAGGCTATCGCCGCGCCTTGCGCGAAGCGGAGGTGGAGTGGGACGACCGTCTGCTCTTCAACGCCGGCGCGACCCTCGAGGAAGGGGAGAAAGCCGCGCTGCAAATCCTGCACGAGGCCCCGTCCATCACCGCCGTGCAAAGCGCCTGCGATCTGTCGGCCATCGGCGCGGCCCACGTTTTTCTCAATCAAGGACTCCGCATTCCCCAGGACCTTTCCGTGGCGGGCTTTGGCAACCTGCTGGTCAGTGAACATTTTCGCGTGGCCCTGACCACCGTGCGCGAGCCTAAATTGCGCCTGGGCGCGGCCGCGATGGAAATGATGCAGGAACTCCTGCGCGGCGGGCAACCCGAGGCGCGGCGTTTGCCGCCGGAAATCATCCTGCGCGCCAGCACCGGCCCGCCCAAGCGGCCGGCCCATCCCTGACGCGCCGGCCCAAAGCCCGCGGCCCCTGCCATGTCCTCCGATACTCCCCTGGGCGATGCCCCCGTCGAATTGCCGATGGATGGCGTTCTGGACTTGCACACCTTCCGGCCGCGCGACATTGGCGCTCTGATTCCCGACTGGCTGGCCGCCTGCCAGGAGCGCGGCCTGCTGGAACTGCGGATTATCCATGGCAAAGGCGTGGGCAACTTGCAGCGCAGCGTCCACGCCATCCTCTCGCGGCATCCCGGGGTGGCGCGCTATTCGCTGGCCGGGCCTCACTACGGGGGAAGCGGGGCGACCATCGTCCATCTGCGCCCGCCGCCGGCAAAAACAGGGGAACGGTCTTGACAAAGGAACGGAAAAGGTAATAGATTATTACCATGAAAACGACGACCATGACCTTGACCGAGAGGCGCCAGACTGTGTTCCCACTGGACTGGTGCCGGCGCGAGGGCCTGGAACGTGGCGGACCTTTGAATGTGTTCGATCTGGGCGAGGGCGGATTGCTGATCCGGCCCGTCAAATCGCCCGGCAAACGCGAGGTGGACAGGCTTTTGCGCCAGGCGCCGGCAGGCAAGCAGCCGGCCCGGCAAGCAGCGGCCATTGTAAGAAGCGCGTTGCGGCGCGCGCGGGATGAAGACGGCCGTCATTGACACGGGAGTCTTTGTGGCCGGGGTCTTCTGGAGGCATGAGCCGCACCTGATCCTCAAGGCTTGGCTGCGGGGTCTTTTGTTGCCGGTGGTCAGCGAGGAAGTCCTTTCCGAATACGAGAGGGTGTTGGAAAGTTTGGCATTGCCATGCAGACCCCTCGCAATTGGTTAGGCACTCTGAGTCGAACGGAAAGACGATGGCTTGCCTAATGCCAAGCGGTTTCCTCAGGCCGCCACTTCCTGCGGCCCCTTGCCGCCGTTGACCAGAAACAGCACAGCCATGCGCACGGCCAAGCCGTTGGTCACCTGGTCCAGGATGACCGACCGGCTGGAATCGGCGATCTCGCTGTCAATTTCCACGCCGCGGTTGATCGGCCCCGGATGCATGATGAGCGCCTCCGGCTTGGTCCGGGCCAGCCGCGCCTTGGTCAGGCCGAAAAGGCTGGTGTATTCGCCGATGCTCGGGAACATCGTTTTGCGCTGCCGCTCGTGCTGGATGCGGAGCAGGTTGATGATGTCGGCCCCCTCGATGGCCTCGTCCACATTATAAGTGACACGGCAGCCCATCTGCTCGAACACTTTTGGCACCAGCGTGGCCGGGCCGCACAGCGTGACGCGGGCGCCCAGCTTGGTCAAGGCCCAGATGTTCGAGCGCGCCACCCGGCTGTAGAGGATGTCCCCCAAAATCGTCACGTTCAGCCCCGCGATTTTCCCCTTCTTTTCGCGCACGGTGAACGCGTCGAGCAGGGCCTGGGTGGGATGCTCATGGGCGCCGTCCCCGGCGTTGACCACGCTGGCGCGCAAGAAACGGGCCAGAAAATGCGGCGCCCCGCTCGCGCTGTGCCGCATGACGATGATGTCCGCGTTCAGCGCCTCCAGATTGCGCGCCGTGTCCTTGAGCGTCTCCCCTTTTTTGAGCGAGGAGAATTCCGCGCTGAAATTGATGACATCAGCGGTGAGCCGCTGCGCCGCCAATTCAAAGCTGATCCGCGTGCGGGTGGACGGCTCGACGAATAAATTGACCACCGTCTTGCCGCGCAGCGCCGGGACCTTTTTCACGGCCCGCTCGCCCACCGCCTTGAAGGCCCGCGCCGTGTCCAAAACGGTGACGATTTCCTCCACGGTGAGCGACTGGATGTCGAGAAGATGTTTTCGGTTCCAGCTCATGCGCCGCCTTTCTTCTCCAGCGTCACCTCGTCCGCGCTGCCCTCCTCGCGGAAGCGGACGGTTATGCGCTCGTCCAGGGCGGTCGGGACATTTTTTCCCACGAAGTCCGCCTTGATCGGCAGCTCGCGATGGCCGCGGTCAATCAACACCGCCAGTTGAATCCGTTTTGGCCGGCCCAAATCCATGATCGCATCCAGCGCCGCGCGCGTCGTGCGCCCGCTAAAAAGAACGTCGTCCACCAGAATGACCGTCTTGCCGGTGACATCAAAAGGAATGACCGTCGGCTGGAGGGTGGGCGCCGGCTGGCGGTCCAGGTCATCCCGGTGCATGCCGATGTCCATGCTCCCCATCGGCACGGCCAGCGACCAGATGCCGGAAAGCGCGCCCGCCAGCCGCCGCGCCAGGAAAACGCCGCCGCGATGAATCCCCACCAGGGCCACCTCGGCGCTGTTTTCGTTGCGCTCGGCGATTTCGTGGGCGATGCGCGTCAACGCGCGTTCCATCGCCGCCGCATTAAGTATCATGGTCGCGTTGGGCATGAAGAAACTGAAAAACGCATGTTCATCAACCTGGGCGATCTCTCGGGAGCGCCTTCAAGGGCCTCGGCAAAATCCGCGTGTGATTGTGGGAAGAGTTCAGGAGATTGCAAGGAATATCTTGATTAGCCTTGATTTAGGTTGATTGGGAAAGCTTCCTTTTGAGCGTAAATAGTTCATGCATTGGCACTTCCATTGATTTTCCGCGAAAAGGCCCTTTTGCGGCACACGGATCATAAGAACAGCGCGATTGGGTGCGTTGAGGGCTGACTTGCTGGGCCTAAGTAAAATTTCGGTTAAGGATGAGGAATCGGCGTGTCCCAGTCGCGATGCCATGTGCAACTCCAGAGGTTGTTCAACATCATCAGTCCAGCATGATGGTCGGCAAACACCATGTTGATCATACCGGGAAGCACCTGGCCGCTGTAATAGCGATAAGCAGTCGGCGCAGCGCCCGCGGCAACGCTGTCGTGCCGGTCAATCAAACAAAGGCCCATGCTATGTATGCACTCGGTGCCCTCGGCTCGATGGCCGTTGTAGCCGTCGTAAAGGTCGGCAGGATTCAGGGTGGGATCTGTTTCCAGGGGGAATATGTAGTACCAGGTTGAATCCTGAAAAAGCGGGGTCGTCAAAGGGGCCTCCAGGTCCGCCTCCTTCCTAAAGAAGAATTGGGGAAACGAATCCACCGGCGTGTGATCCACCGAAAGCCAGCCGTTGATGGCGTAGCTCCCCGGCAGGGAGGGCGCCATGGAATTCGAGCCGAAATACGAGGTGTCGGCAGTGCCCCACCCGTCCTCCGACAGCGGGATCCGGAGCACATGGGTCGAAGGGCAGAGCAGCATCTTGGCATCGCCAGTCTCGACGGTTGTATCCACGCTATCCTCGTCGGCCATGGACAAAATCAAGTTCCCTTGATTGTCGTCGGTGTACATGTGGCGCGAGAGCGACATCTGGCTCAAATTATTGAGGCATGAAATCCTCTGCCCTTTCAGTTTTGCCTTTCCCAGCACCGGTAACAACAGGGCCGCCAGCAGGGCGATAATGGTGATCACCACCAGCAACTCAACAAGGGTGAAGGCGGCCGGAATCAACTTCCCGGCTGGATGGCGGAACGGTTGATTCGCTTTCATGAAGGAACTTTGCATTATCTAATTTGTATTGTAAAGGTTAATTAATCACTATTGACACTGTTTGCGATCGTTCATCCCGGTGTCCACAGTGAATTGCGCCGCAAGCAAGCGCCATTCCCAATCATGGCGCCGGTCCCGTCCCCATCTTTGCCGCCGCCGCTTCCATCATCAAAAAGAACGCCTGCCCTTCGGCGGAAATGCCGGGCCTGGAAAAATTGGGCGCGCCGCAGACGCCCTGGACAAAGCCATCCGCGTCCACCTTGGCCTGCGCGGCCGAGCGCATCCGGTCGGCGGCGGCCAGGTAATCGCGCGGCAGCCACCCGCCCCGCACGCTTTCGTAAATAGAATAGGCCAGCATTTGGGCCAGGTCCGTCTCCTCGAATGAACTGGGATCGTCCACCACGTTGTGGAACAAGCCGCCGGGGCATTGATGGGCCAGGCAGCCATCAATCAACTCCTTCAAATAACCCGCCAGCTTTGCCTTGTCCGCGCTCCGATTTTCGGGCAGGGCGCGGATGACGCGCGCCAGACCGGCCGCGGCCCAGCCTTGTCCGCCTCCCCAAAAGGAGCCGTCCTGAAACCGCTGTCCCCGCTCATCCCAGATGTGCGCCAGTAATTTCTTTTCCGGGTTCCACAACCGTTTGCGATGGCCTTCGATCTGGAGGATGGCTTCGTCGTAATGTCCGGCCGCGGCGAGAAAGGGCGGCGAGGTGTGAAAACTGTCCGACCAGATCTGCTGGCCGGTGTGAAAAAGGGTGCCGTCGGCGGCGCGGGGCGCGGCCTGGAGCGCGTAGTTCAGCATGTTCGTCACGGCCTTTCCCAGGGCCGGGTCGCCGGTGATCCGGGCCGCCCGCAATACGGCTTCGCCCACCATGAGCGGATCCGACGGAGCGCCGCCGGAAGCCGCAGGAACCCCGTCCCTGGACAGGTGGATCAACGAGGCCTTTGCCATCTGGACGACTATTTCGTCATCCCCCTCCTCCAGAAAGGCGACCGCCAGGACGCCCTGTTCCCAGGACTGTCTTTGGATGGCCAGGGCGGCGGCGCGGGCTTTGGCCGGCAACGGGCCGGCCTTGGCGAAAGCAACTGGGGCGCGATTGGTTTCCTGGCCGCGCCCGGCCAAAGGGGCCAGGCCCAGCGCCATGCCGGCGGCGAGGAGCGCGAGGTGAAGCTGCGCTGATGTTGGAATCATAAGGGCTTTAAGTTTGTTCATGGGCAAATCAATAGAAGAAACCAACGCAGACTCAAAGACGCAAAGACGCAGCGCGGCAAGCCGCAACCAAAGCGGTGAGTCTGAATTGAAAACTTGTCATTGGAGATTTGTCATTTGTCATTCGGAATGGCGGTTCGGAAAACTTTGCCAAAAATGCGCAATCTCTGGAATACCACTGCAAGGCATGAAAAGGTCTTGCGCCTTCGCACTGGAGTGAAATCCGTGCTATCCGTGGTTCAGTGCCTTCGGTTGCGGCGGGCCGCGCTACGCCCTCGCGCCGTTGCCCTCGATCCGGGATGGAAGGCGAAACCCGACTTCACCCCGTCGCCGTCCGGCCCTTTATGCTTTGTCCTCACGCGCACCCCCGCATCGCCAGATGGCGATGCGCGCCGCCGATCTCCCCATTGGGGTTGAGGCTGCCGCGGCCTAAACCTTGAAGTCCCACTCCTTGCGGTAGGGCGTGTCCACCAGGCTGTTGGCCAACTCGTCGTTGGTGAATTTCATCGCCTTCGAGTCCCACAGCAGCACCTTGGCCGCTCCTCCGCCGCGCCCTCCTCCGCCGCCGCCTCTTCCACCCCCGCCAGAGGGCATGGTGTACCGGCGCTGCGCCAGAGTCCCGAGCAAGGCGAATTCCGTCAGCCCGCAGGCAAACTCCACCGGCGTTATGGACTTCTTGCCGGCTTTGCACATCCGCACCCATTCCAAGTAATGATCCGGCTTTTCGCATCGCGGCAAATACGGATCGGGCTGCTTGAAGTCCTTGAAACGGGCCTCCGGCAGAAGCCAGCCGCCGGGCAGTCCCCGCACCTGCTGGCCCGGCTGGGGTTGGGCGCCGAACTGCAGCCAGGGGTTGCCGCCGTAATACGCGGAAATCTGAACGCCCTGGTCCCCCACGAACATGATCCCGCTGCCCGG
>JBEKIA010000154.1:0-9691 GCA_050011995.1 Verrucomicrobiota bacterium
AAGCGTCGATCCGCGAATCCCGTGGCTCTACAACTTCAAACTCGATTTTCGTTTCAAATGAGTCGCGCCGATTGGAACCGCCGGCAAATGTCCAATTATCTTCAGCTTAAAAATCTCTGCCTTCAGGGTTGTGACGGTGAAATGCCACTACCCAGGGTAGGCCCTCTCGGCATCGGGCCAACCCTGGGCTGAGTGACCCAATCCTTTCAGGATTGAAAGACAGGCCATGGCAGCACCTGGATCAACAAGACGTCTCTATTCCACCGAAAACAGCGAAGAACTGCGGCGCGTGTGAGCGCAGCGCGCCGCCGCGTTGGAGAAGATTGGAATCGCTCGACTCCTGGGGGACATTGGGATACGTTGCGTCAAAAATGCGTCCTATTGATGCGAAAGGCCGTCCATGAAAAAATTGCTGCTCCAGTTCCTGCTCCTCGCCGGGTTGATGGGGTGGGTCGCGGCGGGTTGCTCGAACCAGGAGATTGACACCGCCAAACTGCAATCCGCCTTTCCATCGGCCACGCCGGACGTGCAGGCCTGGCTGGATCAAGGCGTCGCCGCCATCCATGCCGGCAAGTTTTCCGAGGCGTTGCCCGCCTTGCAGCATGTGGCTTACGCCGCCAAAATGAGCCGGGAGCAGCGCCTCATCCTGGAGGACGCCATCAAGAAAGTGAAGGCCAAAGCCAAATGAAGGCCGGTTCCTCCCACGGAAGGCCCTTCCCATTGGCGGGCCGGCGTTGGAGATGCTATATTGCATCGAAGGAGATTGGATGGATTTCGTGAAAGCAAAGCGACAGGGCTTCACGCTCATCGAACTTTTGGTGGTCATCACTGTCATCTCGATTCTGGCCAGCATGTTGCTGCCCGCCTTGGGCAAGGCGAAGGAAAAAGCCATCACGATCTATTGTGTCAATAATCTGCATCAATTGGGCCTGGCCATGCAATTGTACGGGGACGACTACAACGACCGCCTCCCGCTGTCCGCGACGCCCATCGCCACGCCGGGCCGCGGCGGATGGTCCGGCACCCCGGTTCCGTGGACCGTGGCGCTGCAGAGCGATTACGAAAACACCAATGTCTTGCGCTGTCCGGCGCTCAATTCCCAGTATCATCAGTCGGGCTTCAGTTACTTCATCGGTTCGCGCGGCTTTTCCTTTGTGGCCGGGGCGCCGGCCAGCGTCAACCTGCGCAGCATCAACACGCCCTCCACTTACATTTTGTGCGGGGACTGCAATTATCCTTCCGACCCGGTGAACGCGGACTTGAACAACAACGACGTGGACACGCTGTTCAATCCCACCAATTCGCCGCCGCCCATCCACAACAACCGCCTCAACATTCTTTTCGCCGACTGGCATGTCAAAACCAGCAAGAATTTCAATCCCGCCGAAATGACCTTCTCCTTCAACAGCACGGGGATTTCTTACGAGGGAGACTGAGAACAGGCCGTTGGCGCCGCGTCCGGCCCGGCGGTTGGCGCCGCCGGTTCCAGGCGCATCGGGCGGTCGTGGTCGAGGCAGGCGGCGCAGACGCGGAAGAAATCGGCGCGGGTGGCGGCGCGGCGGATGTCGTGCAAAAAAGGTTCCGGCGGCTCCATTCCCTCGCCGATGAAGTTCATGAATTTTTTCAGCCGCTGCACCCGGGCCGATTCGCGCGCCTCCGGGGAGGTCTGCGCCTCCCAGAGCGCGGCGACGTAGGCCAGCACCTCCCGGCCGGTGGGCAGGGCGGGTGTTTGGCCGCGTTGCCGCTGGCGAATCTGGCGGAAGAGCCACGGATTGCGAATGGCGCCGCGCCCGATCATCAGGCCGCGCGCCCCGGTGGCGGCCAGGACGGCCAGGGCCTGCTCCGGGCCGTGGATGTTGCCGTTGGCCAGCACCGGGCAGGCCAGTTGGCCGGCGGCGCGGGCGATGAGGTCGTAACGCACCTCCGGGCGATACATCTGCTTGACAGTACGGCCATGCACGGTGAGCAGATCAATGGCGTGTTTGGCAAACAGACCCAGCAACGGGTCAAAATCGTCCGCCGGGTCGAAACCGATCCGCGTTTTCACGGTCAACGGAATGGCCACCGCCTCCCGCAGCGCGCCGAGGATGGCGTCTATTTTCGCCGGTTCGCGCAGCAGGCCGCCCCCGGCGCATTTGCGATAAACGACCGGGGCGGGGCAGCCCAGGTTCAGGTCAATCGCCGCGACGGGCAACTGCTGCAAGAGGCGGGCGGTGCGCGCCAGGGCGGGGATGTCGTTGCCGATCATCTGGGCGATGACGGGCCGGCCGGTGGGATTTTGCGTGATGGATTCCAGAATATGCTTCTCCGGCCGGGAATCGGCGTGGACGCGAAAGTATTCCGTCCAATAAAGATCAGCGCCGCCGTGGCGGGCCAGGACGCGCCAGAAGGCCAGGTCGGTCACGTCCTGCATTGGGGCCAGGGCCAGCACCGGCTCGCCGCCGCGGAGCAGGGCCAGAAAACTTTCAGGCGGAGTCATGGTTGCATGTTGAATTGGCGCGGCGCGCCCGGCACATGGGAGCCTGGCCAAACGTCCGCCGCAAATCAACCCCAAAACCATGAACTATTAGAAAAGCTTGCATTTTGCGCGCGCCACAGCCAATCCTGCTAATGTTCGACCCAAACATTAAAAGAAAGATAAGATATGCCCGCTGAAAGAGGTTTGTTCCTGGTGTGCCGGAAGACCGGCAAAATTGTTGGCTTCAACCGCAAGTGTGGTTGGGCCGGATGGCTGTTCCCAATCACGGGTCTGGCCGCGTTGCTCTGGTTTCTGGTGCGGGTCATACCCAAGCCGTCCCGGGCGGCTTATCCGTGCCAAAGGGTGGGCGCGCCCATTGCGCTGGGGGGCATGGTGTACCTGCTGAGTTTGTGCGGCCTGGTTTCGGCCTGGCGCCATGCCCGGAAGTTCATCCGGCAGAACCGCTTTGCGCTGGCGGCTCTTTGCGGGGTGATTGCGCTGGCCTGCGCGTCGGTGGTGATCCAGCGCAACGAAGCCAGCGCCTACGCGGAGAACACCGGGACTTTCACCCCGTCCGACGGTCCCAACCAGCCCATCGGGGTCGCGCGCGGCATCCATCCGGGCCGGGTGGCCTGGGCCTACGACTTGAGCGCCTGCACTTGGGATGGCGCCTCGCAGTATTGGTTTTCCAGCAATTGCAACGACCAGGTCAAGATCACCAAGATGATGAACAACGTGGTCTGCTCCGTGGCGGGTCAGTCCGCGGTGAGCAACGCCTGGGATGCCTTGTTCAAATACAAGAACGGCGGGGCCGCCTACGCCAAAGGCGAAAAAATCGCCGTCAAGGTCAACCTCAACAATGGCGGCAAGTACAGCAATCAAATTGACGCCTCGCCCCAGTCGGTCTATGCCTTGCTGGACGGGCTGGTCAACCAGTTTGGAGTCAATCAAGCGGACATCACCATCTGCGATCCGGCCAGGGAACGCCAGTGTTCGGTGGTGTCGGACTATTGCAAGGGCGCGTTTCCGAACGTCATTTATGATGTCAACCTGGGCGGTTTTACCCCCAAGGCCTTCGCCTACTCCGCCCCCGGGCCGACGGAAACCTCGCTGTCCACGACCATCGTCAATACCAAATATTTGATCACCATGGCCATCCTCAAGCGGCATTGCACCCCTTCCGAGACTTATCACGATGCAAACGATAAAACGGATTATGGCAATGCCTCGGTCACGATGATCTTCAAGAGCAATTGGGGCAACATCGGCAACAACCGCGGAAGCCAGCACGCCCTGCTCCATGACTGGGATTTTCCGATGGCCAGCTACAATCAACTCGTGGACATGTACGGCAGCAAGCACATCAACGGGAAGACGGTCTTGAACATCCTCGACGGCCTTTACTCCGGGGACCGTTGGAACAGCCAGCCCCACAAGTGGCATATAGCGCCTTTCAACGGCCACTGGCCCTCCAGCTTTTTCGCCTCGCAGGACCCGGTCGCTTTGGAGTCGGTGGGCCTGGATTTCCTCAGATCCGAAATGCCGCTGATCAAGAACGCCGACCGCCATCTCCATGAGGCGGCGCTGGCGGACCACGCGCCCTCCGGAACGGTTTACAAGCCGGACGGCGTCCCGTTGCAGAGCCTCGGTGTGCATGAACACTGGAACAACGCCACCGACAAGAAATACAGCCGCAACCTCGGCACCGGCAACGGCATTGAACTGGTTCCCCTTGCCTCGGGCGCTCCGGTGGCCGGCAACGATATCAACAACCCCGCGCAGTCCATCGCCGTCAACAACAATCAGTAAACAAACCAACGCGCCGGTCACGACCGGGAAAGGCAGGCCGAGACTCTGTCAAGCCGTGACTTTTTTCTGGAAATCGTGTTTCGGCTCGACAGAGTCTCGCCCGTCAAAGACAGACGCATACAAATCAATCAGCGAAACATTATGAAAAACGCATTTCTGAAACCAGCCCTGGCCGTCCTCAGCGCGGCTGTAGCCTTCAACGCATACTCCGCCGGCGCGCCGGCCCCGGGTGATTTCCCCAAGGCCGGCCTGGAACTGTGGCTCTCCGCCGGCCAGGTGGAGCAGGCCGATGGCGTCATCACCGTGATCAAGGATCTCAGCGGCGCCGGCAATGACGCCAGGCGCAATGCTCCCGCGACAACCCCGGCCAACAATCCCGCCGTGGCCAAGGATGCCGCCAGCGGCCAGCCGCTCCTGCGCTTCAGCGGCTCCAATGTTGCTTATGTCTTCCAGCGGCTCACCAACATCCGCACCGCCTTCTGGGTCGTGAGCAAGGACCCCGCCTCCTTTGGCCAGCGCAGCGAGAAATTCGTGCTGGGGGACCCGGCGGGCAATGATTTCCACGCCGGTTGGACCGATGACACCATCTTCAACACGGACGTGAATCCCGGCCACCTTTCCAAAAATCTCAAGGATGGCAAAACCTGGCTGAATGGGAGGCCCATGGATGCGACCAAGACCCCGTTTCCCAAGCAACTGAGCCTCATCTCCATCATCAGCGCCGGTCCTGTCAGCGCCGGCCAACTGGCCCGGGACCGCAACATGTCCGGCCGCAGTTGGCAGGGCGACATTGGGGAAATCCTGCTCTACAACGTGGAACTCTCCGACGCCGGCCGGCTGGCCGTGGAAAAATACTTGACCGCCAAATATCAGATCCAGCCCGGCGCAAACCCCGCCCCCGCCTCCGGCGCCACGACTTCGCCCGCCGCGCCGGCCGGCGCATCGGCCCTGCCGGGCAACGGTCTGGCCCGGCATCCATTCCTTTATGCCGGAGAATGGGACACGCGCAAAGCGCTCCAATCCATGTTCCTGGTGCGCGACGGCAAGGAGGTCTGGCATTATTCCATTCCACTGCACAATGGGGCGGGCGGCATCCAGGAATTTGACGACGCCACCCTGCTCTCCAATGGGAACATCATTTACTCCTGCATGTCCGGCGTGGGGGAAATCTCTCCCGACAAGGACATCGTCTGGCAATATCAGGCGCCGGCCGGAACCGAAATGCACTCCATCCAGGCCATCGGCAAGGATCGCGTGCTGGTCATGCGCAATGGCAATCCGGCCCAGGCCATGATCTTCAACACCGCCAGCAACAAGCTGGAGAAAACCATTCCCATCCCGACCACCGTCACCGGCACGCATGGGCAGTTCCGCCACATTCGCATGACCCCGGCGGGCACCATTTTGGTCGGCCACATGGGCGAAGGCAAAGTGGTCGAGTATGACCAGGACGGCAAGGAAGTCTGGTCCTTCAAGGCCGAGCACGTCTGGTCCGCCATCCGGCTGAAGAATGGCAACACGCTCATCACCGGCGACGCCGCCAAATATGTGCGCGAAGTCAATCCCAAGGGCGAAACCGTCTGGGAACTCACCCAGGCGGATGTCAACTTCAAACTCGGCAACATCCAGTGCGCCAACCGGCTGGCCAACGGCAACACGGTTATCTGTAATTGGATCGCCGGGGACAACGACACCTCGCACTGGCCGGGCACGGTGCAGATCTTCGAGGTCAACCCCGCCAAGAAGGTGGTCTGGGCATTGTCGTCGTGGAAGGATCCCGACCTGGGGCCGGCCACCAGCATCCAGCTTCTCGACGAACCCGGCGCGCCGGAGGACCAGCAGCGTTAATGCTTTTCTCATAATGCCAGAAAACACCATGAAAATACATCACCACATTCCATCCTTATCCCCGGCAGGGCGAGGCTGCTGCCGGGCCACTGTATCCGGCGTCGCGCTGCTGGCCTTGTTTTCCTCACTGCTCCCATGCCAGACAAGCCAGGGCGCCCAATCCCCGGCGCTTCCTGAAGGCTGGGTGGCGATCAAATCCAAGGGGCAAAGTTTCCTGATGGGCCAGGAATTTCCCGGCCGCCGCTGGACTTACACCTTCCCCGCCCATCAGGTTTCCTTCACCTACGATTTCATCATGTCGGCCACCCAGGTCACGCAAGCCGAATACAAAAAAATCGCGGGCGTCAATCCCACCCTGCATCCCGGCGACGAGCAGCGGCCCATTGATAACGTGTCCTGGTTCGACGCGGTCCTCTACTGCAACGCCTTGAGCAAGCGGGACGGACTGGAGGCGGTCTATGCCTATTCAGATGTCAAGAAGAATCCGACGAACAGCCAGGCGACGGACCTCCCCGGACTGGCCATTGACATCAAGAAAAACGGCTATCGCCTCCTGACCTCCGCCGAATATGAATTCGTCCAGCGCGCCGGAACCACCACCACCTGGTTCTTTGCCGACAGCGAGGCGGACCAGAAGAACGCCACCAACTACGCCTGGTGCGAGGTCAACGCCACGGATAAACACACCCATCCGGTCGGACAACTCAAGCCCAACAAGTTCGGCGTCTATGACATCACCGGCAACCTCTGGATGTGGTGCAACGATTGGTATGTGGACGCCCCCTATCCCGACACACCGCAGGTGGACCAGACCGGCCCGGCCAGCGGCCGCGACCGCATTGCGCGCGGCGGCGCCTTCAAGAACGACATTAACCACGAGCGCTCGGCCTACCACTGGCAGTGGGCGCCGCAGGACCACAATTATGAAGTCGGCTTCCGCATCGCGCGGACAGTCCCATAAGAGTCAGGCCATCAAACCACGACAAATTCGACAAATGAAATTATGAAAAACATCAAGCAATGGACAGCTCCCCTGGCGGCTTCGGCCGTCCTTATCAGCACGCTTTGCCTGCCCGCCCAGGACTGGCCGCAATGGCGCGGCGTCAACCGCGACGGCAAGACCGGCGCCTTCGCGGTCCCATCGGCCTGGCCGACAAACCTGACGCAAAAATGGAAAATTACCGTCGGCAAAGGCGACTCCTCTCCTGCGCTGGTTGGCAACAACCTCTACGTCTTCGCCCGGCAGGAAGCTGACGAGGCCCTGCTCTGCCTGGATGCCGCCACCGGCAACGCGAAGTGGAGGTCCGTGTATCCGGCCAACTATGTTGTCAAAGGCCCGTCGGAAACTCATCCGGGACCCAGGAGTTCGCCCGTGATTGCCGGCGGCAAGGTCTGCACCCTGGGGATCGGCGGCATCCTCTCCTGCTTCGACGCCTCCACCGGCGCCCTTCTCTGGCAAAAGCAGTCCACCAACGATTTTCTCGGCATCCAATACAGGGTCGAATCCGCCATGTCCCCCATCGTCGAGGACGGCCGGTGCATCGTCCATGTCGGCCCTTCGACCAACGGCGCCATCATCTCTTTCGACCTGGCCGGCGGCGCGCCGCAATGGAAATGGGATGCCGACGGCCCGGCCAATTCCTCCCCGGTCACCATGACAGCCGGCGGCAAGAAACAACTGGTCATCTTCACAACCAAGATGCTGGCGGGGTTGGACCTGGCTGATGGCAAATTGCTCTGGAGCATTCCCTTCGAGGCGAACCAGGGAAACACCGCCACTCCCGTCATCGCCGGAACGACCGTGTTTTACGCGGGCGAGGCCAAAGGATTGTTCGCCGTCAACATCCGGCACCAGGACGGGATTTTCACCGCCACGCCCCTGTGGAGCGACCGGCAGTTCGGCGGCCGCTACACCTCCCCGATTTTCCGGGACGGCTCCCTCTACAGCGCCTACAACGGCCACCTTTTCTGTGTCAATGCCCAGACCGGCGCGGCGCTTTGGGACGAAGACGTCAAACTGGGTGACACCACGGTCCTGGTGGACGCCGGGCCGGTGTTTTTCGCGCTGGGCGCCCGCGGCCAACTGGTCGCCTTCAAGCCCGGCGCCCAGTACACCCAATTGGCGCGATACACGGTGGCCGCCACCGAAACATGGGCACACCCGGTCGTCGCGGGCAACCGGATTTTCGTCAAGGACAACGAAACCATCGCCCTGTGGACCGTCGAGCAGATCCCGTCCAGCCTGTAACCGTCTCCTTCCCGCTGAACGGTCGCGATCCATCGGGACCGCAATCTTGAGCTGCGTCAGTGATGGAGGGGGGAATTTTGAACAGCCATGAAACTTGAAACATCTCTTTTGAAATCTCTGTTGCTTTTGCCCGTCATGGGCCTTGCCTTGGCCGGTTGGGCACAACAAGAACCTCGCGTCATGGATCCTGGACCGCCTCCTGCAGACGCCATAGTGCTCTTCGGCGGCACTAACTTGTCGCAATGGCGGAGCGAGCAGGGCGGGCGCGAAGCGGCCTGGGAGGTGAAAGACGGCGTGGCGACGGTCAATGGCGCCGGCAACATCGCCACGAAACAGCCGTTCGGGGATTGCCAACTGCATATCGAGTGGGCGACGCCGGCGGTAGTCAGTGGCCGCGGCCAAGGACGCGGCAATAGCGGCGTTATCTTCCAAGGACGCTACGAGGTCCAGATTCTGGACTCCTACCAGAACAGTACCTACTTCAATGGCCAGGCCGGCGCCTTGTACAATACCTATGCGCCCCTGGTCAACGTCTCCCGCAAACCTGGCGAATGGCAATCCTACGACATCATCTTCCACGCGCCCCGCTTCAGTGAGAATGGCGAGTTGTCGAAGGCGGGCGCGCTCACCGTGCTGCAAAATGGAGTCCTGGTCCAGGACCACGTCGAGATCAAGGGTTCGACTGTCTTTAGCCCACCGAGATACCAACCCCATCCGCTCAAGCAATCGCTGGTGTTGCAGGATCACGGAAATCCCGTTCAGTTCCGCAATATCTGGATCCGGGAGCTATAACGCGGTCCCTGCTTTCAACTCTCCTGGTGGTGAGGTCGGCGGATTCCATGTTGCGAAGGGCGGGAACGGGGGCAAGCCGGCAGCCAGCGACTTCAAATGGAAATGTTTTGATGTGACCCGGTTGGCTTTCTTGCTGTTGGCTTTCTTGTCAAGCCTGGCACCCAGTACACCCAACTGGCGCGATACACTCTGGCCGCCGCCGAATCGTGGGCACACCCGGCCGCCGCGGGAAGCCGGATTTTCGTCAAGGACAACGAGACCGCTGCCCTGTGGACCATCGGGCAGCTCCCGTCCAGCCTGTAACCGTCTCCTTCCCGCTTGTAGCGGCGGTCTATGACCGCCGCATACTTGAGCGGACGCCTTCATCGGCAGGGCGCGCACTCCGTTGCCGAATCCTGTTTGCGTTTCCGGGGTTGAGCGACTACCTTAAATCCGCTATGAGCTTGGTAGAAATTGAAGCTGAATTGGACCAACTGGGACCGGATGAACTCCGCCGCCTCGCCTTAAAATCGTGGTCTGCATTTGTGGAGAAGGAA
>JBEKIA010000155.1:0-9598 GCA_050011995.1 Verrucomicrobiota bacterium
CGCGGCCGCCCTGGCGGCGTCCAGCGGCGGTCACAGACCGCCGCTACAGGCGCGGGCATCCGCTGATTCAGCCCCCCGATGCTGGCGGCTTTTCCGGCAGCGCATCGGGATGGCTTCATTCTTCGCTTTTGGGGGGGCCGGTGCGGGCGTTTTTCCGGTCCGCTATGGTTTCGCAAGCTGCGCAAGTGGCTAATGACGCGGGCTTTGCAAAAATCCGCAAGAATCCGCGTTTTTCCCTTGACAGTTTGTGCTTATATGCTATCCTTTGCGCGTGATGATAAGGCATGGAGGGTGGGACGGCGGCGGGACCACCGCGGGATTTCACATCCATTGCGGATTGCGGACTGTGCGTTGGATTCTTCATTGCAAGCCTGATTTCGTGCCGAATCGCGCTGTTTTTATGATCCCCGCAACCGCAAAATGGCCTTTTCCGCGCGTTTGGAGCCTTTTCGCGGCGAATCAATGGAACCGCCTGTCCATGAACCGTTTACACGCCACGCGGAGTTTTCCCGGTCAAGTCCAATCAAGCCTAATCAAGCCTAATCAAGATATATTTGCCTTGATCAGGAACAGCCGCCAATCAAGTATGCAATATGAAAACTTCCCGTTGGTTGTTGCTCGCCGCCGTTGGCATCCCGGCGGCTGGTTTTCCCCTTGCCGCGCAGAACAGCGCCACGCCGGCGACCGGCGCGGTCCGGCGCCTGGAGTTCGACGGCGTCCGGTCGGAGCAGAAGTGGGCCTTGAAAGACCTGAACCCCGATCTGCCGTCCGATTGGTCGGCCTACAATTATCTGGTCATGGAGATTCGCACCTCCAGCCCGCAACGATTTGGCCTGTGGGTGGGCACGGCCCGCGGCCCGCGCCGCATCGAGCTTCAGCCCTTCGGCCAGAACGTCTGGCTGCGCGTCTCAGTGCCGCTGCGCTACTTCAAGGGCCGCGACCAGTCCGGCTCGGATCTGGCCTCCACCAACAACCGCCGCACCGATTCCTTCTGGATGTCCGTCTGGGGGCCTTTCGGCGACCTGACCGCGGTGCAGTCGCTGGCTTTGGTCATGGATTACCCGATTAACAAACCCACCGTCGAGATTCGCGCCGTCCACTTGTCGAAGGAGGACGAAGGCTCGATGTTCCTGGAAAAGACACCCGTCCTGGATGAGTTCGGCCAATGGGCGAACGCCGATTGGCCGCGCAAGATCCACAGCCGCGCGCAACTGGACAAGGAACTGGCGGACGAGGACAAGGCGCTCCAGCCCGGCGATTTCGGCTGCGGCCAATACGGCGGCTACACCAACACTCACGCCAAGGCGACCGGCTTCTTCCGCGTGGAACAAATTGACGGCAAATGGTGGTTCGTGGATCCGGATGGCCACTGGTTCCTGTCCACCAGTTGCAATGGCATCGGGGGCGGCCGCGGGGGCGGCGCCAATGCGCCAACCAACGCCGCCTCCATCCGCCTGGCCCGGCGTCTCGACGCTTGGGGATTCAACACCGCCGGGCAGGGAATGAACAAGCCGTACATCGTGATGGCCAGCACACCGGGGGGAGCGAACACCTTCCTCGGCCTGCCGGATGCCTATTCCGAAGCATTCCAACAGGCGGCGGAACAAACCGCCGTCCGGTTGTGCGCGCCGCGCAAGAACGACCCGTTGGTGCTGGGCTATTTCATCGGCAACGAGCCCCCGTGGGCCGACCGTGAAACCGAAGTGGTGGACATGATCCTCAAAGGCCCCGAAACGGCCACACAAACCAAACTCAAGGAATTCCTCAAAGCGGGCGACACTCCCGAACGCCGCGCCGGTTTCGTCGTGGCCGCATTCGAGAAACAGATCGAGGTCGTTTGCGGCGCCATTCGCCGGCAGGACCCTAATCATCTTATCCTCGGCATCCGGTTCGGGGGTGAAGTGCCGGAGGCCATGCTGCGCGCCGGCCGTGTGTTTGACGTGTGCAGCATCAATGTCTATGAATACGAACCGATCAAACAGGTCCAGCGCGCCTGCCAGGTTACCGGCCGCCCGGTGCTGATTGGCGAATTTCATTTCGGGGTGCCCGCCGATGGTTTGGGCGCGGGGCTGGTCCAGACGCGCGACCAGGTGGAGCGCGCCAAAGGCTACCGCTACTACGTCGAACAGGCGGCGGCGTTGCCCGGATTCCTCGGCGCCCACTGGTTCACCTGGCGCGACGAGCCGGTCCTGGGCCGCATGGACGGCGAGAACTATAATATCGGCTTCGTGGATGTGATGGATCGTCCGTATCCGGAGCTGGTCGCGGGCGCCAAGGCCACCCATGCGCGGCTTTTCGATGTGCATTCGGGCAAAGCCGCCCCGTTCAGTGAGCGGCCCAAAGCCTCCAGCGCCGGAACCCCCGCCTCGCCCTGGACCGAATGACAAATGTATAACATTGACAGCCGTCTGCGCCGGTCAGGCGGGAAGCGCGGGAGGAGCCGGTTGGGGGGACGGCGCGGGCGCTTTGCCGCGGCGGCGCCAGGAGCGGACTTTGTCGCGGGCATGTTCGAAGGTGACATAGACGACCGGGGTGGTGTAGAGGGTCAACACTTGGGAAACAAGGAGACCGCCCACCACGGCGACGGCCAGGGGCTGGCGCAGCTCGGAGCCGGTGCCCATGCCCAGGGCCAGCGGCATGGAGCCGCAAAAGGCGGCCATGGTGGTCATCATGATGGGCCGGAAACGGATCATGCCGGCTTTGTAAATGGCGTTTTCGGGGGAGAGTTTTTCCTCGCGTTCGGCGGTGAGGGAAAAGTCCACCATCATGATGGCGTTCTTCATGACAATGCCCATGAGCAGAATGATGCCGATGAAGGAAACCAGGGAAAGGTCCATGTTGAAGATCATCAGGGCGAGCAAGGCGCCCAGCCCGGCGGAAGGCAGGCTGGAAAGGATGGTCAGCGGATGGAGGAGGCTCTCATAGAGCATGCCCAAAACGATGAAAACGGCCAGCAACGCGGCGGCCAGGAGGAGGGGAAGGGAACGGAGGGAGGCCTGGAACATCTGGGCGGTCCCCTGGAAGCTGCCTTGCACGGTGGCGGGCAGGTTCAATTGGCTGGCGGCTTTGGCGATCAACTCGGTCGCCTGGCCCAGGGAAGTGCCCGCTTCCAGATTGAAGGAGATGCTGACGGCGGGAAATTGGCCCTGGTGGTTGACGGACAGGTAGGCGTTGGTGTCCTGGATGGTCGCCAGGGCGGCCAGGGGGACCATTTTTCCGGAGGAGGATTTGACAAAGATTTTTTGCAGGGAATCGGGGCTTTCCAGGTAGGCCGGGTTGACTTCCAGAATCACATGGTGCTGGTTGTACCGCTTGTACACGGTGGAAACCTGCCGCTGGCCGAAGGCATCGTAGAGGGTGTCGTCAATGACCTGGGGCGAAATGCCCAGGCGCGAGGCGGCATCGCGGTCCACCACCACGTTGGCTTGCAAACCGCGGCTTTGCTGGTCGCTGGTGACATCCTTGAGTTGGGGGATGGTTTTCATTTTGCTGATGAGCAGGGGCGCCCAGCGGTTGAGCTCATCCAGGCTGGAAGATTGCAAGGCGTACACATATTGGCCCCGGGACATGCGTCCGCCCACGTTGATGTCCTGATTGGCGCGAAGGATCAAAGTGGCCCCCGGAATGCCGGCGGTTCTCTTGCGCAGGCGGGCGATGATCTGTTCGGCGGTGGCCTTTCCCGGCCGCTGGCCGCGCGGCTTGAGGGTGATGAACATGCGGCCGGAATTGACTCCGACGTAAGAGCCGAGAGTCTCCACCGCGTCGTCCGCCAACACGATCCGCGCCATCTGATCCTGAATGCGGGACAGGGCTTTGAAGGAAATATCCTGGGAACTGTCGGTCATGCCGCTGAGCGAGCCGGTGTCCTGCTGGGGGAAGAACCCCTTGGGAATTTCGACATAGAGAAAGACGGTCACGCCAAGGGTGATGACGGTGACGGCGAGCATCAACGATTGGTGGCGGAGAACCCAGCGCAGGCCCCGTTCGTAAGCGGCAAACACCTGGTTAAAAGTCCATTCACTGGCCTTGTAAAAGCGCCCGGGTTTTCCATAAGAGGCCTGCGATTTCAAGAAACGCGAGCAGAGCATCGGCGTCAGCGTCAGGGAGATCACCCCGGAAACCATGATGGCCATGCTCAAGGTGACGGCAAATTCATGGAAGAGCCGGCCAATCAACCCCCCCATGAAGAGCAGGGGGATGAAGACGGCGACGAGCGACGTGCTCATGGAGACGACGGTGAAACCGATTTGGCGCGCGCCACGGAGCGCCGCCGCCATCGGCATGTCTCCGCCCTCCACATGCCGGTAAATGTTTTCGATCACCACGATGGCGTCATCCACCACAAACCCGACGCCAATGGTGATGGCCATGAGGGACAAGTTATCCAGGCTGTAATGAAGCAGATACATGAAGGCGAAGGTGCCGGACAGAGCGAGCGGAATGCTGATGCTGGCGATGAAGGTGGGCCAGAAGCGGCGCAAGAACAGAAAGATCACCAGCACCACCATGCTCACGCTGAACAGGAGGCATTTCTGCACGTCGTTGACCGAGGCGTGGATGGTCACCGTGCGGTCGGAGATGATGAGGATCTTTGCCGCCGGTGGAATCCAACGCTCAATTTGGGGCAGGACGCCGCGAATGCGGTCCACCGTTTCGATGACGTTGGCGTCGGCTTGTTTGAACACCATCATGATGACGGCGGGTTTGATGCCCACCCACCCGGCGTTCAAGTTGTTCTCCACTCCATCCACAATGTTGCCCAGGTTGCTCAGGCGGATGGGAACGCCGTTGGATTGGGTCAGGATGAGGGAGTGATAATCCTTGGCTTCATAAATCTGATCGTTGCTCGTGATGGCGTAGAACAAATTGCTGTCTTCCACGCTGCCTTTGGGCGAATCCACATTGACGTTGCCGATCAAGGCGCGGACATCCTCCAGGCTCAGGCCGGTGGTGGAGAGTTGGGCGGGGTTGATCTGGACCCGGACGGCGGATTTCTCCGCGCCCGTGACGACAACCTGGCTGACCCCATCCACCTGGCTGAGACGCTGGCCGACAATTTCATCGGCCAGTTCAAACACCGCGGTGGGCAGGAGGCTGTCGGAAGTCATGGCCATGATCAGAACGGGGGCGTCGGCCGGATTGACCTTGCGATAGGTGGGCGGCCCCGGCAGATCCAGCGGCAATTCACTGGCGGAGGCATTGATGGCGGCCTGGACATCGCGGGCCGCTCCGTCCACCGCCCGGTTCAAATCAAATTGAAGGGTGACATTGCAGCCGCCCAGCGAACTGACCGACGTCATTTCATTGACGCCCGCGATTTGCCCCAGCCGCCGTTCCAGGGGCGCGGCCAGCGAGGACGCCACCGTGGACGGGTCGGCGCCGGGCAATGAGGCGAAAACAGAGACCATGGGATAATCCACGCGCGGCACCGAGGCAACCGGCAGCGAGCGATACGCGGTCATGCCCGTCAGGAACAACCCGATGGCGAGCAGCGACGTGCCGATGGGGCGGCGGATGAATGGCTCTGAAATGCTCATTTGTTAGGCCGTGGCACAAGCCAAAGCTGGGGGATGATTTTGCCGGGCGGTCAGATCTCGAAGACTTTCTCGAATTTGGTCAGGTTGCGCGGGCGGTTGCCGGTCACGCACGCCACGTCTTCCAGCCGGATGCCGCCCAGTTCCGGGTAGTACAACCCCGGCTCGATGGTGAGAACGTGGCCGGGTTTGAGAATGTCCGCGGAGTTGTGGTTCAGGCGCGGGGGTTCGTGGATTTCCAGGCCCAAGCCGTGGCCGGCGCCGTGCAGAAAACCGGCCATGTGGCCGTTCTTCTTGCAGGTTTTGTAGCCCTGGCCCTCGAAAAATTCCTGGATGGCGGCGTAGATGTTTGCGGCGGCGGTGGCGGCGCGGATTTTGCAGAAACCGATTTCCTGGGCGCGCCAGACGGTGTCGTAGAGGCGGCGGAGCGGTTCGCTGGCACGACCGCGGACCACGGTGCGGGTGAGGTCCCCAAAATAACCGGTTTTCTGGGAGCGCGGGAAGACATCCAAGATGATCGGCTGGCGGCCGCGCAACGGGCCGTGGCCCTGCTCGTGAGGGTCGCAGGCCTGCCGGCCGCAGGCGACAATAGTGTGTCCCGGGCGGCCGCCGGCCTGGAGAATGCCAACGTCAATGATGGAACGGAGTTTCTCCGAGGTCAATGGGACGCCGTGGTACACCAATTTGCCGTCGCGCGCGATTTTGGAGCTTTTCAGGGCCTGGATGCCTTCGGCCAAGCCCACTTCGGCCATGATGACCGCGGCGCTGATTTTCTTAATCTCGTCGGCGTTCTTGAGTTCGCGTTCGGGAAAAATGCCGCCCTTGATGACGCGGACTTTGATTTTATGATTGCGCAGATCGCGGGCCAGGCCGAACGGGAAATTAGCCGGGACCAGGATTTTGCGCAATCGCTGCTCGCGCAGGAGAAGGCTGATGACGGCGGCCATGCCGGGCCGTTTGACGCGGAGCCGCCGCAGCTTTTCCAGGCATTGGCTGTAGGAGATGACGCGGCAATGGGGGACCTTCTTTTTGACGCGGTCCAGTTCCAGATCATTGACCACGGCATGACATTTGCCGTCCACGCGGAAGAAAATGAACGGGTCGGGCGCGAACAAGCCCACGGCGTAAAGCATATTCGCATCGCGCTCGCTGTCTGCCACGATCAATAGATTTGGAGAATCAGGCACGGTTCGGCGCCGGAGGAGTTCGCCGGGTAAAAATTCAATGTATCAACGACAGTCCATGTTGCAACCGGATCATCAGCGTCCGGTCTGCGGCAAATTAATGACATTAGTTGTTCTTCGCCGGGGCAGGCGGCAGCGTGCCCGGTTGCGAGTTTGTCGGCTCGGATGTGATGAAAGCATTTTCCCGGCGCGAAAGCAACTGGATTCGGCAAGTAATTGGCGCCGGCGGCGGCCCTGCCCCGAACCGGGAAATTATTGGGCTGTGCCGGTCTGGACCTGGAGACTGGCCAGCACCGGATCCAGCGCCGTTTTCCAAACCGCATAACCCGCCGCATTCAGATGCAGATGGTCCGGATTGAAATCAGCGGCGTTCGGATTGCCTTTTTCGTCCGCGTAAATGCCCCAGGTGTCGCACATTGCAAAGTTTGGCTGGCCCTTGACGAACTGTTCCACCAGGGAATTCGCCTTCTGGATTTTCTCCGCGTAAATCGCCACGTTGCCATCGGCTCTGGGCATGACTTTGCAAACGATGACCTTGGTTTTGGGATTGGTATTCTTGATCGCCAGGAGAATAAGCTGGATGTTCGCCGCCACGTCCTCCCCGCTGGCGCCATCCCCCACATCATTGGTGCCGATGAGCAGCACGATGGCCGCGGGCTTCAAACTCAACACATCCGCCTTGAGCCGGTAAAGCACCCCGCTGGTGATGTCCCCGCCAATGCCGCGGTTGGCCACTTTCAATTTCGGAAAATCCCGCGCCAGCGTCCTCCACCCCTCCGTGATGGAGTCTCCCAAAAACACCACGGCGCCGACATCGTTGCTCGCGGTCGCTTTCCATTGCGCATGATCGCGGGCCCATACCCCCGCCAGCCCGGTCCATACGGTGGGCGGCACTTTCCCTGGCAGTTTGTCGAGGCTCGGAAATTGCGATACGTCCGCCGCGCTGTCCGGCGCCACGGCCGGATTGTTGGCGGCTTGGGCGCGGGCCTTGACGGCTCCGGCGCCGGCCAGAAGGAGCGCGGCGCACGAGATGGCCAGAGGGATTGAGATTCTGCGGACGACAAAGGTGTTATTCATAGGAAGGATGGATTGCCACAAGGTGGCGGCAGATGCCAGAATTATTTTCAATTTTTGCAACATCCCGTCTGGAAATTGGAAATTGTAGCGGCGGTCTGTGACCGCCGTTCTCAGGTTTTTTTGATTTGCGACGGTCATAGACCGCCGCTACAGATGGGCCTACCCCCACTTTTCAACTTTCATTTGTTCTTTGGGGACTTTCAGATCTTCGGCGACGAGGCGCTCGGCGGCGTCCACCAGGGCGTTGGGGCCGCAGGCGTAGAAGATGGTGTTTTGCAGGTCGGCGATTTGCTCGCGGACCCAGGAGGCTTCAATGCGGCCGCGGCGGCCCGGCCAGGGATCTTCCGCCGCCAGCCGGGTGCAGGTGACGAGGAATTTGAAATGGGGGTTTTCTTGTTCGAGTTTGCGGAATTCCTTGTTGAAGATGATGTCGTTGGCGGTCTTGACGCTGTAAAGAATGGTGATTTTGGTGGCAAGGCCCCGGCGGGCGGCTTCGCGCGCGAAGGCGCGAAAAGGGGTCACGCCGGAGCCGCCGGCGATGCAGACCAAGTGTTTGTCCGGTTCGAGGACGGGGAGGAAGCGTCCGGTGGGAGGGAGGACCCACAGCTTGTCGCCCTGTTGCACCCAGTCCACGATGCGTGTGCCCATGGTGCCCTCGCGCTTGATGGTCACCTCGTAGAAGCCGCGGTCCAGGGCGCAGGAGGAAAGGGAGTAGGCCCGCTTGTAGGAGGGGCTGTCGGCGAAATAAACGGTGATGAATTGGCCGGTCTTGAACTCCGGGTTGTAGCCCTCGGGCCAGAGCAGGCGGAGCGTTTTGGTGTCCGGCAATTCCATGGTGGTGGCGTCCACCCGCATTTCGGCGATTTGTTTGGCCATAAAGTTTTTTGGGTAACATAGGGCCGCCGCCCTCCTCATTTCAATCCGTAAGTGCATCCGTAAGTGCAAAGGCCGGACAGGCCCCGGCCAATGCGTGAAGGTGCTGGGAACACATGGTCACTTGAATTGCGGCTGGTTTTCGACCGCGAAATACGAAAACCCGACTGAAGTGGTGGAGTATTGGCCTCATGGATCTATGGCTGTTGCGGTTCAAAAAATACCTTAATTAGGGTTGATTAGGGTTGATGAGGCTTGATTGGAAAAGCTTCATTTAAATCGTAAGTAGCTAATTGCCAGTCATTTGGGTTCATTTTGCGCAAAAAAGGTCAACTTGGCGGAAAAAGTCATGCTTGCAACGATGAAATCAAAAAGCATACTAATTAAATAGAGTATTGAATGATTAGAGGCGGTGTAGCGTCGGCGCTCTGCGCCGAATCGGCCGGCGGAGGCCCATCCTGTAGCGGCGGTCTATGACCGTCGCACACAAGCCGGACGCTAAATTCCTGTAGCGGCGGTCTATGACCGTCGCATACATGCCGGACGCTGAATGAACAGGAAACGGATTGGCTCCAGTGTTGGAGCGATCCGTTTTGGCGTTTCGCCGTCCCGCAGCCCGACTGCATCCATTCTCGGCGGGCCGCCTTGTTTCCTCTCTTTTCCATCCTCCATCCTCCATCCTCGTGTTCATTCCTGCTCCACCGCTCCCCGCCGTCCCCGCCCCCATCCCCCCGGATGCGGTGCCGCCGTGTGCCTACGTTTCTCACGCTGGCCATTAAACCATAGGTTCTAATTTTTGTCAAGCCCTTTTTGGGAGAAAATCGGCAATGACGGAGTGGTGGGGTGCTGGAGTGATGGGGGGCCGGTGATCCGGCAACGGCGACCTTTGAGCCTTAAACCAGCCGTTCCCCTGGAAAAACCAGTTTGACC
>JBEKIA010000156.1:0-9565 GCA_050011995.1 Verrucomicrobiota bacterium
TTGAAGGATGCAATTAAGAGTACTGCGTCCGCCAAGGAGGGGGAAAAGGCAGGGCGGGCAATCCTCTGCCCGCCGCGGCGCGCACGGAGTGCGCGCCCTGCCAGCCAAGACCGGCGCAATACTTTGATCTCGCCAAGGCGAAGGTTGCGTTCAAAACGGGCCGCGGCATCGGATAGGCTGGCCGTCCCAGCGACGCGAAGAGCAAACCCATGGATGGCGGGATTGGTTTATCGCCGCGCGCGACCGCCGAGCTCACCAACGCCATCCAGAAGTTCTTCATCGGGAACTCGCGCCTCGGCATTCCGGTGATTTTCCACGAGGAATGTCTGCACGGCCACGCCGCCATCGGGGCCACCGGCTTTCCACAGCCCATCGCTCTCGGCGGCACGTTTGATCCCGCGTTGATCGAGTGCCTCTACGCCATGACCGCCGTGGAAACGCGCGTTCGCGGCGCACATCAGGCGCTGACACCGGTTGTGGACGTGGCGCGCGATCCGCGCTGGGGGCGTGTCGAAGAAACGTACGGCGAAGACCCGTTCCTGAAGACCCAACTCGGCATGGCCGCCGGCCTTTGGATCATGGCCGGCCTGTACGGCTACAACACGAAGGCCGCTCCGACGCGCGAGAATTTGTTGGGCTTCCGGATGTTGTCCAGCGTCCATGTCGGCATCCTGTTTGGCGTCTGCACCCTCTTGCTGATCGCCTGCCCGATCAACAAACGCCTGACCATTCAAATCTCCAACCAACTCGCCGAACGCCGCGAGAAATCCGGTCCGCAAACCGTCTGAACCCGAACTCCCATGAAAAATCATCCCCGCCCCGCCGCGCCCCTCCGCCCCGCTCTGTGGCATATCTTCCATGTTCCATGGCCTGCCTTCCGCGGATTGAGCCTTTCCATCGCCGGCGCGCTGGTCCTGGCCCGCTGCGCCGCCGCCCAGACCCCGCCGCCCGGGCTGAAGGACGTTTTCAAGGCGGATTTTCCCATCGGCGTCGCTGTCAATCAAAATCAGTTTTCCGAAAGGGATTCGCGCGGCTGGGTCAAGAAGAGGCATCCGAATGCGGGGAAACCTCCCCTATTGACTGCACTTTTGCTGCGCGGCATTTATGGCCGGCGCTTCGGACACACTGATATCCTTGAAGTGAAATCCGCCCGGCGCGCGTCCAGTCGTTCGCGCGGGTTTCTCTTGCCATGCGCGGGATTGTGCGGTAATCATGGGGCATGACAAAATCAATCGCCTTCCATTTGACGCTCGCATTTGTTTCCCTGCTGCCTTTCCTTGGCTCCTCCGTCCTCGGAGCCGCCGGCGCCCAGCCGCCTGCGGCCCCGGGCGCCTGCCTGGTCTATGTCGGCACTTACACCGGCCCCCAGAGCAAAGGCATTTACGCCTGGCGCATGGACACGGCCACCGGCTCTCTCTCCTCCTTGGGCCTCGCCGCCGAGACCCCCAGTCCGTCGTTCCTGGAAATCTCCCCCAATCATCGTTTTCTTTACGCCGTCAATGAAGTCAACACCTTCGAGGGCAAACCCGCCGGATCGGTCAGCGCCTTTTCCATGGATGCCGCCACGGGAAAACTCACCCTCTTGAACCAGCAAACTTCCGGCGGACGCGGCCCCTGCCATTTGGCAGTGGATCGCGAAGGCAGGAATGTGCTGGTGGCCAATTACACCGGCGGCAGCATTGAATGTCTCCCCATCCAATCCGACGGCCGCCTGGGATCGCCCACCGCCTTCATTCAACACACCGGCAAGAGCGTCAACCCAAGCCGCCAGGCCGAACCCCATGCCCACTGCTTCGCACTGGATGCCGCCAGCCATTTCGCCTTCGTTTGCGATCTCGGCCTGGACAAAATCATGAGCTACCGTTTCGATGCCGCCCAGGGGACATTGGCCGCCAATCAGCCCGCTTTCACCGCCACCAAACCCGGGGCCGGCCCCCGCCACCTGGTTTTTAGTCCCGACGGCCGCCGGGCTTACGTCATCAACGAAATCAATTCCACCATCGCTGCTTATGGGTACGACGCCACCGCCGGCGTCCTGACGGAGTTGCAGACCGTTTCCTCGCTGCCCCAGGGTTTCACCGGCGCCAGCACCGCCGCCGAGATCGCCGTCCATCCTTCCGGGAAATTCCTCTACGGCTCCAATCGGGGTGATGATAGCATTGCCGTTTTCGGCATAGACGCCGCGAGCGGGAACCTGGCCTTCCTTCAGCGCGTTTCCAGCGGGGGAAAAACTCCCCGGCATTTCGCGATAGATCCCTCTGGAAAATTCCTTTTCGCCGCCAACCAGAGTCCCGGCAACATCGTCATCTTCAACCTGGATCCCGCCACCGGCATGTTGGCCCCGTCCGGCAAAGTCCTCGAGGCCTCCTCTGCTGTCTGCGTCAAATTCGTTCCTGTGCCGGCCCCGGAAAAAACACCGTAAGGGTGCTCCTCTCTTTCTCTTCATCATAATCTTAATCTTAATCTCAATCCGCTTTCACAAAAACGACTGAGATTAGGATTAGGATTAAGATTAGGATTTGGACCGGAGCCTCAATAAGCGCCGGATGCCCCTTCCATCCCGGCGCGTCAAAAGAAGTGCCGAAAAAAGTCTTGCGCGGAAGAAATCCAACCGGCATAATGGCCGCCATGATCTCAAATAATTCATCCAATGCGTCCGGCGACGGTTTATCCCGCCGCAAGTTCATCCTAATGTCCGCCATGGCTGCGGGCGGTGTGGCGGCAGGCGGCGTCCCCCGCCTGGTTTCCGCCAGCGACAAGCTCAACATCGCCATCGTCGGCTACGGCGGCCAGGGCGCGAGCGACGCCGGGGCGTTCGTCAATGAAAACGTCATCGCCCTCTGCGACGCCGACGAAAAAGTCGGCGCCCGCGTCCGCACCATGTATCCCAACGCCACCTACTACCAGGATTTCCGGAAAATGCTCGATAAGGAGAAGACGCTCGATGCCCTGAACATCGCCACGCCCGACCACTTGCATGCTTATATTGCCGCGGCGGCGATGCAAATGGGCAAACATGTCTATGTTCAGAAACCGCTGGCCCATTCCGTCTACGAGGCGCGCCTGCTCCGCAGGCTGGCCACCGAAAACAAAGTGGCCACCCAAATGGGCAATCAGGGAAGCTCCGCCAGCGGCTTCCGGCGCGGCGTGGAAGTCATTCAATCGGGCATCATCGGCCAAGTCCATGATGTCTATGTCTGGAGCAACCGCCCCATCTGGCCGCAAGGCATCCCGCGGCCTGAAGGCTCGGACCCGGTCCCGGAGGGTTTTGATTGGGATTTGTGGATCGGTCCGGCGCCCATGCGGCCTTTCAAGGGGAAAAACCCCACCGCCTCCCAACAGTACCCCAATTATTATCATACGTTCAACTGGCGCGGTTGGATAGATTTCGGCACCGGCGCTTTGGGCGACATGGCCTGCCACACTTGCAACCTCCCGTTCCGGGGACTCAAACTCGGCTACCCCACCGAAATCGAAGCCGAATCCGTGGACCTGACCAAGGATTGCTACCCGATCAAATCCAACATCCGTTTTCAATTCCCGGCCCGCGAAGGCCTGGACCCGCTCACCTTCCGCTGGTACGACGGCGGCAACCGCAACCCCAACGCCTCCGGGGGCCGGTATCATGACGGCAACAACAAACCTCCCGCCGAAGTCACGGCGGACATACTGCCCGCCTTTAATAACCGGATTCCCGGCAGCGGCTGTTTGATGGTGGGCGACAAAGGCCAGATTTTTTCCGACAGCGACTATGGCACCAGTTTCATGATCAAGCTCAAGGATGAAAAGGAATTCAGCCCCGGCGCCCAGCACCCGGCGGTGCAGGCCGTCCCGCAAACCATCCCGCGCAACACCCTGCCCGGACGCGACGCGCATCACCAGGAGTGGATTGCCGCCTGCAAGGGCGGCCCGGCGGCCTATTCCAATTTCGACATCGCCGCCTACCTCACCGAGATCATGGTGCTGGGTTGCGTCGCCCTGCGCGCCGGCAAGAAACTCGAATGGGACGGGCCGAACATGCTGGCCAAAAACGCCCCCGAAGCCTCGCCATTCGTCCACCCGGAATTCCGCAAAGGATGGGAAATTTAACCGAGCACAAACAACTCAAACAACAGGATAACTTATGTCTCAATGCACCAGACGCGAATTCATCGGCGCCGCCACCGCGGGCGCCGCCGCCCTTATGACCACTCCCTCCAGCCTCCTGGCCGCCGCCTACAAGAAATGTCCCATCGGCGTGCAACTTTACTCCGTGCGCAACGACTTTAACAAAGACGTGCCGGGAGTCCTGGCCGGCATCAAGAAGATCGGCTATGAAGGCGTCGAATTTGCCGGCTACGCCGGCAAGACGGCCGCCGACTTGCGAAAAATGCTCGATGACAACGGCCTCAAAGCCTGCGGTTCCCACATTCAGGGAGGGCTGAACGTCCTCATGGGAGACGCCGGCTTCCAGAAAGAGGTGGATTTCAACAAGACTCTCGGCAACGACAAACTCATTATCGCCATGGGCAACGCCAGGACGGTGGATGACTGGACCAAGATGGCGGACAACTTCAGCGCCGTTGCCGCCAAACTCAAGCCGCTCAACCTGCGCCTCGGCTACCACAACCACACGGCGGAGTTCACCGCGGTGGACGGCCAGATCCCCGAATACCTTTTCTTTGACAAGGCCGGCCCCGACGTCTTCGTCCAACTGGACGTCGGTCACTGCGTCCATGCGGGGGGCGATCCCATCGCTGTCATCAAGAAATACAACTCCCGCCTGGTCAGCATGCACATCAAGGATTGGAATCCCGCCACTCGCGGCGACATCGTCGGCGAGGGCAGCGTCAAGTGGGCCGAGGTCCTCGCCGCTTGCGCCAGTTGCCCGAACCTGCAATGGTATAATATCGAGGAGGAAGTCACCATGTCGGGCTTGGGAAGCATTGAAAAATGCTACCAGAACTGGGTCAAAATCCTGGCCGCGTAGATGAGGCGGCGGAAGGCGTCGTCGTTGGATGGCAGGGCGAGACTCTGTCGAGCCGAAACTCGATTTCCTGGGAGAAAGTCACGGCTCGACAGAGTCTCGCCCTGCCTTGTCCAGCCTTCTCTGAGGCGGCGATTTCCCAAAGTTTGAACTTTAATCCGGGGCCGGCCCATCGTATAAGGTGGGCATGTTGCCTAGCTTTTTGTCGGACGGCGGGTGGATGATTTGGGCGATAATGGCCGCCAGCGCGGTGGCCGTGGCGGTGTTCGTGGAGCGCCTGCTCCAGTTTCATCGCGAGCAAATCAATTCGGGCGCTTTCCTCAACGGCGTTCGCAATGTGCTCAAACGGGACAATGTTCTGGAGGCCCTGGCGATTTGCGACGCCACTCCCGGTCCGGTGGCGCGGCTGGTCAAGGTCGCCGTTCTCAACCGGGAACGGGGGCGCCACGCGGTGCAGGAAGCCTTGCAGAACGCGGGCGCCTGGGAAGTGCCCCGGCTGGAGCAGAAGCTCAATTTGCTGGCCACCATCGCCCAAATCGCCCCCTTGATGGGCTTGCTCGGCACCGTGCTGGGTTTCATGAAGATGTTCCACAGCCTGACGGACGCCGGCTTGAATGCGCATGTCAGCCAGCTTTCCGATGGCATCAAGCAGGCGCTGACCTGCACCGCGGCGGGGCTGGCGGTGGCCATTCCCAGCTACGCGGCCTATAATTATTTGGTCGCCCGCATCAACGCCATCGTTCTCGACATGGAACAGGTCTCCGGCGAAATCTTGAACATCGTCACTCCGGTCCCGGGCGGCGAGCCGCCGGGCTTGGCGATCCCGAAATGAAATTTCCGCGCCAGGCAAAAATATTCCGCGGGCAATTATTGGACGCCGCCCCGGTGGCCGGGGTGGCATTCTTGCTGCTGATTTTCCTGCAGCTCAGTTCGTTGCTTTACACCCCGGGCGTGCTGGTTCATCTGAAAAACCCCGCCGCCACCATCCGCATCTCGGCGGACGGACTGATTCATTTCGGCACGAACTCCTTCACCCAGGCCGAGGCCGGCCGGCTGCGCGAGGCGTTGCGCAATTCCCCGGCGGGACCGCCCTTTGATCTCCAGGCGGACTCCGGCACGCCGCCGGCGGTCGCCGCGAGCGCCAGCGAGTTCGTCAATCGTATTTTCCAGATCCAGTTTCCCGCCGGCCCGCGCAATCTCATTGGGACGGATAATCCCACCGTCCTGGTGGCGGTCAATTTTCTGGGGCAGTATTTTTATGACAACCGCATCGTGGGGGAGCGGGAGTTGAAGGACGCATTAGTCAGGGAGCGCCTGCGGGCGGCCGCGCTCCAATCCAAGGAGATGACCCTGACCGTCGCGGGTGACGAGCAGGCCAATTGGAACGCCGTCACCCGCCTGGCCCAGTGGGCCAGGGAGGCCGGCATCAAGGAAGTCGTTCTGGCCGAGCGGACCGACAAGCCCTTCGCTTCCCCCGCCAGCCCGTCTCCATGACCGCCCCCAAACCCATTCCGTCCGGCTGGTCTGGCGGGCGCTTTTTGCTGGTGGCGGCCCTTTTGTTTGCCGGACAAGCCGGCTGGGTTTTGTTGGTGGGCGAGCGCCCCCGTTCCGCGCCCGTTCCCGCCGCGCCCCGCATGGTGCTGCGCCTGCTGGACACGCCATTGGACGACGAGAAGCTGACAAAACACTTTTTCGCCGGCGATCCCACTGTTTTCCCATCCGCCTCCCCGCACGGATTTGCCAGCCTGGCCTGGCGCCGGCTGCGCGCCCATGATGACGCCGCTCCTTTGCTGGAACCTCCGCCGGCTTTTCTGGCTTTCGCGGCCAACTGGGCCGGCGCGGACCTCAAGCCCGCGGGCGTGGAGTTGCGCCAGACTCCGTTCCGGCTGGCTGGGCCGCCCGACCCGCCGCCGGAAAGCGCCCCCGGCTTTCCGGCGGCGGAGGCCAGCCGGCCGGAGTCCTTTCTTCGCATCGAAGGCGAGTTGGCCGCCCGCCAGCTTGACGCGCCCCTGGTGTTGCCTTCCTGGACGGCTGATTTCCTGATTTCCCATTCGGTGGTTCAATTTGCCGCCAATCGCGCCGGGCAGGTCATTTCGGTGGTGTTGCGAAGCGGTTCGGGACTGAAAGAGGCGGACGATTTTGCCCTGGCGAAAGTGAATGTCCTGCGCTTCCGGCCCGTGGGGACAAGCGCCCCCGAATATGCCTGGGACAAGGCGACCTTTTACTGGAAGACCATCCAGCCCCAGCAGAAGAATGGCCCATGATGTTGATATGTCCACCGAGACTCTCCTCCGCGCTTATGTTCTTTTTTTGCTTGCGGCTCTTTGCCTGCTGGCCATATATTCGGACATTCGCAGACGGCGCTTTCGGCCCGCGCGCGAAAAGGACCGCATTTTCCGTTGCGAGCGTTGCGGATCCGTTTATACCGATGATGCGGATGTGGATCGTTCCCGATGCTCGCAGTGCGGAACGGTCAATGAGCCGATTCAATTTTGAATTCTTCGGCGGCAACCTTTAATCAGAACTGAAACTTATGGGAATGTGGATTGGACGGAATCGAAAAGCCCGCGTCACCTATGGTTTTGACGAAATCGCCCTGGTGCCCGGCGAAGTCACCATCAACCCCAACGAGGTGGACACCAGCTTCAGCATTCCGCGCCACGACGGCAGCGCCATCACGCTGAAAATCCCCATCATCGCCAGCGCCATGGACGGCGTGACCGATGTGCGGTTTTGCATCGAAATGGGTAAACTGGGCGGCCTGGGCGTGATCAACCTCGAAGGCGTGCAGACCCGTTACTCCAACCCCTCCGAAGTCCTGGCCCAAATTGTCAAGGCCGGCAAGGACGACGCCACCGCGCTGATCCAGAAAGTGTATCTCGAGCCGATCAAGGAGGAACTGATCGCCCAGCGCGTTCAGGAGCTCAAAAAGGCGGGCGTCCTCGCCGCCGTCAGTTCCATTCCGCAAAGGGCCGAGCGTTTTGGCGCCATCGCCCAGGAGGCCGGCGCCGATGTCTTTGTGGTCCAATCCACTGTTTCCACTGTCCGGCATCAATCCACCGAATACAAATCGCTCGAACTGGCCGAGTTCTGCCGCAGGATGAAAATCCCCGTCCTCATCGGCAACGCCGTCACCTATAATGTCACCCGCCAATTGATGGGCTGCGGCGTCGCCGGCGTGTTGATCGGGGTGGGGCCGGGCGCGGCCTGCACCAGCCGGGGCGTGCTCGGATTGGGCGTTCCGCAGGTCACGGCCACGGTGGATTGCGCGGCGGCGCGCGATTATCATCACAAGCTGACCGGGCGTTACGTGCCCATCATCACCGATGGCGGCATGAGCAAGGGGGGCGATGTCTGCAAAGCCCTGGCCTGCGGATCCGATGCCGTTATGGTCGGCAGCGCCTTTGCCCGCGCGGAGGAAGCGCCGGGCAAGGGCAATCATTGGGGGATGGCCACCCCGCACGCCAATTTGCCCCGCGGCACCCGCATCAAAGTCGGGGTGTCCGGCTCCCTCAAACAAATCCTTTTCGGCCCGGCCGCCGTGGATGATGGTTCGCAGAATCTGGTGGGCGCCATCACCACCTGCATGGGCAACGTCGGCGCCGCCAGCATCCGTCAATTCCAGGAAACCGAAATCATCATCGCCCCCAGCATCAAGACCGAGGGCAAACTCTTTCAAACCATCCAAAGCGTCGGCATGGGGGCGCGCTAGTCCGCATACCCGCGCGGATGGGCAACGTGCCAGCGCCACGCGTCGCCGATGATTTGCTCCAGCCCGGGGAATTGCGGCTTCCAACCCAGTTCCTTCATCGCTTTTTCCGCCGACGCCACCAACTGCGGAGGATCTCCCGCCCGCCGCGCCTTTTCCACATACCGAATCGGCTGATGGGTGATCTTCTCGCAGGCGGCAATCACTTGCCTCACCGAATAGCCGCCGCCGCTGCCCAGATTGTAAAAGCCGCATTTCCCCGGCGCCAGCGCCAGGATGTGCGCCTGCGCCAAATCCACGACGTGAATGTAATCCCGGATGCACGTCCCGTCCGGCGTCGGGTAATCCGTCCCAAAAATCTCGCACTGCGGCGACTGCCCCAGCGCGACTTTCAAAACGTTCGGAATCAAATGCGTTTCCACCCGGTGATGCTCCCCGAATTGCGCGCTGGCCCCGGCCGCGTTGAAATAGCGCAACGCCACAAATTCCAGGCCGTGAATCCGGCCATGCCAGTCCAGCATTCTTTCGAACATCAGCTTGGATTCCCCGTAAGGGTTGATCGGCCGCTGCGGCAGGTCCTCGGTCATTGGAACCCGCTCGGGCGGACCGTAGGTGGCGCAACTGGAACTGAACACAAATTTCCCCACCCCGGCCCCCACGGCCGCTTCGAGCAGATTCAACCCGTTGCAGACATTGTTGCGGAAATACTTTGACGGGTTGGTCATGGACTCTCCGACCAGCGCGCTGCCGGCGAAGTGGAGAACGGCCCCCGGTTTGGCGTCGCGCATCGTTTCCACCAGGTTCGCCCAATCGCTCAAGCCGGCCTGGACGAACACGGCCCGGCCGTCCACCGCCCGAAAATGGCCCTCGGAAAGATCATCATAGACCGT
>JBEKIA010000157.1:0-9404 GCA_050011995.1 Verrucomicrobiota bacterium
AATCACCAAACGTCAGTGTCGCCACGAATCTCCGAGTGAAGCCAATAAAGCGATTCCCGGGCCTTCCCAGCACGACTGGAAAGCGACTCGCGTAAGACTCTACAAATCAACATGTTAGGAATTAGATTCCTTAATTAAGCGCCATTCGGGTCAGTCCCGAATGGCGCTTAAATAAGGAACCGCCATTGTAACTCATTTGTTTTAAGGATGTTATGAATGGCGTGTTGGCGCAGCACTCGGAATATGTCGCTCCTATCGGAGCTAAATCATCCTTCTCGTTGTGGCTCTACAAAGATGCCGCGCCTACGGCGCCACGCCTTAAAATCGCGGGCGGGCTTGGGGCGGCGGCCCAGCGCCGTAGGCGCGATATATATGTAGAACCCAAAGACCAGAAATCCAAAGCCCCAGCGGGGCGGCATATTCGAAGCATCAGCATAACCTATTGTTAATCAATGATTTCCACCTTAACTAAGCGCCATTCGGGTCAGTCCCGCATAACCGCATATTTCCTATGTGCGGGGTCAAGCCAGGAATTCTGAATTGTATTCACTATTGCGTTTTCCGGGCTTGACGCCTGCCCCTGCCTTTGATTGACCCCTGCCTCGTGTGCGACAATAGGCGCAAATCGTTCATTTCGGAGACGATTTTACCACGGATGGCGCGGATAACGCGGATGGTAGGGTCGTGTAGCCGAGACGACCGGACGCCTCGGCGAGGCGTCCGTACCTGGAATCCGTGCAATCAGGGTATCCGTGGTTCAATTTCTTTGGTTGCGGCTCGCCGGGCTGTGTATTCAGCGGACTGTTCCGAAGACGGTGAATTCCGCCACCGCCGGCTTGATGCCCCTGGGCCAGCCCGTGATCAACAGCCGGACGCGCGTGCCAACGGCCGGAGCGCATGGGCGGTAATCAATGAGGAAATCATCCTGGCTGTCCTCGCGATTGACAATTGTCGTCCAGGTCGTCCTGGCGGTTTCCAGCTCCACGCGGTAACGGAACGGCCCGGGCAGGACGCCCTTGGTCGTGTTCAAGCCCACGTCCCGCCAGATAACCCGCACCGCCCGAACTGTGGCCCCTGCCGGCAGCCGGCTGGTCAAAGCCGGCAGCGCATCGCCGTCGGCCGGCTGCCACCAGGTGCGCATGTCTTCATCCACGGCAAACCGCGGCTGCAGATTCTCGGCGGAGGTCGAACCGATGGTTTGCATGCCGGTGTTCAGCGGGAGCCAGCCGGTGTCGCCGGAGGCGGGCGCGCCCGCCGCGCCCGGCAGCCACTGCGGCGCCGATGTGGCCGCGGGGACATAGAGCTCGCCGCCGGCATCAATTTCCGCGCGATCCATCCCGATCCGCCGCTCAAAGGCATGCGCCACACCGGCCCGGATGGTGTAAAATGCGAACAGCTTGTCCTGCGGCCCGGCCACGATACAGCCGTGCCCCGTGCCCGTCACCAGGCCCGTGGTCATCCGCAGAATCGGATTGCGCTTTTGCGCCGTGAACGCTCCCAGCGGAGACTTGCCTGTGTAACAGCCCATGGCATAGGTGCGGTTCTCCGTGCCGGCCGCTGCAAAGGTCAGGTAGTAAACGCCGTTGCGTTTGAGCATCCACGATCCCTCGATCCAGCCCGCGCTTGGATCCTGGTTCCAATCGCCGACCGCTTCCCACGGCTGCTGCGCCGGTGAAAATTCGATCAGCCGCGCCGGGCTGCCCGCCACCCGCGTCGGATTTTGCGCGTCCAGTTCCACGCCCCAGATGCCGCCGGTGGCGGTGCAGCCCCAATAGAGAAACATCTTTCCCTCATCCGAGAACAGCATCGGGTCCGTCTGACCCGGAACCGCCAGCGCCCCGGCCCGCCGCGGCAAATTGATCCCGCCCACGGCCTCAAACGGTCCCAACGGCCCGGCCGCCACATAAAGCGGAGAGTCCGATGCGATGAGATAGAACTTCCCGCCGTGCTGGACCACGGTGGGGGCGTAGCCGGCATCACGGATGTTCAGCGGATGATGCTGCCAGGTGGCGCCATTGTCCGCGCTCACCCACGCCATATCGCAGGACGGATACAAATACCATTTGCCGTCCAGCCAGAGTGCCGTCGGATCGGCCAGTTCGCGATATTGCTCCTTGTGATCGAGCAGCCATAAGGCGGAATCATCCGGGCGGTCCCCATTGGCGATGTCGCGCACCAACTTGCCAATGGGATAGTCCGGAATCGGGAGCGGATTGCAGTAGGTCGCGGTCTGGGCAGAGGCGCGGTTTCCGCCGCGGCCGGCCGCCAACAGCGCGGTCACGAGGATGAGGATTGTTCCCATGCAATGGAACCGTGAGAATTTGGCTTTCGTGGTTGTCATAAAGTGTCCAATTCATTCGCCCGCCGCGGCGTTTTCACCGTGCGTGACCTCTTCGAGGTGCTCCTTCTTTTTCAGGCTCAAGTACACCATGCCGCCCGCCAGGCTCCAAAAAAGGCTGCCGGCGTAGGCGAGCAGGGAAAGGGACAGGGCGATGGTTTTCAGGACATGGATTTCCGGCACGGCCAGCATCAGGACAAACAGGTTTTCCCGCACCCCCAGGCCGCTGGGAGTAATGGGCAGGGCGGAGATGCAGAAGATCATCGGGACAATGACCAGCCAGGCCCCGGAGGAGATGGAGACGCCCAAACCGGCGGACAGAACCATCATTTGCAGGACGCAGGCGACGTTGACCAGGAGGGAAAGGGCCAGGGTCTTGAGCAGGAAACCCCGGCTCTTGCCGAAATGCCGGCAGGCATCCAGGGAGCGTTCCAGCAATTCGCCCTTGGGCAGCTTGCGCAACCATTGGCGCGCGCGGGGAAAACGCCGGGAGAGGCCGCTCCAAAAGGCCACGCCCAGCACCACGCTGGCCCCGCCCAGCATCAGCAAAATCATCAGGGCGGGCGCGCCCAATTCCCGGCGGCGCCAGAGCAGGGAGGCGTTGGGAATCATCATCAGCGCGGCGAACAGGAGCATGGCCCACAGGCCGAGCAGCCGGTCCACAAAAACCGTGACCACCGCCTCCGCTTTCTTGTGGTGCGTTTCGCGCGCGGCGTAGAGGGCCTTGATCACGTCCCCGCCGGTGGAACCGAGGAGGAAGGCGTTGAAAAACTGGGCGACGAAAGTAATGCCCGCGGCCCGGCCCCACGGCAGATGCAGGCCCTGCACTTCCAGCACCATCCGCCAGCGGGCCACGTTGAGGAGGATTGTCAATAATACGCACAACAGGGAGCCGGCCAGCGCCAGGGGCTGGACCTGGCTGAGGGTCTGCCACAGCTCGTGCGGCCCGACCGTCCACGCTTCGCGCCATTGGGCCAGACGGCCCAGATGGTCCCAATCCAGGTGCCGGGCCAGGGCGGAGGCCTTGCCCGCGCTGAGGAAAATGGATTGGAAAATCCAGGCCAGCAGGAACGCGCACAGCCCCACCCGCCAGCCGATGCGCCAGGCAGCTCGAAGCCCCTTCATTCGTCACCCCAAAGCCGCCGGAGGTGGGCCACTCCCTGCCGGGCCTCTTCCTCGGTCAGGCGCGGACTGAGCTCGAAGACTTTGATGTGCTCCGGCTTGACCAACGGTTTGAGCGCCGCAAAATCAATCATGCCCCGGCCCGGCGGGCAATGGTCGTGGCCGGGAAATTCCACATCATGCAAATGAAAACCCAGGACGCGGCCGGCCAGCGATTCCAGGTGCATGGCGTGGGAAATGAAACCCAGGTTCTCCTTGATCTGCGCGTGGCCGGTGTCGTGCCAGTAGCCGACGCCGGGGCGGTTGAATTCGCGCAGGAGAAAAGCAAAATCATCCTCCAGCGGGATTTCCTCCAGGGCGGCCCGGTTTTCGATGCCCAATTTAATCCCGCGCGCCTCGGCTTCGGCCGCCAAACGGCCCAGCATTTCCGTGGCGAAGTCCAGAGGCTCGGTCTTTTTCTCTTCGCGCTTTTCCATCAACTCGGCGCAGAGCTTTTCGTATTTGGGCGTTCCCTTTTGGCCGGCCTGGACCATGGCCAGCAGTTTCCCGGTGTATTCCTTCATTTCGATCTCCCCCAGGTGCAGCACGACCACCGCGGCCTGGAGGCGGGCGGCGGTCTCGAGGGTTCTGAGGGTGTGACGCCAGGCGTTCTCGCGCTCGCGGGGGTTGGGGGAGGTGAACTTGTAAAGATTCGGGGCGGCGTGATTGACCCCCATGGGAAGGGGACAAAAATTGTGGAGCGAGGAGATTTTCATTTCGCCCGCGTCCACCGCCTCGATGATTCCGGGGAGCAAACTGACCCGGATGCCGTGGCTCAGTTCCGCGCGGTCGAAGCCGAGGGAACGGATTTCCCGCAGCATGGCGCGTCCATCGGTATGGCGCTGGGAATTCCAGCAACTGGAAAATGAATACATGCCAGGAAGCCGGGCGCGGCCCGTTGGCGGCGGCGCCCGGCGGTGAGAATGCCAAACAAATCACATATCGGCGTAACGGGCGGTCAGCATGGCGGAAAAGCGGGCGGCCTTGGTTTTGCGCCGCTTGCGTTCGCTGGGCTTTTCAAAGTGCCGGTGATTGCGCACCTCCTTGAGCGTGCCCTCGCGATCTATCTTTTTCTTCAGCCGGCGCAGCGCCTTGTCCACCGGCTCGCCTTTTTTGAGTCTTATTTCGGTCAAAAAATCTCACTTCCTTTCCGCGTTGGCGCGGGGCCTTGCCTGCCCGCGCGCTCTAAAATGTTTCATGGCCGGATACCATGCTTGTACCCGGCCCCGGTGTCAACCGGCAAAAATGCCAAAAAAACAAACGGGAGGTTGCATTTCACTTTTTTGGGTTTTCTTTCTTAATCATAATCTTAATCTTGCTCTTAATCTATGCGCAGAAGGGAGATGAGATTAAGATTAAGATTACGAGCAAGATTAAGAGGGGAACCCAAAAATGTGAAATGCGCCCCAAACCGGAGACGGCTCCGGGAAAGGCTTGACAAACATTGGTTGTTGTTGCCGTCTGATTTCCCAATAAAATAAATGATCCGCAAAAAATCCAACTCCAACCCTTCCCCCAGGCCGCCGGCCGGCCCGGTGGGGGATTGCGCCAAAACCGCGCCCGGCCCGCGCGTGGAACTTCTCGCCGCCATCGCCTTGAGCCTTTGGATTCTCTTTCTGCACGGCTTGTTCCTTTTCCACGCCGGCCCGCTTTGGCGTGATGAAGTCGGAACCATTGATTTTGCTGCCATGCCCACTCTGTCCGCCCTTTGGCAGCATCTGCAGTACGACAACTTCCCGCCGCTCTTCGTCGGCGTGGCGCGGGTGTGGACACTGGCCGGATGGTCCGCCGATTTCAGCTATCGCCTCCTCGGTTTTCTCGTCGGCGCGGGCACGCTGGGCGTCCTGTGGTTTGGCGCCCGCGCAGGCGGGGCCGGAGTCCCCCTGCTCGCCCTGGCCCTCTACGCCGTCAACCCGCTCGCCGTTCGCGTGGGGGATTCCATGCGCCCCTACGGGCTGGGGTTCGCCCTGAACCTGCTCGCCTTGACGCTGATTTGGAGATTCGTGGAAAACCCGCGCGGGCGAACCTGGTTTTGGGCAACCGTGCCGGCCGTTCTGAGTGTGCATTGCCTCTACCAAAGCGCCTTCTTCCTGGCCGCATTCTGTCTGGCGGGCTGCGCCGCTGCCCTGGGCCGCCGGCAATGGAAAACCGCCGCGCAAACCGTGGCGATCGGCGGCGTTTCCGCCCTCTCCCTGCTCCCTTATTGGGGGAATATCAGCAAGGCCCGGGATTGGCAGGGGACCAACGTGCATCCCGTCCGTCTTCACGAAATTGGGAGCACACTGGCGAAGGCCCTGAACGCTTCCGGCCCCTGGCTGGTCTGGTTTTGGGCGGGACTGGCTCTGCTGGCCGTCGGAACAGCCCTCGTTCTGGCGATTCGGGCGCGAGTGTGGAAGATGATTTACTTTGGCGCCGCCCTGGTGGCCGCCACGCTCTGTTACGGGCTTTTTCTCCAAAAAATCGGACTGCAACAGCGCACCTGGTATTTCCTGATCCTCCTGGGGCCGGCGGCTTTGGCCATTGACGTCATCCTCGCCGGCCTTGCCGCCCGGGCGATCTGTCTGGGCCGGGCTTGCCTGGCCCTGCTCCTGGCGGCCTCTTCCATTCCCGCTTGTTACGCCGGCGCGCAAATCCGCCAGTCCAATGCCGACCTGGTGGCCGAGACACTCAGACGCCAGGCCCGCCCCGGCGATTTGATCCTGGTTTCGCCCTGGTATTACGGAGTCGCCTTGCAACGCTACTACACCAACCACTTCGACACCGTGCCGCCGGTGGCCGAGCTTCGCATCCACCGCTACGACCTGATGAAAAAACAAATGCTGGCTGAAAACCCCATCGGCCCGCTCCTGGAACAGGCCCGGCAAACATTGCGGTCCGGCCATGTCTTTTGGGTGGCGGGCGACTTCAGCTTTCCGCCGCCCGGCCAGCCGCAACCGCTTCTTCCCCCCTACCGCGAGGACATGGTTATGGACGTGCCAGGGGCGCACTACTGGTCCAGTTGGATGTTCCAGTTTTCCCAAATGGTTCAGTCCCACTCCACTTCCGGCTTTCAGGTCGAGCTTTCCGTCCCCGGCGGCGGCGCCATCAACCGCGAGGAGGACATGCTCCTGTTGCAGTTCAGCGGATGGAGAGAATAACCTGCCGGGCGCGCCCGCGAATTGGCCGCTTGTCTCCTGGCCGGCCGTTGCCTCGCGCTATTCTGGGTGTGCGCGGGCGGAATCGGCCCCATTTGCCGATTGACAACCTCCGGCGGGTCTGCCACCATGCCGCCGGAGTGGGAGTGGGAGCGAAAAACCAGTTTTTCCTCACTCACACAGCGTCCCAATTGAGCGGCGCCAAACAACAAAATTCCCATCAGTCTATAAGGAAGCACACTATGAAAAAACTCCTCAGTATCGGGGTGGCGGGCCTCATGTTCCTGGGCGGCATCGCGGCGGTGTCCGCCCAGCCGGCCGGGCGCGGCGCGGCGCGCGGCCCTTCGTTCCAACAGCAGCCGCCCGTCTTGCCGCGGAACAGTGATTGGATGTACGACCGATCCGGCTTTCCCCCGGCTTACACCGCCGGCGCAAAAACCCTGCCGTTGATCTCGGTCAAGGGGAACAAGTTCGTGGACCCGGACGGAAAGACCATCTTGTTTCGCGGGCTGTGCATCTCCGATCCCGACAAGATCGCCATCGAGGGACACTGGGGCCGGGACCATTTCGTCAAGGTGAAGGAAATGGGCACGATGCTGGTGCGGATTCCCGTCCATCCCATCTCCTGGCGGGAGCGGGGAACGGCGGAGTACCTCAAGCTGCTCGATCAGGCCGTGGGGTGGTGTACGGAGCTGGGGATGTACGTCATGCTGGACTGGCACTCCATCGGCAACCTGGGGTTGGAACGACTCCAGGATCCGATGTATCAAACCACCAAATGGGAAACCTATAACTTCTGGGACATCATGGCCAGGCACTATGCCGGTCATAACACGGTGGCCTTCTACGAGCTTTTCAACGAGCCGGCGATAGACAAACCCGGCAACGGACAACGATTCGGCACTTACCCGTGGGAGGATTGGAAGAAGATCTGCGAGGAGGAGATTGCCATCATCCGGGCGAAGAATCCCCAAGCCATCCCGATGGTGGCCGGCTTCGACTGGGCCTACGACCTGACCCCGGTGCGCAACAGCCCCATCCAGGCCGAAGGAATCGGCTACACCGTCCATCCCTACGCCAATAAGCGCCCGCAGAACCAATGGCTCACCAAGTGGGAGGATGATTTCGGCTATGTGGCCGACAAATACCCTGTCATGGCCACAGAGTTCGGCGGGTTCGCGGCCCCGCCGGGCGCGCCAGCGGCCGAAGGAGCCCGCCGGGGTGGCGGCGGCAACGCCGCCTACGGGCCGGCGATCATCAAGTACCTCGAAGGCAAGGGCATTAGTTGGACGGTGTGGTGCTTCGATCCCAATTGGGGCCCGACGCTCATCAGCGACTGGAACTATACCCTCAATTCATCCGGCTTGTTCGCCAAAGCGGCCATGGCCGGCGAGATCAAGTAACGCGGCGCCACCGCCAGCGCCGGAAGAGGGTTCGCCTTTCTCGTTTTTCTTCCCGCCAACAGGAACCCCCAAATGGGCGCGGAGGAGGACCAACCCAAGCGAAGGTCACCTGCCCCATGCAGGCACGATAAGGGCTGGATCAACAGGTTTCAGCCAGACGCTCGCTCCGGCAGGACCGCCGCCTCCGCCTGGCGGCGGGATGACAATCAGGTAATCCCACCAGTCAGCAATGGCATTGGCTAAATCTCCTCCCGCGTAATGCCGGTTCCGGCCCATGGGTGTGTTGTCCGAATAGGCTTCATGCCAGGTGTTCGGGTCGTACACCTCAAAATACGTCATGCTATCCACAACGCGGTAGCCCTTGGCCACGATAAAGTGCCCGCTCGCGTAGCTGTAAAACCGGCCGACTCTATGGGCGCTGGTAAAATCTTCCGCAAGATAGGCGGTATCAATGCAGAGGATAACCAGGTTGCCCTGGCTCAACAGCCCCATGAGCTGGTTGGTCCCTGTAAAAGAACTGGTCGTATTCGGAATGGAAAACAGGTTCAAATAATTGATGACGTCGGAGGTGTACCACCACCCGCCGCCCTCATAATAGGTGTTGCGGGCCTCTTCGGCTGTATTGGTGAAGCCCTGCTCATACCATTTGATCCCCATGGTCACGGAGGATGGTCCGCAGTTATTGTCCGCGCAAGGGCCCGTGTCCGCTTGATCAATGAACCAATCGTAGGCACGGTCGGTGTGAGCATAGGAGCCTTGAACGGCTCCCAATCCCCAGTTGCTCAGAAAGGGTGTTTCGTAATAATAATTCCAGTCGTACCAGAATGTGGCGTTGGTGAACTCCAAAACCCTGTAAAACCCCTTGGTTCCCTGCCCGGGAGCCAGGACGCTGGTCAGGCTCCCTGTCGCGCTCACCAGCGGAAGGGTGTCGCTCCAGAACCTGCTGCCAATGCCTGCCTGTGCTTGAACCTGATATGAATAGCCGCTGGTCGTCTCGAAGAGCAAGCTCATCTGGCCGTTGGTCGCTGCCGCGCCAACCACCATGCCTCCGGCTCCAGCTCCCTGAACGTGTGTCAGACTCGCCAACTCCACGCTCAACGCCAGAAGGACTTGAATATAGCATTTCATGGGTTTGTTCTCTTGTTTGGCCCGGGTGTTCGAATCCCGCGGATGACGTTTGCGGGCCTGGACAGGAAAGGGGCCGTTCCGCATGATCGCATGCTAATGTTTGGTCTTCGGGGCCTGTGGCATAATCCGCGTGTGATTTTTGGTTGGTTCAGGGTTTTTGCAAGTTTTTTTCTTTTTCCTGACGGATTTCGAAGGGTACACCCAGAATTCGGAATTACAATTGCCGAACTCTCATAAGAG
>JBEKIA010000158.1:0-11463 GCA_050011995.1 Verrucomicrobiota bacterium
TTCTTTCCATGACAAAAAATGGCCGGTTCGCAGGACTGGCACACCGGCTTTTGGAATCCGGGTTGGCCCCGCGCAATCGGCAATTCCCAAAATTGCCTGTTGACTTCGCGCGGTTGTTTGGTAGTGTCACCGCTCCTTTGAAGGTTTTTTCGATGAAAACGTATTTGCCTAAAGTGAATCTGGATCAGCGCAAATGGCATGTGATTGATGCCAATGGCGCCGTGCTCGGCCGCCTGGCCGCCCAAGTCGCCAACATTCTGCGCGGGAAAAACAAACCCATTTACACCGCCCACCTGGACGCGGGCGACTTTGTCGTCGTCATCAACGCGGAAAAAGTCCGGCTGACCGGCAAAAAGGAAACCGCCAAGCAATACATGAGCTACTCCGGCTGGAAAGGCGGCGAGAAATACACCTCCGTCGCCCAGGTTCGCGCCCACACCCCGGAAAAGCTCATCACCCACGCCGTGCGCGGCATGGTCCCCAAAAACCGCCTCGGCCGGGTGCTCATGACCAAACTCAAAGTCTATAAAGGCGGCACGCACCCGCACGCCGCCCAACAACCGGCCACCCTGGCCCCGGCCAGTTAATCCCTTAATCTTACTCTTACTCTTAATCCTCATCTTTTTCATTCCAATCCTCAACCACCCCTTTCATCATGGCAGAGACCAAAGAATTCCTCGGCACCGGACGCCGCAAAACCGCGGTCGCCCGCGTTCGCCTCGCGACCGGGTCGGGAAAAATCGTCATCAACGGACGCCCCATTGAGCATTATTTCGGCTTGGAAGCCCTCCGCACCGCGGCCGCTCAACCTCTGACCCTGACCGAATCCGCCGCCAAGTACGATGTGCATGTCAACGTGGAAGGCGGCGGTCCGGCCGGGCAGGCCGGCGCCGTTCGCCATGGCATCGCCCGGGCCTTGTTGCATGTGGACGCCGCCCTCCGGTCGGTCCTGAAAGCCGCCGGCTGCCTGACCCGCGATCCCCGGATGAGAGAGCGCAAGAAGTACGGCCAGCCGGGCGCCCGCAAACGCTTCCAGTACAGCAAGCGCTAATCCCCTCGTTTGCCCGCCGCCGTCCCGCGGGCCTCGGGACCAGGGCTGGGCGGGCGGGTCTGAATCGTATGAACCCGGTGAAAGTCGGCATTGTTGGCGCCTCCGGTTATTCCGGCGAGGAGTTGGTGCGGCTGCTCTTGCGGCATCCCGGCGCGGAACTGGCGGCCGTCACCTCGCGGCAATATGCCGGCCAAACCGTCGCCCAGGTCTTTCCCAAGTTCGCCCATTATCCCCGCGCCAGGGAGCTCCATTTCAGCGAACCCAAGTCCGGGCTGCTGGCCCAGGCGGCGCAAATCATTTTCCTGGCCCTGCCGCATGGCGTGGCGGCGGAATTTGCCGCGCCGCTGCTGGACCTGGGCTGTCAGGTCATTGATTTGAGCGCCGATTTCCGGCTGAAGAACCCCGCCACTTACCAGGAATTTTACGGGCACGCCCATCCCGCGCCGGAGCTGCTGGCCAAGTCGGTTTATGGGCTGCCCGAAATCCACCGGGCGCGGATCAAGAGCGGCTCCCTCATCGCCTCGCCGGGCTGTTATCCCACCGGGATTTTGCTGCCGCTTATCCCGCTCCTGCAGGCCCGGCTTATCAAACATAATAACATCATCGCCGGCTCCCTCAGCGGCGTGAGCGGCGCGGGGCGCAAACCGGAAATGGATTATCTGTTTGTCGAATGCAATGAAAGCGCGCGCGCCTACGGGGTCCTGCGCCACCGGCATTTGGCGGAAATCGAGGAGCAATTGAGCGCCGCCGCCGGCGCCGGGGTCGTCCTCCAGTTCACGCCCCATCTCATCCCCGTCAACCGCGGCATCCTGACCACCCTGTATTTGACGCCGGAAAAGCCGTTCGCCGGCGAAAGCGAAATGGAATCCCTGGGACGGCAAATCGCCGGATGCTACCAGGCCGCCTACGCGAACGAACCGTTCGTCCGCCTCCTGGACGCCCGGTCGCTGCCCGACACCAAGAACGTCGCCGGCTCCAACGTCATCGAAATCGCCTGGCGTCTGGATCCCCGCACCGGCCGCCTCCTGGTCCTCAGCGCCCTGGACAACCTGACCAAGGGCGCCAGCGGCCAGGCGGTGCAAAGCATGAACATTCTTTGCGGCTTCCCGGAAACCGCCGGCCTGATTTAGCCAGGGCAACATGGATTTGGCCGCTCATCTGCAAACCGTCCGGCAGCGCATCGCCGCCGCCTGCCAGCGCTGCGGGCGCGACCCCGCCGCCGTCACCCTTTTGGCCGTCAGCAAAGGCCAGCCGCCGGAAAGCATCCGCGCGGCCGCCGAGGCGGGCCTGGGCCTTTTCGGCGAGAACCGCGTGCAGGAAGCCCGGTCCAAGATCAGCCAATGCCCCGGCGGGTTGCGCTGGCACCTCATCGGCCATCTGCAATCCAACAAATGCCGCGAGGCCGTTTCGCTTTTCTCCATGATCCAGAGCGTGGACAGCGTGCCGCTGGCCGTGGAAATCAACAAATGGGCCGGCCATTTTGCCAAGACCATGCCCGTGTTGATCGAGATCAACATCGCCGGAGAATCCTCCAAGTTCGGCTGCCCGCCCGGACAACTCCCCGCCGCCCTGCGGCAAATCAACTCCCTGCCCAGGCTGGAAATCCACGGCCTGATGACCGTGGCCCCGTGGACGCGCGACCCGGAAAAAGTCCGCCCCGTATTCCGCCGCCTCCGCGAGTTGAAGGCGGAGAGCGAACAAATCCTGGGCGCCGCCCTGCCGCAATTGAGCATGGGCATGACCGGCGATTTTGAAGTGGCGGTTGAAGAAGGAGCGACTATGATACGGCTCGGCTCCGCCCTGTTCGGACCGCGGCCGGCGGCCCAACCCGGGGGCGGAAACGGCCCGGAATGAAAGCATGGAATTGACAGCAGAAACATTTGAGGACGAGATCGTGGAGGCGCTGCGGAGCTTCGACAAGTTCATCGTTTGTATTGACAAGACCCCGGAGGAATGCCGGGCCAGCCTGGTTTCCCTCATGGAAAAGGCCATTAAGACCTACGTCAGCCGCGGGCCGCATCTGCGTCATGGCATCGCGCTGGACTGCCAGCTCACCATCATCCTGAGCCAGACCGAGCACGAGCGCCCCTTGTGCGGCATTTATTTCAACCTGCATTCCCCTTACAAGAAAAAGCCCGCCGCCCCCAAAGCCAGGAAGGAAGATTAAAACTTTTCGGACGCCTCCATGCCGACCAGGCAGACGTCGTCGGTGAATTCATGGCCTTCGGCGAAGGCCAGGATTTCCTTCAAAAGCCCGTTGAAAAGTTCCTCGCAATGGAGATGAGCGTGTTTGCGCACCGCTTCCACGAGCATTTCCTGGCTGTATGGCTGGTGGCCCGGGCCTTCCACCTCATACAGGCCGTCGGTGAAGAGCATGACCAGGTCGCCGCCGGCCAGGGGACGGGAGGCGGCGGGGTAGGCGCTGTTCTCGAACAGGCCCAGGGCGGGGCGGGCCTTGCCATCGTCGTATTTGAGAATCTCCACTTCGCCGCGGCCGCGGTGGACCAGGAAGGGCCGGGGATGGCCGGCATTGGCGTAGGTGATTTGCCGCGCTTCCAGGTCGGCCACCAGGTAAAAGGCGGTGGTGAAGAGCGGGGTGCCGGATTGCTGCAAAATGGCGCGGATATCGCGGTTGATTCGTGTCAACAACAGGCCCGGCTCCGCCGCGATGGGGCGCAATTCCTCCACCAGCGCCCGGACCATGGCGGTGACCAGGGCGGAGCGGACGCCGTGGCCCATCACGTCGCAGATAAACAAACCGGCCTTTTGGGCGGCCAGCGGGAGGATGTTGAAAAAGTCGCCGCCCACCTGGCCGGTGGGATGATAGCGGTGGCGGAATTGGAGCAAACTTTCCGAAGGCGGGGCGCCCAGCGGAAAACTGGGATACTGCTGCGGGAGCATGGCCAGTTGGATTTCGCGGGCCATTTTCAGGTCTTCCTCCATGATCTGGTTTTTTCTCCGCAGTTCCGCCTGGCTGCGGGCCAGCTCGGCGTTCATGCGGTGCTCGCGCTCCTCGGCCTGCTTGCGCACGGTGATGTCGCGGAAAACGGTCAGAAGCGCCGGCCGGCTCCCTTCCAGCTCAATAAAAGTGTTGGACAGTTCGAAGTCCACCGCCTTGCCGGAGCGGAAGGTGAAGTGGCGCTCCAGTTGCGTGTCAATCATGCGATCTGCGAATTGTTCCTGGTGCGCGCGGGTCATCGCGGCCAAATCCTCGCTTTCGGCATAGGCGGCCGTGAAGGGGCGCCCGACGGTTTCTTCGGAGGGCAGGCCGACCATGTTGCAATAAGACCGGTTGACGGCCAGGACGATGCCCTGCTCGTCGGTCAGCCGCATGCCGTCGGTGGAATTCTGCCAGACCGAGCGGAACCGGGTTTCGGAAAAGCGCAGTTTTTCCTCCGCCTCCTTGCGGGCCGTGATGTCCTCCACCATGCCTTCGTAATACTCAATTTGCCCTTCCCGGCTGCGCACCGCCCGGGCGCTTTCCGAAATCCAGATCACCGTCCCGTCCTTGCGATAGATCTGCGACTCGAAATCCTTCACCACCCCTTGCTCCTGCATGAGGCGCACGAATTCCGCCCGCCGGTTCGGATCCACATAGAGCAGCCGGGCAATGTCGCTGATGCACGACATCAATTCCTCGGTGGAAGCGTAGCCGTAAATGCGGGCCAGGGCCGGATTGACGTTCAGATACCGGCCTGCCGGCAAAGTCTGAAAAATGCCGGAAACCGAATTTTCAAAAATGCTGCGGTATTTTTCCTGCGCCTGCAGCGTGGCCTTTTTCGCCTGCGTCCGCTCCATCGCATAAACAATGGCCCGCAGGATCAGCGGCGGCGTCAGCCGGTCTTTGACCAGATAATCCTCGGCGCCGGCGTGGACCGCATTGACCGCCGTGGTTTCATCGTCCAGGCCGCTCAAAACGATCACCGGCACATCGCGCGCCGCCGCTTTGACGGCGCTGAAAGTGTCCAGCCCGTGGCTGTCCGGCAGGTTCAAGTCGGTGAGCACCAGATCGGTTTGCCCGCGGGCCAGGCAGTCCAGGGCGTCGGCGAGCCTGCCGGCGACCTCCAGATCGAAGCGCCCCCCGCCGGACTTCTGCAAGGAGTTCTGCAAGAGCGAGACATCCACGGGATTGTCCTCCAGGAGCAGGATTTTGATTTTGCGTATTTCCATGTAAGTCGGATCTGGCGCCGCGGCCGGTTCGGCGCATCGGCGCACCGGGGTACATCTACCACCCGCCCAGCCCGGTGTGAAGCGGAACTTGCGGGTTCTCCCTCTTTACTTCCGTGCCCCGGTATGGTTCACTCTGCCTTCATTTATCAGGCCAAGAGTATGCGATGCATCGGTTTATTCAATCAGCGCGGGCCGGGAATCTCCCGGCGCGGGGTTCTTTTGGCGGCGATGGCCCTGCCCGCCATCGTGGCCGGGTGCCGGAAAGCCGGGCCGCCGGCGGCGCCGCCGCCGCCGGAAGTTCAAGTGATGACGGTGGCGCTACAGGACGTTCCGGTTTACCAGGAATGGATCGGTTCCCTGGAGGGCTTCGTTAACGCCCAAATCCGCGCCCAGGTTTCCGGCTATCTGATGTCCCAGGATTACAAGGAAGGCAGTTTGGTCAGGAAGGGAGACGTGCTTTTCCGGATTGATCCGCGCCCTTTTGAGGCCGCCCTCAATCAAGCCAAAGGCCAGCTCGGCATGGCGGAAGCGCAATTGGGCCGGACCGAACTGGATGTCAAACGGTTCACGCCGCTGGCCAAGGACAACGCCATCAGCCAGGAGGAGCTGGATGACGCCGTGCAATCCAACCTGGCCGCCAAGGCCAGCGTGGCCACGGCCCAGGCCGCCGCCCAGCAGGCGCAGTTGAACCTGGATTTTGCCAGCGTGACTTCTCCCATTGACGGCATCGCCGGCATGGCCCGCGCCCAGATCGGCGATTTGGCCGGCCCCGCCACCGGCAACCTCACCGAGGTTTCGACCCTGGATCCCATCAAAGCCTATATCACCGTGAGCGAACAATATTATCTGGACCACCTGGCGGGTTATTTGAGCCGGACCAATGAGGGGAACGGCGAATTGGAATTGGAATTGATGCTGGCCAACGGGGCCGTCCATCCGCGGAAGGGGAAGTTTTATTTCCTGGACCGCCAGGTGGAGCCAAACACCGGCGCCATTCAAGTGGCCGTTTTGTTTGACAATCCCGGCAATGTTCTCCGGCCCGGACAATACGCCCGGATTCGCGCCCGCACCGAAGTGCGCAAAGGCGTGGCCCTGATTCCCCAGCGCGCGGTCACGGAATTGCAGGGGAGTTTCCAGGTGGATGTGGTGGCCAATGCCGGCGGCTCCAATCTGGTTTCCATCCGCCCCGTCAAAGTCGGCCAGCAGATGAGCAATATGTGGATCATCGAGGAGGGCTTGAAGTCCGGCGAGAGCATTATCGTGGAGGGCCTGCAAAAGGCGACGCCTGGAAAAGCGGTGACGCCGCAGCCCGTAAAAATTTCCGCGTCCGGCAAGGGATGAAATACCATCTGGACCTCAAGTGAGCCGCTTCTTTATCAACCGTCCGATTGTGGCCATGGTGATTTCCATCATCACCGTCATCGTCGGTTTGGTGACGCTGTTTGGCCTGCCGATTTCCAAGTTCCCCAACATTGTCCCGCCGGAGGTGCAAGTGCAGGCGACGTATGTGGGCGCCGACGCGCTTACCCTGGAACAGTCCGTCGCCGCGCCCATCGAGGAGAAAATGAGCGGCGTGGACAACATGAACTACGTCTATTCCCTCAACGCCAACAGCGGCGCGATGCGCATGACTGTCAACTACGACGTGGCGACCGACCCGAACGTGGATCAGGACCTGACGTTTTTGCGCTATTCCCAGGCCGAGGCCCTGTTGCCCCTGGACGTGCGCAATCTGGGCATCCTGGTGCAAAAAGCCACCTCCTCGCCCTTCATGTTCGTCTCGGTGTTCTCGCCCAAGGGGACGCACGACGCCCAGTTCCTGGCCAATTATGCCTATATCAACATGTATGATGAGTTGGCCCGGGTGAAAGGCATCGCCCAAGTCAACGTTTTCGGCGCCGGCCAGTACGCCATGCGGATCTGGGTCAAACCCGATCTGCTGGCCAAGCTCAACATCACCGTCCCGGAGATTGTCAACGCGATCAACAGTCAAAATGCCGTCAACCCCGCCGGGCGTCTGGGCGGCAGCCCCGCTCCGGCGGGACAGCAATTCACTTTTACCGTCGTCGCCCAGGGCAAATTGGTGACCGAGGAGCAATTCGGCCAAATCGTCGTGCGCGCCAACCCGGATGGCTCCATCGTGCGGCTCAAGGATGTCGCCCGCATTGAGCTGGGCGGCCAGGATTACGACATCATTGGCCGCTACAACGGCCAATCCGCCGCCAACATGTCCCTCTATCAATTGCCCGGCTCCAACGCCCTGGATGCCGCCAAGGAGGTCAAGCGGCGCCTGGAAGAACTGAAGAAACGCTTTCCCGCCGACATTGATTACGACATCGGTCTCGATACCACGCAGGCCATCACCGAAGGAATGCGCGAGATTATGTTCACCTTCCTGGCCGCGCTGGCGCTGGTCACGCTGGTCGTGTTCTTGTTTTTGCAGGGATGGCGGGCGACGCTGATTCCGTTGCTGGCGGTGCCGGTCTCGCTGATCGGGACCTTCATCATGTTCCCGGTGCTCGGCTTTTCCATCAACACCTTGTCGCTCTTTGGGCTGGTTCTCGCGGTGGGGCTGGTGGTGGACGATGCCATTGTGGTGGTCGAGTGCGTGGAGCGCCACATCGAGGAGGGATTGGCGCCCAAAGAGGCGGCGCTCAAGGCGATGGGGGAGGTTTCCGGACCGGTCGTGGCCATCGCGCTGATTTTGGCGGCGGTCTTTGTGCCGACGGTTTTCATTCCCGGCATTACCGGCCGCCTCTACCAGCAATTCGCCGTCACCATCGCCATTTCCGTCCTCATTTCCGCCTTCAACGCCCTGAGCCTCAGTCCGGCCTTGTCGGCGCTGCTGTTGCGTCCGAGAAAAAAAGGCGGCGGGCCGCTGGGCAGATTCTATGATTGGTTCAACCGCCAGTATGGGCGGGTGACTCACGGCTACGTGGGTTTCTCCGCCATACTCATTCGCAAATCGGCCATCAGCCTGGCCTTCCTTCTGCTCGTGGCGCTGGCCGTGGCCTGGTTCGGGAAAACACTGCCGGGTGGATTTCTCCCCGAAGAAGACCAGGGCTACATCTATGTGCTGGCGTCCCTTCCCTACGCGGCCTCGACGGAGCGGAGCAGCGAGGTCGGCCGCCAGTGCGAGGAGATCCTGAGCAAAACGCCCGGCGTCAAATCTTACCTCACAGTGGTGGGATTCAGTCTCCTGAGCGGCGTGCGCAACACTTACAGCACCTTCCTTTGGGTCGCTCTGGATCCCTGGGGCGAGCGCAAGAAACCGGAGGAGCAGTACGACGCCATCATCGCCCACCTCAACACGGAATTGGCCAAGCTGCCCGGGGCCAGGGCCAGTGTCATCACCCCGCCGGCCATCCCGGGCGTGGGCGCGGCGGGCGGGTTCACCTTTATTCTGGAGGACCGCGCCGGCAAGGACATTCAGTTTCTGAGCGATAATTTGAACAAATTCATGGCGGCGGCGCGCCAGCGGCCCGAACTGAACTCCAACAGCCTGGTCACCAGCTTCCTGCCGCTGGTCCCGCAAGCCTACGTGGATGTGGACCGCGACAAGGTCCTCAAACAAGGTGTGGACATCGGCGATGTTTACCAGACACTCCAGGCCTATTTGGGCGGCACATTTGTCAACTATTTTAACCGCTTTGGCCGCCAGTGGCAGGTCTATGTCGAGGCGGAGGGCCGATACCGCTCCCGCCCGGAGGACCTCGGCCTTTTCTATGTCCGCAACCGCGCCGGCCAGCCCGTCCCGCTCTCCGCCCTGGCCAGCATCAAGATGCAGTCCGGCCCGGAATTCACCCTGCGCTACAACCTGTTTCGCAGCGCCCAAATCAACGGCAGCGCCGCCCCGGGCTACAGTTCGGGCCAGGCCAATCAGGCCCTGGAAGAGGTCTTCGCCAAAACGATGGGGCCGGAGATGGGGTACGATTACATGGGCATGTCCTTCCAGGAAAACGCCGCCCGGAAAGGAGTCAAACCCGCGGCCGTTTTCGGCCTTTCCCTGCTGTTTGTGTTTCTGATTCTGGCGGCGCTCTATGAAAGCTGGTCGCTGCCCTTCAGCGTGCTCCTGGGCACGCCCATCGCGGTGTTTGGGGCCTTCGCCGCCCTGATGGCCCGGAATATGGTCAACAATGTTTATGCCCAGATCGGCCTGGTCATGCTCATCGGCCTGATCGGCCTGGTCATGCTCATCGGCCTCGCCGCCAAGAACGCCATTCTCATCGTCGAATTCGCCCGGATAGAATATGAAAAGGGAAAATCCCTGACCGACGCCGCCCTGACCGGCGCGCGCATCCGGCTGCGTCCTATTTTGATGACCTCCTTTGCCTTCATTTTTGGGTGTGTTCCGCTCTGGATCGCCACCGGCGCGGGGGGTGTCTCGCGGCGCATCCTGGGCACGGTGGTCATTGGCGGCATGCTCGCCGCCACCTGCATCGCCGTTTTTCTCATCCCGGTGACTTTCTACGTGGTGGAAAAGACCGCCTTTCGTTTCAAAGCGCATCCCGCCCCGGCCGCGCCGGCCCCAGCCGAAGGAGAGCCATGAGGACAAACCGTTCGCCGTCCGGGAGTTTTCAATCCGCAATCCGCCATCCGCCATCCGCAATCCTCTGGTTGGCGCTTCTCCTCCTGGCTGGCTGCGCCATAGGCCCCAGCTATCATCGTCCCGCCGCCGACATTCCCCAACAATTCAATTACAGTTCCGAGCCTGGCTCCAGCAATTCCCTGGCCGACCTTCCCTGGTGGGAGATTTTTAACGACGCCACTCTCACCAACCTGATCCATATCGCCCTGACCAATAATTATGACATCGCCATCGCCGCCGCCCGCGTCGAGCAAGCCCGCGCCCTGGCCGCGCAGGCCCGGTCCGAGTTCTTCCCGCAGGCCGGCTACGATGTCAATGGTTACCGCGGAAAAAACGCCGCCGGCGGCGCCGCCAACTCCCAGGGCAACGGCACCACCGCCAGTTCGTTCGAGGCGGCCTTGAACGCCTCCTGGGAAATTGACCTGTGGGGGCGCGTGCGCCGCCTGAACGAAGCCGCCCGCGCCCAGTTCTTCGCCACGGAGGAGGCCCGGCGCGGCGTCCGCCTCTCCCTCATCGCCGAGGTGGCCCAGGACTATTTCCAGCTTTTGGAACTGGACGCGGAACTGGAAATTGCCCGGCGCACCACCAACTCCTACGGCGCGAGTTTGACGATCTTTGGCCAGCGTCTGGGCGGCGGCGTCGCCTCCAAACTGGAAACTGATCGCGCCGAAGGCGCCCTGGCCGATGTCGCCGCCGCCGTCCCAGATCTGGAACAGCGCATCCGCCTTCAGGAGAACCAGCTCAAGGTTCTGCTCGGCCAGGGTTCCGGCTCCATCCCGCGCGGCGCCCCGCTCACCGCGCAAACCGTTCCTCCCTCCGTCCCCGCCGGCCTGCCCGCCGCGTTGCTGGAGCGGCGGCCGGACATCCGGCAGGCGGAACAACTGCTTCGCTCCGCCAACGCGCAGGTGGGGGTGACGACGGGGGATTTTCTGCCGAAGATAGGTTTGACAGCACTCTTCGGCGCCGTCAGCCCGGAGCTTTCCGCCCTGACCGCTCCCGGCTCGCGTCTTTGGTCAGCCGGCGTGGACGCCAGCGGCCCGCTTTTCCAGGCCGGCTTTCTGGCCGGACGATACCGCCAGGCGCGGGCCTTTTGGGACGAGGCCAAGTTGCAATACGAGCAAACCGTCCTCCAGGCATTCCATGAGGTCTCCGGCCAGCTTTACACGCGGCAAAAATACGACGAAGCCCGCCTCCAGCAGGCCCGTTCCGTCGCCGCCTACCAGGACGCCGTCAAAGTCGCCACCGAACGTTACCGCGCCGGCCACGCCGCTTATTTTGAAATCCTCGATGCCGAGCAGCAATTGTTTCCCGATGAAAACGCCCTCGCCCGCACGCAGCTCAACCAGCTCCTGATCATCGTCCGCCTCTACAAATCCCTTGGCGGCGGCTGGAACCAGCCCGAAACTTCCGCCCCGGCCAAGTAAAAGCCCGCCTTCAAGTCAAAGCCCGCGTTGGACGGATGAATTGCGACAATCCGCCAGGCAGGCGCAGTCAAACCTCCGGGGTCCTCCAGCACAGATGGAAGATTCATTTGGCATGAAACGGCAATTTAAAACGGCAATTTAATCTGTTGACATCCATCGCAAAAAGGCTTAACCCGCATTTCTCACCAATAGATTTTTGAGAGGGTTTTTCGGGATTTTTGGCTCAAGAA
>JBEKIA010000159.1:0-9362 GCA_050011995.1 Verrucomicrobiota bacterium
TGTTGCCGTATTTTTTGCCGACCTGGATCATGCCGGGAATCTGGTGGGTCTTGCCTTCGCGCACCATGTTGGCCACGGCGGTGTTGAAGACCAGAATCTCCAGGGCGGCGACGCGGCCCTTCTTGTCCACCCGCTTGAACAGGTTCTGGGCGATGACGCCCTTGACCGATTCGGAAAGGGTGGCGCGGATTTTGTTCTGCTGATCGGCGGGGAAAACGTCAATGATGCGGTCCACCGTCTTGGCCGCGCTTTGGGTGTGCAAGGTGCCGAAAACCAGGTGGCCGGTGCTGGCGGCGGTCAGGGCCAGCTCAATGGTTTCCAGGTCGCGCAATTCGCCCACCAGGATGATGTCCGGGTCCTCGCGCAAGGCCCCGCGCAGGGCGCTGGCGAAGGACTTGGTGTGGACGCCCACTTCGCGGTGGTTGACCAGGCAGCTCTTGCTCTGGTGGACAAATTCGATGGGGTCCTCGACGGTGATGATATGATCGCGCCGGTTCTTGTTGGCGTAATCCACAATGGCGGCCAGGGTGGTGGACTTGCCGGAGCCGGTCGGTCCGGTGACGACCACCAGGCCCTTGTGCAGCATGGCGAACTTCTTCAACACCGCCGGCAGCGGCGCCCCCACCTTTTCAAAGTCCTCGAACGAGAGCACCGTGGTGGGAATCTGGCGGAAGACGGCGGCGATGCCGTTTTTCTGGGTGAAGAAATTGGCGCGAAAACGCGAGACGCCGGTGATTTCATAGCCAAAATCAACGTCGCCCGTTTCCTCGAAGGTTTTGATTTTGTACTCCGGGGCGATTTCGTAGAGCATGACCTTGAGCAGGTCGTCCTGCAACGCGGGGGCGTCCACGCGCGTCAGTTCGCCGTGGATGCGGAGAATGGGCGGGTTGCCGGCGGACAGGTGGAGGTCCGAGGCTTTCTCGCTGAACATTAAATTGAATAACGCGTCAATCTGGGCCATATTAGGTTCCTTTTAGTTTCCGACCGCTCCGGAAACTTCTACCAAATCCGGCGGGAATTGCAAGACAAAGCGGCGACATCCAAATTACAGGAAACACAGTGATATGAACAAAAATGAAATCCACGCCGTCACCGGGGCCTTTGGTTATTCCGGCCGCTACATCGCAACCCGGTTGCTGGAACAGGGACGGACGGTGGTCACCCTGACCAACAGCGCCAGCCGCGCCAATCCTTTTGGCGGCAGAGTGCGCGCGTTGCCGCTTTCCTTTGGCGAGCCGGACAAGCTGGCGGCGGCGCTGTCCGGCGTGGACGTGTTGTACAACACCTACTGGGTCCGCTTCAACCACCGGATGTTCACTCATGCCCAGGCGGTGGAAAACACGCGGGCGCTGTTTGACGCGGCCCGGCGCGCGGGGGTCCGGCGCATCGTCCATGTCAGCATTGCCAATGCGGCGGAAGACTCGCCGCTGGAATACTTTTCCGGCAAGGCGCGGCTGGAACGGGCGCTGCGGGAAACCGGGCTTTCCCATGCCATCCTGCGGCCCACGGTTTTGTTCGGGCGGGAGGACATTCTCATCAACAACATTGCCTGGGCGCTCCGGCGGTTTCCCTTTTTTGCGGTCTTCGGCGACGGTTCGTATCGGCTGCAACCGGTGCATGTGGACGATCTGGCGGAGTTGGCGGTCGCGGAAGGGACGCGGTCGGAAAATGTCATCGTCAACGCCATCGGCCCGGAAACATTCACCTACCGCGGGATGGTGCAAGCGGCGGGCGAGGCGATTGGCCGGCGGCGGACCCTGGTCAATGTGCCGCCGGGAGCGGGTTGGTTGCTGGGAGAATTGCTGGGATGGTTCCTCCATGACCAATTCATCACGCGCGACGAAATTCGCGGGTTGATGTCCGAACGGCTTTATGTGGACACGCCGCCCACGGGAAAAACGCCCATGACGGCCTGGATGAAAAAAAACGCCGCCACATTGGGCCTGCGCTATGCGAGCGAACTGGACCGCCGCCGCGACCGGCGGATGCCGTATTTCGCAAATAATGCGTGACGGCGCCCGCGCCTCACCACCGTTTTCGTGCGCCAGGGCCACTACGCCCTGAACCCCAATCTTGCCGCCGCCCGCCCCGCCCCCAATGTCACCCTCGAACGCATCGGCGACCTGTTGGACTACAACCTCTCCGCCCTCCTCGCCGCCGCGCACCCGGCCCGGCCATGAATCCGGCCGGCCAAGTTTTCCACACTTGTACGTGGCTTTGATATACCCCGAATCGTCAGCCTGGTTGGAGATGCTTATTTCGATTTGTAAGGACCGAGGAACTTATCCCCATCGAAATGCACCAGATGATCGGGCGCATCCGCAATCCAGACTTCAGTTTCCCACGCAATATCGGGCGCGAATTTGCGGAAAGTGTCGCGTGTGAGGAAGGCGGTGACAAAAATAATGTCGGCCGTGCATTTACAGGCAAGCCGTTTTAATTCCAAAAGCCGGATAGGGGAAATCGGGCCGGAACTATGTACGGCTTCAACGAGAAACAGCCAATTCTTCTTGGCGGAATAGGCAACGATGTCCGGTAGTTCTCCATGCTCCAGTTCAAAAAAATTCAGGGCGCGTAACTTTGGTTCCTCACGAACCAAAAATTTCTTCGCAGTGTCGCCAACATAATAAACTTCCGCGCCATGGCCGTAGCGAGGCAGGAATTGTTCGATGATGGCTTTTTGCAACAAGTTGTGCTCCCCGGGACTGTATTGAATCGTTTGTCCATCGGGCAGCTTGATTGGGACAATCTCAAGCTGACGGGCGGCGTCCAACCGTTCGGCCAATGTGGGTCTGTCAGCCATGAATTCCTCTATCGCTTCCGCCCAATCCGGCTGCCCGAAGCGTTGGATGAGTTCGACGTATTCGGGCGACAGGGAAAATCCTCTCGTCGGATCGTTGCGGGCGGCGTTTGGCTTGTTGGCGCTGGCAATGATGATTCCCGCCACGACCGGCAGTTTCAAATCTTTACGGCGAATGTCGTCGTACGAACCCATCGAGGTTTTTTCCGCAAAGTGTTGATTGAAGTAACCGATGATGTCCCGCGATTTGAGGGTTTCTTTTCCTTCACGAATCCGCGCTTTCGACCATTCGGCGCTGCGCTTCACATCAGCCACTGCAAGGAACGCCATGGCCATCTTTTCCAGCTCTCGTGGTTTCAAGCCATCCAGAGGAATGCCCAGCTTGGATAACACCAGCAGAGCCTCATTGATCAGTTTCACCAGTTTGGCTGGCTTCTCGGCGTTGGTGACAAATGTTGGTATTTTCATTTCAGGTGATTCCTTGAATTCGAGCGGCAAGGCAAACTGGTCCGGCAGATTTCGGTAGAGGATTTCTCCCGATGTGAGCCGTTTGGTGCTGGCGAGATACTTTTTGACCGAGCCAGCCAGATGCCATGCAAGCAAGGGAGGAACGGCATTTCCAATCTGGTTGAACTGACTCGTTTCGCCGCCGCAAAACTCAAACCAATCGGGGAAGCTTTGTAATCTGGCGGCTTCGCGGACAAAAAGGCGGCGCCGCCGGCCATCCGGCAAACGGATGCGGTGCATGTCGCCGGTCGCCCCCGCAAGATTCCTGCAAGTCACCGTGCGGGCGGGTTGGTCGGGATAAAGGTCGCGCGGGTGGATGCAAAAGGAAGCCCGTTCATATTTTGCAACGTATTCATCCATGCTTGGCGTGAGGAATTTGGATTCCGGCGGCGCTTGACGCATGAATTCGCCCAATGCCGCTCCCGCCGTGACGCGATGGGGATCCTCATCGAAAAATTGGAATTCGCCTCGATGGCCGACAACGATCACCCGCTCGCGATTCTGGGGGACGCCGTAGTTCACCGCATTGAGCAACCGCACCTCAATGACATAATTCAAAGCCTTCAGAGCCGTGAGTATTTGCTCGAAATACCAGCGGTTGCTGTAAAGAACACCGCGAACATTTTCAAAAACCCAAATCTCCGGCTGAACCTGCTTCACGGCGGAAATGAATATCGGAAATCCGTCTCGTGAATCTGTCAGTCCCATTTGATGCCCACCGACGCTAAACGGTTGACACGGCGGGCCGCCTATAATTACGTCAGCTTTGGGAAATTGCGTTTCAGGAGTTAGAATAATTTTCTGGCACGCGCCTCTTAGGTTCCGCCGGTAAGTTTCACAGGCGTCCTCGTCTTGCTCAAAACCGATGGTTGCAAATCCTTGTGCTTCAAAACCCAAAGCCAGCCCGCCGCAACCAGCAAACAAATCCAGAACGCGAGTTTTTCCACTTGGATTTGGCCGCAGCAACAAATTGATTTTCTTGACGTAATTCATCTGACATTCTTGAGACACTGCTACACCGGCTTCCTCGCACGCTCACCCATCAAGATTTCGCGGACGGTGGGGGCAGTGATAGTCTTGCGGGGGCGCTTGAAGAATTGGCTGATTTCAGTTAGAGCGTTGCTGGAATAGTCGGAGGCATCTCCTTGCTCCGCAAGATCGCGGGAATTTGGTTCCATTTCCCTTCTGCCTGGACGTGCCTCCGCCGGGAGCAGGTTCAGCACGAAATCGCAAATGGCTTGGGCGTGTTCCAGGGCTTCCTCAAATTCTGCGCGCGTTGGCATGGGTTCGTATGATCTGGGGTTCCAAGTCGGCCTCATCCATATAGCTTTCGGCACTGATTGAGAACCTGATGAAACAAAGATGTCAGCATGCTTGCGCAAGTTGCCGCCAAAGGAGCGCGCTCATGCGCGAGCCTTTTTCGTAACAATCCAGGTTGAATTTTTCGTTGGGGGAATGGGCGTTGTCATCCGGCAGCGCCAAACCCAGCAGCAAGGAATCGGCCCGGAGCACTTTTTTGAACTGGGTGACAATGGGAATGGAACCGCCTTCGCGCATGAGGATGGGTTCGCGGCCAAACGCTTCCCGGAGGGTCGCCAGCCCCGCCCGGGCCAGCGCGCCGGCGGGCGACACCCGATACGGCTCCGCTCCATGTCCCGCCGCGACCTCCAAACGCACGGTGGGCGGACAGGTTTTTTTCAGGTGTTGGACAATCAGCCTGCCGATGCGCTCCGGGTTCTGATGGGGCACCAGCCGAAAGGTCAGCTTGGCCCGCGCCCATGCCGGAATGATCGTCTTGCTCCCTTCGCCCTGGTAACCGCTGGTCAGGCCGTTGATCTCCACCGTGGGCCGGGCGCTGCGTTGCTCGATGAAATTATAGCCGCTCTCGCCAAATAGGCGCGGCACGCCCAGGGACTTCCGATAGGCCGCCTCCGTCATGGGAAACCGGGCCATTTGTTTTCGTTCGAAGGCGGAAAGCGGGGCCACGCCTTCGTAAAAACCGGGCACGGCGACGCGCCCGTTCTTGTCGCGCAAGCGGGCGAGCAACTGGCTCAAAGCCAGGGCCGGATTGTCCACCGTGCCGCCGTAAATGCCGGAATGCAGATCGCGCGACGGCCCGCGCAGGGTGATTTCCACCGCGCAGATGCCGCGCAGGGCATAAGTCAGGGCGGGGTGATCCAGGCCCGGCATGCCGGTGTCGGATATGACGACGGCCCGGCAATCCAGCTCCTCGCGATTGACCGAGAGGAATCGGTCCAGGCTTTTGCTGCCGACTTCCTCCTCCCCTTCGAGGATGAAGGTCAGATCGCAGGGGAGCGGGGTTTTTGTGGCCAGATAAGCTTCGACGGCGTTGAGATGGGCCAGGTTCTGCCCTTTGTTATCGCTGGCGCCGCGGGCGAAGAGGGAACGGCCTTCGATCCGCGGCTCGAAGGGCGGGCTTTTCCAAAGCTCAAACGGCTCCGCCGGCTGGACATCGTAATGGCCGTAAATGAGAAAGGACGGTTTGGCGGAATGGGGCGAGCGCGGCGTCCTGGCGACGACGACGGGATGGCCGTCGGTGGGACAAAGCCGGGCTTCCAGGCCGATTTTTTTGCAGCGCGCCACCAGCCATTGCGCGCAGGCGGCCAGATCGCCGCGATGGGCCGGCTGGGCCGAGACGCTGGGAAAACGAACGTAATCGCAAAGCGCGCCCAGGAAACGCGCCTTGTTTTGCTCCAGATAATTCAAAACGGCTTGCACAAGTGATTCCGAGCGTAACCAATCCCCCCGCCATTGTCGAAACCAAACCGAGCATTGATTGCCTCAATGCAAAAACAGGTCTGCACTTGGGCTTTGCAAAAGGGCCGGGGGTGTCGTACAAATCAAGTTCCGGCGAATCGTTTTGCGCGTGTGGAGGCGAGCGCCGGTTGTTTTATGAAACCTGATGTGGAAATATACGACACCACCCTGCGTGACGGCAGCCAGGGCGAAGGGGTCAATTTTTCGGTGATGGACAAGCTGCGGATCGCGGAACGATTGGACGCTTTTGGCGTGCATTTTATCGAAGGCGGCTGGCCGGGGTCCAATCCCAAGGATATTGAGTTCTTTGATCTGGCCAAACGGCGGAAGTTCCAGCGGGCCAGGCTGGCGGCGTTCGGCTCCACGCGGCGCAAGGGAGTGGCGGTGGCGGCGGATGAGCAGGTGCGGCTGCTGCTGGCGGCGGAGACGCCGGTGGTGACGATTTATGGCAAGACCTGGCTGCTGCATGTGAAGGAGGTTTTGCGCACGACGCCGGAGGAGAATCTGGCCATGATCGCCGACACGGTGCGGTTCCTCAAGGAGCACGGGAAATTCGTCGTCTACGACGCGGAACACGGTTTTGACGGTTTCAAGGACAATGCGGCTTACGCCCTGGCGACGTGGCAGGCGGCGGAGGCGGCCGGGGCGGACGTGGTGGCGCTGTGCGACACCAACGGGGGATCGTTGCCGGGGGAAATCGGGCGGATCACGGCGGCGGCCCGGGCCAAGCTCGCCGGCGCCATCGGGATTCACACCCACGATGACATCGGGCTGGGCGCGGCCAATGCGCTGGCGGCGGTGGAGGCGGGGGCGACGCAGGTGCAGGGGACCATCAACGGCTACGGGGAGCGGACGGGCAATTGCAATCTGACGAGCGTGATGCCGACGATTGCCTTCAAATTGGGGAGGAGCTGTGTGCCGGCGGCGGCGCTAAGGCAATTGCGGGAATTGTCGCAGTATGTGGATGAGATTGCCAATTTGCGGCACAGCCCGCGGCAGCCGTGGGTGGGTTCGGCGGCCTTTTCGCACAAGGGGGGGACGCATGTCAACGCCGTGCAAAAAGTGACGCGGAGTTACGAGCACATTGACCCGGCTTGCGTGGGCAATGCGCGCACGGTGCTGATCAGCGACCTGGCGGGGCGCAGCAACATCGTGATGAAGGCGCAGGAGCTGGGCATCAAGCTGGGCAACGACGCGCCGGAGTTGAAGGACATCCTGGCGCGCATCAAGAAACTGGAACACGAGGGCTACGAATTTGAAGCGGCGGGCGGTTCGCTGGCGCTGTTAATCCGGGGCGTGTTGCATCACGAGGATTTGCCGTTCGAGTTGATCCGCTACGAGGTTTCCATGAACCACCACAATCAAATGTCGGTTTGTTCCGCCCAGATCAAAGTCATGGTCAAGGGCAAGGACCGGCTGGAGGTGGCTGAAGGAGACGGGCCGGTCAATGCGCTGGACTCCGCGTTGCGGGCGGCGCTGGCCAGGTTTTATCCGCAAGTCAAGAAGGTCAAGCTGACGGATTACAAGGTGCGTATTTTGGATTCAACGACCGGGACGGCGGCAAAAACGCGCGTGTTGATGCAGTCCAGCGACGGCAAGGAAGAATGGGGAACGGTCGGCGTGAGCGCCAATATCATCGAGGCGAGCCTGAAGGCGCTGACCGACAGCATGAATTACTGGCTGATGAAGTGAAGGTTTGAAATTTTGGAATGATTCCGTGATGGAATCTGGAAAGCGCCCACATGCCCGAAATTCCCAAAGCGTACGTTCCGCAGGCGGTCGAGGACAAATGGCATCGGTTTTGGCTGGAACAAAATTGTTTCACCGCCGATCCGCATTCGCGCAAGCCGGCTTTCTCCATCGCCATTCCTCCGCCCAACGTCACGGGGGTGCTCACGCTCGGCCACGTCCTCAACAACACGATCCAGGACATCCTGGCGCGGCGGGCGCGGATGACGGGGCATGAAGTGCTCTGGCTGCCGGGCACCGACCACGCCGGCATCGCCACCCAATCGGTCGTGGAGCGCGCCTTGAAAAAATCCGGCGCCATCAAACACCGCAACGATTTGGGCCGCGAAAAATTCCTGGAGAAGACATGGGAGTGGAAGGAAAAGCACGGCGGCATCATCATCCAGCAACTCCAGAAATTGGGAGCGTCGTGCGACTGGACGCGGGAGCGTTTTACGATGGACCCGGAGTATTCCCGGTGCGTGCAGAAAGTGTTCGTCGAGCTTTACAAGAAGGGCCTGATCTACCGGGGCAAACGGATGGTCAATTGGTGCCCGTCCTCCCTCACCGCGCTGTCGGACGAAGAAGTGGTGATGAAGGAACAAAAGGGTTCCCTCTATTATTTCAAGGTGGAAGTGGCCGGGGAGCCGGGAACTTTTTTGACGATTGCGACAACGCGCCCGGAAACGATTCCCGGCGACAGCGCCGTGGCTGTCAATCCAAAAGACCCGCGCTACGCGCGCCTCATTGGCAAACACGCCGTGCGTCCGCTGCCGGCGGAATTGCCGCGCGGGCAGAAGCTCATTCCCATCATCGGCGACGAGCATGTGGACTTTGCATTCGGCACGGGCGTTTTGAAAGTGACGCCCGCGCACGACAAGGCGGACTATGACATCTTTATTAGAACCGCAATAAACGGCAGAGCTATCGGCCTAATCGAAGTCATAGATGAACATGGCAAAATGAACGAACTTGCGGGCGCTGATTTGCGTGGTTTAGACCGTTTCAAGGCGCGCAAAGTCGCCGTGGAAAAGCTCACCGAACTCGGTGCCTTGGAAAAAGAGGAACCGTACACGAACAACGTGGGCTTTAGCGAGCGCGCCGATGTGCCAATCGAACCGCGCATGAGCTTACAGTGGTTTCTGAAATATCCAAGAGTCGAAGCTGCGAAGGCTTGCGTTGCCGAGGAATTCATAAAGTTCTATCCCGACCGCTGGGTGAAGGTTTACGAGCACTGGATGGACACCATCCAAGACTGGTGCATCAGCCGCCAGCTGTGGTGGGGACATCGCATCCCAGTGTGGTCAAAGCAAACTAAGTTTTCAGAACTTCCAGAATTCGTTGTTCAAGCATTTCACCAAGAAGGAAAGAACCGTCCAAATTACGGCGCGCAAGCCATGATTCCTCTTGAGGCCCTTGGAATTCCAGACACTTCTGTGCCCACAATCTTGCCGAATACCTCAATTGAGGTGTTCTGGAACATCATTTCCCAAGAAGGAGACGACATCACAATCGAGGCACTTACAATATTCCCTGAAGGCGGGGCTTT
>JBEKIA010000160.1:0-9303 GCA_050011995.1 Verrucomicrobiota bacterium
AGACCAACGGGGGCTATGTTTTTGCCTATTGGAGCAACAGCGTTGGCGGCCTGAATCAAGCCAACCCGCTTACCTTCGCCGCGACGACCAACCTGGCGTTCACGGCCTGGTTTGCCTCCAATTATTTCCCCGGCGTGGCCGGCAACTACTACGGCCTGTTCTATCCGACCAATCCGGGCAGCATTATCTCTCCCGCCAATTCGGGTTTTTACACGCTCTCGGTCAAGAGCAACGCGGGGTTCAGCCTGAGCCTGTCCTTCCCCGGCGCCAGCAATGCCTTCTCAGGGACCTTCCCCCTTTATGTCTCTGATCCGTCCGGGTACGCCCACGCGGAATTTTCCTGGAAAGGGCTGGACGGCCAGCCCGTTACCAACATTGTCAACCTGGATATGACCAACGGCACCTATTCCCTCAACGGCACCGTGGCCAACGCCAAGTTTTCCTCCGCTCTCAATGGCTTCCGCGCCGCGACCCGGCTGACGGCCGGCAGCGCGGTCATTCCCGGAACCAATGTGTTCCTCATCCCCGGCGATACCAATGCGTCCAATAATCTTCCGGGCGGGAACAGTTACGGCGCGCTCACGCTGGGGACCAATGGCGCGATCAGCCTGGTTGGCCGCCTCGCCGACAACACGCCTTTTTCACAAGGCGCCTTTGTCTCCACCAATTTCAACATGACTAACGGCATCTGGCCCTTCTACGCCTCGCTTTACAGCGGCCAGGGCATCATTCTCGGCTGGCAAACTTGGCAAACCGCCGCCGCGCCCGCCAATTTTGAGGGATGGGTCGCATGGAGCAAGCCGGCCAGGGGGGGTGCTTATTACACCAACGCCTTCCTTGCGTACACTAATTCCTATGCCGCCGGCTATGTTCGTCCCGCCGAGGGCAGCTATCAGATCGAGTTTGGCGGCGCATCGCTGACCAATGGGTTGGCCAACACGTTGAAGGCCGGCACAAACGGCCTGTTCATCGTGGAACCCGGCCAGGCCAATAATTTGACGCTGACGAATAACGCGGCGTCGGGCGCTGTGTCCGGCTCCTTCTCCTTTCCAACCGCCAAAACCGCGCATAATTTCTACGGCGCCTTTGTCAGTCCGGCCCTGGGCGGTTCCGGTTACTTTCTCGACACCAACAGCCAGACTGGCTGGTTCGTGATCACCCGGATCGCTCCGTGAGCGGCCGGAGGGCCGATTCCGCCGATGACCGCATTATTGATCGCCACCCGCAACGCGCACAAGGCCCGCGAAATCCAGCGGATCCTGGCCGCGGATTATCAATGCCTGACGCTCCAGGATTTCCCCGGCGCGCCCGCCACGGTGGAAGACGGCGCGACTTTTGCCGCCAACGCCGCCAAAAAGGTTTCCGCCCTGGCCGACTGGCTCGCCGCAAAGCCTCAATCCTGGGTGGCAGGGCGCGCACTCCTTGCGCGCCGCCCCCGCCACCCGCATCCCGCCCCGTCCACGTCCACACCGTCCACCCCGTCCACAATTCCCCCGCCCCGCCAAGCCGGGAGAGAGGTTCCTTCCCCCCGCCTTTTCTACCTCATGGCCGACGATTCGGGCCTGGAAGTGGACGCGCTGGGCGGCGCGCCGGGCGTCCACTCCGCCCGCTTCGCCGCGCTGGACGGCGCCGGCGCGGACAACTCGCCCGACCGCGCCAACAACGCCAAGCTCCTGCGCCTGCTGGAGGGCGTTCCGGCGGCGCGGCGGACGGCCCGCTTTCGCTGCGTTTTGGCCGTGCGCAGATGGTTCCCGCCGTCCGCGGCCGGGAACGTTCTATTTGAGGGAGTGTGCGCGGGCCGCATCGGCCTGCAACCGGCGGGCGGCGGCGGCTTTGGCTATGACCCGCTGTTTATCCCGGAGGGTTGCTCCCAATCTTTTGCCGAGCTGGGCGACGCGGTGAAAAATTCCCGGAGCCACCGCGCCCTTGCCCTGCAAAAACTCAGGGACTATTTGGCAAATCACCGGGGCAATCCCTGACGCGAATTCAAGCCGCTGCCCGGCCGCCGCCAGCGCGCATGTCACCTTTGTCGAGAGGCAGTCTCATTTTCAATGACCAATTTTCAATGACCAATTTTCAATCCTGAGAACCCTTGAGGTGTGACTCGCGGCCGGAAATCGAAAATTTGCCATTGAAAATTTGTCATTGGTAATTCAGGGTTTTGATGTTTGCTCCAAGTGTCCGTCGAGCCAGAAGGAAGGCTCGACAAAGCTGATTTGCGCCCGCCCCGCCGGCGCCGCGCAACTTTGCCTTGCCAACTTCATGGCTCGCTTCCATCATGTTCGCCGAAAGTTTAAGAAGTGACAACTGACTCGCGCGAGCAATCCAGGTCGGCGGAAAAAACGAGTCCTGCCGCTCTCCCGCCCAACCCGTCGCGCTGGCCGGCTCTCCTTCTTCTCGGACTCTCGCTGGCGGTGGCGGTGGGCGCGCGCGTCCGGCTGCTGGATATGCCGCTGGAGCGCGACGAGGGCGAATACGCCTATGCCGGCCAGCTTATTCTCGAAGGCATTCCGCCCTACCAGCTCGCCTTCAACATGAAAATGCCGGGCACTTATCTCGCCTACGCGGCCGGGATGTCCGTCTTCGGGCAAACGCCGGCCGGCGTTCACTTGACATTGCTCGCGGTTCACCTGGCCACCCTGGCCGCGCTCTTCGGCATCGGGCGCAAATTTCTGGACCTCCGCGGGGCGGCCGCCGCCACCGCCGCCTGCTCGCTGATGACTTTAAGCCCGGCTTATCTCGGCCTGGCCGCGCACGCCACCCATTTCGTCCTGCTGCCGGCCCTGCTCGGAATCTGGATGCTGTTGCGCCTGGAAGAAAGCGGGCGGCTGTCCGGCTTCCTGGGCTGCGGCTGTTGGTTTGGCGCCGCCTTCCTCATGAAACAGCCGGGGATGGTCTTCGGTTTGTTCGGCGGACTTTATCTCTCCTGGATTCTGCCGGGCTGGAAAATAACGCGGGGCGGGGCGCTGGCGCGGCTGGGCCTTTATGCGCTGGGATGCCTGCTGCCCTTTCTCGCCGTCTGCCTTTGGCTGAAAATCGCCGGCGTGTTTCCGCAATTCTGGTTCTGGACCATCTCCTATGCGCGGGAATATGCAGCCATCATTCCACTTGACAAGGGCATCAAGTACGCGAGGGACACGCTCGCAGTCATTCTCCGCGCAGCCCCCCTGCTCTGGATCATGGCCGGGCTGGGGCTGGCCTGCCTTTTCCTGAAACGATGGGCCTGGGACACGCGGATTTTTCTCGGCGGCTTTTTTATTTTCTCCTTCCTGGGAGTCTGTCCGGGGTTTTATTTTCGGGAACACTACTTCATCCTTCTCGTGCCCGCCGTGGCGTTGTTCGCCGGTCTGGCCGTCTCCGGGATGGGCCAATGGCTGGCAAAAAGGAACTCTGCGCCGTGGCTGTGCCATCTCCCGTTGTTGCTGGCCGCGGCGGCTTGCGCGCAAAGTCTGGTTGCGGATCGCGCGGTTTTGTTTTCCTTTCCGCCCCGCCTGGCCTGCCGGGCTGTTTATGGGAATGAGCCATTCCCGGAATCCCTCGACGTGGCGGACTACATCCAGCGGCACACCCGCAAAGACCAGCGCATCGCGGTCATTGGCTCCGAGCCGCAGATTTATTTCTACGCCCGCCGGCATTCCTCCACCAGTCAAATCTACGCTTACCCGCTGATGGAGCCGCAGCCCTTCGCCCGCAAGATGCAGGAGGACATGATCCGCCAGATCGAACAAAACCCGCCGGAATTCCTGGTTTTTGTCTCCAATGCCACTTCCTGGTTGCGCAAGCCGGACTCCAGCCTCTTGGTGCTCGACTGGGTGGCCGGCTATGTGCAAAAAAACATGCGCCAGGTGGGCCTCATCCAATTCACCGGCCCGCAAACAACGGAAACGGTCTGGGGACCCGCCGCGGCCGCCACCCCGTTGCGCTCGACAGACTTTGTCTCCGTTTTTGTCAGATCCGGCTCCGGCCAGATGTGAACAGGCCCCGCTTTGCATGGCAATTTCACCAGTTTCAAGCCCCCCCCAAAAAAACATAAAACTCTTGGAAAACTTCACACCCATTCCCAGTGTCATGCGCGCCGCCGTTTATCGCGGCCCCAACGATCTTCGGCTCGAAACCGTCCCCGTCCCGGCCCTCCGGCCCGGCGAATTGCTCGTCAAGGTCGCCGTGTGCGGCGTTTGCCCGACGGACATCAAGAAAATCCTCCACGGCAGCGTGCCCCCGCCGCGCATCTTCGGACACGAAACGGCCGGTGTCATCGCCAAGATCGGGGCCGGGGTGAATGAATTCCGCGCCGGCGACCGCGTGGCCCTGCACCATCATGTGCCATGCCTCCAGTGCCATTTTTGCCGCCACCGCGCCTTTGCCCAATGCCCGCAATACAAACGCACCGGCGTCACGGCGGGTTTCGAACCGGCGGGAGGCGGCTACGCCGAATACGCGCGGGTGATGCGGTTTGCGCTGCCCGGCGTGGTGAGGATTCCGCCGCGCAACAGTTTTGTCGAAGGGGCGATGCTGGAGCCGGTCAATACGGTCTTGAAGGCCGTTCACCGGCTCGCCTTGCAGCGGGGAGACAGCGTGCTGGTCATTGGGCAGGGGCCGATTGGCCTCCTGTTCACCCGCCTCTTGAAGTTGCGCGGGATGAAGGTCATCGCCACCGATTTGATGGACTCGCGCCTGAAACTGTCCCGGCGATGGGGCGCCAGCGCGGCTTTCCGGGGCGACGATTCCGGCCTGCCCCGCAAGCTGGCCCGGACCGCGCCTTGCCTGGACGCGGCGGTGGTGGCCGTGCCTTCGCAAGCTGCTGTTTTACAAGCACTTGAACTCGTGCGGGGTTCCGGCAAAATACTTCTTTTCGCCCACACCCATCGCGGCCCCCACAGCCGCCTTGCCCTGCCTCCCCCGGAAGCGCCCCATCCGTCCCAACCGTCCCACAACTCCCATCCGTCCTCCAGCCCCCACCTGGACCTCTCCACCATCTGCGTGGACGAAAAAGACCTCATTGGCAGCTATTCCTCAGATTTCACCTTGCAAGCAGAGGTTGCGCGGCTGATTTTCAGTCGAAAACTCGATGTGCGCAAGCTGGTGACCCATCATTTCCCCCTCGAACAAACGGCGGCCGCCATCGCCCTGGCCGGTTCACCGGCGGCGGATTCTTTGAAAGTCGTTGTAAATCAGGAACTAATGAACGAATAATTGCCCGCAGACCACGCCGGAATGAAGAGTTTTGCCCCTAGATCACACAGACTGACGCGGATGAAGAGGATTTGTTTTCCATACCCGCGTCACATCATCGTGATGTTCGGGCGAATGCCTTCTTTTGTAAGTCATTATATTTCAGCCATTTGCATCATTATTGCGTCCTGATAACTCCCCGTGAGGAGCATTTCAAAGAATTTTCAAAAAAGCGCTTTACAAACCGGAACCGATGGGGGAATGTATTACGGTCAAGGCTTGTGTAAGCGTTTTAGAAAAAAAGTGAAAAAAAAGTGAAAAAAACCGTTGACATCGGCTTTGAATTTTGAGAAAGTCCCACACACACGGACAACAAAACATAAATTATGAGAACAAAAACACTGATTCTGTCGGGCGTCGTCGCCGCGCTAACCAGCGCGTCTGTCATGGCGCAGGTCTATTCCCTCAACGCGGTCGGTTACATCAACGTATCGATTCCCAATGGTTTTTCGATCATTGCGGATCAACTGTACGCCAACGGCCAGGGGGTTGCCCAGTTCCTCTCTGGCATGCCCACCAACATCAACAACACGCCCGGGTTGCTGGATACGCAGCTTCTCGACGGCGCGCATAACGGCGTCACCTTCTTCAAGTTGAGCGGCTCCGGTTATGCCATCGTAACGGCCACGGCCAGCGGTTGGGCGTCAGCCGGAGCGACTCCCGCCACCCAAATCAGCCTGAACCCGGGCGAGGGCATTTACGTTTACAATCCATTCTCAACCAACATCACGCTGACGTTTGTCGGCACGGTGGGGCAAGGCGCCACCCTGACCAACACGATGAGCGCGGGCTTCAACATGGTCAGTTCCATCGTCCCGCAAACGGGCGCTGTGGACAGCGTGTTGGGGTTGACGCCAGTCAAAGGCGACACGGCCTTCTTCCTGAGCGCCACCGGTTTTGCGATTTATAGCTGGAGCGGCACCGGCTGGGTCACCGCCGGCAGCGCAACTCCCGGGACTGTTCCGACTCCGGCTGTGGGCCAGGGGTTCTTCTACTATGCGAATATTGCCACTGGCGCGACAGAGGTTTGGACCAGGAGCTTCACCATCACCAACTGAGATTTCGAGCAGAAGTTTAATGTCAACTAACGAAATAATAAACCATTGTTAAATCCACACGCTAACTATATGAAAAAAATCGCAATCATCGGCATGGTTTCACTATGCGCCGCTGGAGTTTACGCGCAGGGAACGTTAATATTCGGAGATGACGGTTTTGAGGGTTATTACTCGCAGATTTTCAGCCCGAATACCGCGAACCCTGCAGTTGAAACCATTGGAAACACCGCGGCCCAGAACCCCGCGGGCACGCAAACGTATCCCGCCGGGCAGTACACCGCGATTGGCGGCAGCAGCGGCGGCGTAGGGATTAATTACGCCAATGGCAACCAGTTCACCGTCCAGATTTACTGGACGCCGACTACCTACGTGGCGAGTCATCTCACGGCAGGAAGCACCTTTCTGCCCGGAATCTACGCAACCCTGGAAACTCCCCAGGCTGCTTACAGCGGGTTCAATGGGACGAGCGATATCGGGCAAGGCAACGGGAATCCGTCGCCTTCTTATATTGGCACCATGGCCGATGGCACACAAGGACAGACTGCGGGGTATTTCCAAGTGAACAGCCCCCCGGCTGTGGACAACGGTCTTTTTGGTGAAACTCAAACCCAAGCCGACTTTAACAACTTGGGCACTCAGGATACCGCGGCGACTATCGCGCTTGCCTGCTGGTACAATGCCGGCAACACGATACTCAGCATGGCTGCCGCCAGTACCGCCAAAGTTCCCTACGGCATCTCGCTGCCGTTCACTATGGGTTCCTTGGGCGAGTCGACAACCGATGAGTCGCTGTTTAATAGCGGACCCACGCCGGCGGCGGCCGCGGAAGCCATGAGCAAGCTGACGAGTTTCAGCTTGATTGGCGCTGTTCCTGAACCGAGCACGATTGTTCTGGGCGTGATGGGGGCCTGCGCATTCCTGGCCCGCCGCCGCAAGAAGTAATTCAAGTTCCTTTCCTCTCACGAGCCGCCTCAAAAAAGGCGGCTCTTTTTTTGTCCGTATTGACATCTGGCATCCGGCGGAATAACATGCACGGACATAAGGCGCGTTCGTCTATCAGTTAGGACACGGCCCTCTCAAGGCTGAAAGACGGGTGCGATTCCCGTACGCGCTACCACCCCGCCGGCAGGACTTGCCGCCGGGCCGCTTCGGCTTCCTGCCGCGTTTCAAACCAGCAGCATGGCGTCGCCGTAGCTGAAAAAACGGTAGCGGCGCTCCACCGCCTCCCGGTAGGCCCGAAAGAGGAACTCCCTCCCGCCCGTCTCCCCCGGCGCGGCAAAGGCGCACGCCAGCATGAGCAGCGTGGATCGCGTCAAGTGGAAATTTGTGAGGAGCGAGTCAACTATTTTAAATTCAAACGGCGGATGGATGAAAATGCCCGTCGCGCCGCGCCCGGGGACAATCCGCCCGCGGTTCGCCGCCGCCGCGCTTTCCAACACGCGCAGCGTGGTCGTGCCCGCCGCCACAATGCGCGCGCCGGCCGCCCTCCCGCCGGCGATGAGGCGGGCGGTTTCAGGGACGATTTCAAACCGCTCCTGGTGCATGCGGTGGTCCGCCACCAATTCCGTCTTGACCGGCGCGAAAGTTCCCGCCCCCACATGCAGGGTGACGAAACAAATTCTCACGCCGCGCGCCCGGATTTTTTCCAGCAGCGCCTCCGTGAAATGCAGCCCCGCCGTCGGCGCCGCCACGCTGCCGGGCGCGCGGGCATAGACCGTCTGATACCGTTCCCGGTCCTCCGGTTCCGTTCCGTCCCGGCCCAGGTAAGGGGGGAGCGGGACTTCGCCGAGCGCGTCCAGTTCGGTGAATATATTATTGACTTGTGAGAAGCGCAGGCGGCGGTGGCCCGCGGCGTTGATCTCCTCCACCGTGGCCGCGATGCCGGCCGGCTTGCGGCGGAGATCGAGAAGTTCGATGCGGGTGCCGAGCCGCGCGCGCCGGCCCGGACGCAGCATGGCCCACCACACATTGGCCTCCGTTTCTTCCAGCAGGAGCATTTCAAAGCTGCCGCCGGTCTGAAGGTTGCGTCCCCGCAGCCGCGCCGGGATGACGCGGGAATCGTTCAACGCGAGCACATCCCCGCTCCGCAAATAATCCAGCAAATCCGGAAAGTGCTTGTGCTCAACGGTTTGCGAGTCACGATGCGCCACCAGCAGGCGTGATTGGTCGCGGGCGGCGGCGGGCCGGGCGGCAATCAAGCCGGGCGGAATCTCGATTTCGAAATCTGCGGTGCGCAATCCAGACGGCATCGCGGCCGATGTTAACAGAAGGTGAATAAAATGTGGATAAGTTTTTCAAATAACTGTTGACGGCGGCGGGGAAATGCGGGAATATATGTAGAAATCCGTTGATATGCGGGTGAACATGTGTTTTTATGTGGATTTGCAGGACGGGTTCTGTAATGTCAGCGTGAAGTCATAAATGTTATGCCGGCCCCAGCCGTCCAGAAAGTGACGTATCAGTCGCTCTACCGCTATACGGTGGATGCGAACCGGAGGGTGCAGATGCCGCTGGCCTGGAGGTCGGCCAAACCGGTGGAGCTGACGATGATCGTCTGGCCCCAGCACGATTGCGGCCCCTGTCTGCGGGTTTTGCCGCCGGACCAGATGGACAAGCTCCGGGAGAAGATTGAGAACATGCCGGCGGCGGAAAAGACCTCGCTCAAACGCCACATCGGCAGTTCCTCCGCCAAGGTGGAACTGGACACCGCCAAGCGGCTGGCCATCCCCGTGGAAATGGCCGAGGCGGCGGGCATCCGCGACGAGGCGGTTTTTGCCGGCATGCTCGACTATTTTGAAATCTGGAGTCCCGCCCGCTATGCGGACATGCACTCCCAGGAAAAACGAGTGGTGGCCGGCGCGCTCAAATCCCTGGAATGAAAACCCGCCTCATCACTTTGTTGACAATGGGCCGCACGGTGGACCGGGCCAGAGACCGGAAGGGCGCCTACACGTTGCGCTATGTGAACAAGTTCCCAAAATTCGGGCCGGTCGCGCGGGCCGCGGCGGCGGGA
>JBEKIA010000161.1:0-9240 GCA_050011995.1 Verrucomicrobiota bacterium
GCGCAGGCGCGGCAGTTGGCCGCCGCCAGTCCGGCGCATAAACCCGAAGGCATCCCATTGGGCGATGTCCTGCGGCTGCGTAGTGCGCGCGTTGCCGGCCAGGCCACGCCCGAGGCGGCGATTCAAACTTTTTTGTGCGCGATGTTCCAGGGTGATACCAATCGAATTGCGCAGCTCCTAGTCGTTGATCCAGGGGCAGACGGCCAGCATGTCCAGAAGCCACTGCAAGAGGTGTTGGAAGAGTTTGCGAGCGAATCCGCCAAGATGCGCAACGACGACAAGGCCGACGAATTAGAGGTGCATCTCTTGGAAGAGCAGCCGGGGGAAAATAATGACCGATGGGTTCTCATGGATATGGATACGATGCAGTCCAATGGCAGGAGCCGTACCATGCGGATTCTCCTTCGCCCGACAGACACGGGCTGGGGATGGGCCCTCGGCACCAACGGCGAACCCGTGGAGGAAGTTCTCCCGGACCAGTGAGAAATATTTGCGCCGTCCGCATGAGAAAGAAGTCGGCATATTTCATTTTGACTTTTATCGTTGCGCTCGCGGCCTTGTTCGTTGCGCGGCAACAAACGCTGAATGCTCTGCGGGCGGAAAACGATTCGCTGCGAAAGCAGGTTGAGTTGGAAAACTCGGCGCGTGAGGCGGCTGTCCCGGCACCTCCGGCGGAACCCGTGGCGGGATTGAATGACGCCGATGAGAGAGAATTGCTGCAATTGCGGTCCCAGATCGTGCCTCTGCGGGAGCAACTGCGCGACGCGTCCAACCGCGTTGTCATTCTCCAGCTCCCGCGCACAGGCGGCGCTCCCTCCGTTCCCCCGTCTCCTCCGTAGGCGTTGTTGCTGCTCATTTTTCCGGCATCCTGCGTGTGCGCTCAGGCACAGAACCAGGACAACGAGAATGCACCCGTCCATCTCGGTAGGGCGAGACTCTGTCGAGCCGAAACTCGATCTCCTGGGAAAAAGTCAAAGCTCGATAGAGTCTCGCCCTACCGTCAAGGACTGAGGCGTTGCGGATAAAAAGAATGTTCGGTTTGGCGGGGAGCGGTGATTGGTATATAGATGGATGCGATGGATGACAGCGAATTGCTGCGGGAGTATGCGACGGAAAAGTCGGAAACGGCTTTTGCATCGCTGGTGCAACGGCATATCCATTTCGTTTATTCCTCCGCGCTGCGGCAGGTCCGCAACGCGCAACTGGCGGAAGAGGTCACGCAGGCCGTATTCATTATTCTGGCGCGAAAAGCCGGCCGCATCCGGCAAGGCACAGTGCTGGCCGGCTGGTTTTTTAACACGGCCAGGTTCGTCGCCGCGGCGGAACTCCGGGCCGCCGCGCGCCGGCATAAGCACGAGCAGGAGGCTGGCATGGAATCATTACTTCGTGAAACAACAACCGACGCCTCGTGGGAGCAGATCGCCCCGTTCCTGGACGAAGGCCTGGCACAACTGAGCGGGAAGGACCGGCAGGCGGTGCTGCTGCGCTTTTTTGAGGAGAAAAGTTTTTTGGAGGTGGGCGCCAAGTTGGGAGCCAATGAAGACGCCGCGCGGATGCGGGTGGCCCGCGCTTTGAAGTCGTTGCGAGGGTTTTTTTCAAAGCGCGGGCTGACGCTTTCCGTGGCCGCCCTGACCACCGTGCTATCCGCCAACGTGATTCAAGCCGCGCCAGCCAGCCTGGTGGCAGCCGTCAGCGCAACCGCCGCGCTGCAAGGGGCGGGAGCCACGGGTTCAACCGCCGCCCTCATTAAAGGAGCATTATCTCTTATGGCATGGGCAAAATTGAAAACCACGGTCACTGTCGGTCTTGGAATCCTGCTGGCCGGCGTAATCGCCGCGCCGCTGATTATGCAACAACAAGCGCTGGCCGCCGCCCGCGCGGAACAATCGGAGTTGCAGGCGCGTTTGCTCAACCCAGCCCAAACCGTCCGGCCAACAGGGCAAATTCCTGGCACGATTGACATGGCTGTGCGCGACCGGGCCGATCTGGAAAGCCTGCGGGTGGAGTCGGCCGCGCTTCAGGCCAAGATCACGGAGTTCTCCGCGCAGGCGCAGCAGTTGGCCGCCGCCAGTTCCTGGCATAAACCCGGCGGCATCCCATTGGGTCAAATCATCCGGGCGCGTGACGCGCGTGATGTCGGACAGGCCACACCCGCCGCAACAATGCAGACTGCTGTGTGGTGCTTATCGCAAGGTGACACCAATCGGCTGGCTCATCTCATGGTTATGGAATCTGGAGCTGACGTTGATGAATTCCAAAGTTTTTTGGAGCAGATGGCCGAGCAAGCCCACGTTAAGCAAAGCAGTACCAACGGCGCAAAGGCCGAAGATATCGAAGATCTTGAATTGCACCTCTTGGAACAGCAGCCAGGACAAAATAATGACCAATGGATCATCCTGCAAGTGATGACGAAGGATGGCACCGCCGGAAGCAAGCGGGATCTCCTCCGCCCGACTGACACAGGTTGGAAGTGGGTTGTCGGTACTGACGGCGATCCCGTGGACGAAGACATAACGGACCAGCCTTGAACTTTCACGCCGTTCTCATGAGAAGAAAGTCCACATGTTTCGTTTTGACCGTTGTCGTTGCGCTCGCGGCTTTATTCGTGACGCGGCAGGGGACGCTGAACGCGTTGCGGGCGGACAACGATGCGCTACGAAAGCAGATGGATTTGGAGAAGGCAAGGCGTGAGGCGGCTGTCCCGCAACCTCCGGCGGAACCCGTGGCGAGATTAAATGACGCCGACGAGAAAGAATTGCTGCAATTGCGGTCCCAGATCGTGCCTCTGCGGGAGCAACTGCGCGACGCCTCCAACCGTGTGGTCATTCTTCAGCGGCCGCGCCTGGCTGGCAGCAGGTGATGGCGTAGCGGCGGACGGCAGTCCGCCGCCAACTGAATCGCCGGAAGTTTGCGGCGGTCTGCCGACCGCCGCTACGCATTTTTGTTTGCCATCCTCCATCTTCCAACCTCCATCCTCGCTTGGCTCCCTTACGGCTGAGTTAGTTGGAACAACCCGGTGGCGTTGGTGCTGAGGAAGAAGCCGGCGGCGTTGGTCTGTTGCTGCAACACGATGCCGCTGATCGGGGTCGCCAGGCCCGTCGCCGGAGCGAGGAAGCTGCCGCTGATGATTCCTGTATTTGTCACGACTGCCAGGGTCAGCTTGGATATGCCCGGGCCGTTGGTCGTGAATTTGCCGGCGAGGGACAAGGTGGCGTCGTTGGTCAGAGGAACGGGCAGGTTGCCGCCGCTCAAGGTGATTTGGAAATTGGTCGCCCCCAGCACAGGCGTTTTGGCCGGGCCGGGCCTGAAGGCGGAGCCTGTAATGGACACATTATTGGTGAAGCCATGAGGATAGAGTTTGCCGGAGGAGTTGGTGCGGAACCAGGCGGCGCCGCCTTCCAGACTCACGCCGGGAAGATTAGTGAAGGTGACCCAGCCGGAGAGCGATCCCAGGGTCCCGGTTCCATAAAGCGGAATGTAGAGCGGCCACCGTCCGTATTTGGAAACACCCGCCGCTGACGGCGCCACGGGGGTGTTGTCCGAAAGCGCGCCGGCCAGGGACGCCATCCCCGCCGGGCTGACGATGACTTTCGCCCAGCCCGCGCCGCCGGGGCCGGCGATGCCGGCGCTGTCGCTGTCAAGAATCATAGTGTACGCGCCCCGCCAGGGAGAGGGGGCGGCGGCGGTGCAGACGGCCAGGTCCGCCTCCAGCGCGGCGACCCAATTGCCATCAGTTACCGTTCCCAAGATTTGCTGCGTGCCGTTGCTCACGTCGAGAGCGAGGGCGAGAGTGAGCGGCGTCGCGCCTGTTCCGCGCGAGACGTTCGTCGCGGACTGGCCGGCGGGAGAAAACGCGCCGGTGAAACTGTAGGAGCCGCCCGCGCTCTGAAGGTTCCCGCCATAGGCGCCCAGGCTGGTCAGGGACAAGGTGAACAGGCCGGAACTGCGAAACTGCGGCGGCGTTTCGGAAAAGAGTCCGTAATAATTGCCCATGAGGTTGGTGAATGGATTGGGAATCAGAGTGAGCGTGACCGGAGCGGTGGCGGCGCTGCCGTAGGTGTTGGTGGCCACCATCAGATAAGTGCCGGCGCTGGCGGCGGTGATGTTGTCCACGGTCAGCGTCGGAGCGGCGGCCCCGGCCACTTTGACGCCATTTTTCATCCAAAAATAGCGGAGCGGCGTCGCGCCCGACGCGCCGGCGGCGAAGGTCGCGCTGCCTTTCAGAAACATGGATTGGGACCGCGGTTCCAGCACAATGAACGGCGTCAACGCCATCGTCACCTGCACCGTCCCGCCGGGCGCGCTGGACAGGCCGTTGGTGGTTTGGACGGCGGTCAGGTCATGCGTTCCATCGCCCAGTTTGAGCGTGGCCGAAAATTTTCCCGCGCTGTTGACGGTGGCGGCGCTGTTGGAGACGCCACCGTCGTAAATGACCACCTTCGCCGCCGCGATCCCGGTGCCGCTGACGGCCAGGGAAGGATTGGTGCTGACAAGCCCGGAGACAGGCGAAAGGATAACAGGCGGGGGCACGATCACGACATTCACCAGGGCGGCGGAACTGGCCAGGCTGCTTGCGCCGTTGGTGGTTTGGGTGGCGGTCAGGGAATGGAGGCCGCCGCCCAGCGTCACCGAGCCGGAACAACTGCCGGCCGCATTGTTGGTGAAGGCCGCGATCAACGCCGCGCCGGAGGACGTGTTATCGTACATATTGACGGCGGCGTTGGCGATTCCGTGTTCCGTGAAGGCCACCACGGGGCCGGAATTGCCCGCGACGGCCAGGCTGGGGGGAAGCGGAGTCAATACTACTGAAATGGAGGCGCCGGGGATGTTGGTCCCGTTTTGCGACTGCGCCGCGGCCAGCAGGTTGGCGCCGTAGGACAAGGCGGCGTCGAGCGAGAAAAGCCCGCCGGCGCCAACGACGAGCGAGTTGCCGGCGGCGCCGTTGTCATAAAGAGTCAGGGGCAATCCCGGGATGGCCGCGCCGCTCACTTCGATGGACGCGGAGGTGGTTTGGAAGCCGGAAGAAGGCGCAAGGATCTCCGGCTGGGTCAGCGCCGGGCCGGCGCAGCAGGCATAAATGCCGTCGAAGACATTAACCGTATCAATCCACCATCCGGACGAGCCGTCATAGCTGCCGGAGGCAGTGCCACAGCGCCATTTCAACTGGATGGTCTGGCCGGCGGCCGCCGCCGGGAGCTGGACGATGGTGGTGATGTAAGAATTAGTGCCATAGGGACCCGAGATTCCGCTCCAGGCCTGGCGTCCAGCCAATGGATTGCTACCCGAACTCGGGTATTCATTGCCGCTGATAACGCTGTTGTAACCGCCGCTGACAAAACTCCCGCCCGCAGCCAGAATGTCCTGGAACGCGCCGTTGCCGATGCGGATTTCCAGCACGCCGCCATCGTCAGCGGCCGAGCCGTTCGCTGCGGCTTCCAAATTGTAATTGTTGCGGAAAACCAACTGGGCGGAATCGCTTTGGATGGCAATCAGCGGCGAATCCAGCTCGCTCACGCCGGCACTGGCGGATGCCGCGCAAAAGGCGGCGTTGGGCGGCGTGTCAAACATGGAGGCCGTGGTGCTCCAAAGCCCCTGGCCGCCGCTGGCGGCGGTGGTCCAGCCGGCTGGCAGGGCGGGCGCGGCGACCCCGTCGAAATTCTCCGACAAGCCGGTGGTTTGCGTGAACCGGCCCAACTGGAAGGCATAGCTGGCCGTTCCCAGGCTGGCCGCCCCGTCCTGCAATGCCAGGCTGGCTGTGATCGTTCCGCCGCATGTCCCGACGGCGGTGAAGGTGAACGGCATGGCCACGGCAGGTCCGCCGGCTGTCAAGACTCCGTAGGTTTGAGGGCCGTCCGGCGCAAAAACCCCGCCGGAGGCCAGCAGGGTGGCCGTCAAATTAGTGGTATTGCCCAGCCCTCCGTTGAGGAGCGCGAAATTGACGGTGACCGTTTCGCCCGGATCAATGGCCCCGTTGGTGGGGAGGCAGCTTTCGGCCACCAGGGTGGCGCCGGCGATTCCGACGCTGTTGGCGTTGCAGGCAACGAGCGCAAAATCCTGTTCCAGCGCATCGGCGTTGTTGGGCACGCCGATGGAATTGATGTTGGCCGCCGTCACCGTGATGGTGAAACTTCCCGAAACGCCCGCGGGGAGGAAAACGCTCTCCACATTGTCCAGCGTGTCGGCCGAGCCGCCGCTGGCCGAGAATGCGCCATTAAAGACGTTTCCCTTGTAAGTGACCCCGCCGAGAGTCACGGTCAAATCCAGATCGTTGTTGGCGGCGCTGCCGGTGGTGCTGCCCGGGGCGTCGGTCCAGGCGAGCGTGACTCGGAAAGGCTTGCCCGGGTCGGCGACGGCCCCGGAATAAGAGCGGGTCTGGCCGCTGGCGGTGAAGATTTCGCCGGCCAGTTCATCGCGCAGCAGGCGGTGCGCGCCGTCAAAGGCCATGCCGAGGTCCATTTCGCCCATGCCCTGATTGTCCGACCAGAGCGTGTCGTTGGCGCCGGGGCCGGTCATGTAGCGGGCCGAATTGATCAGAAAGGCCTTGGTCATGGCCGCGCTGGGAGGAGACCAGCCCTGGTTGATGAAATACTGGCGCAACAAGGCGCATCCGCCTGACACCGCCGGCGTGGAGTGGCTCGTGCCGGTGGAGGTGGTGTAAAACTGCTGGCCAGCGGGAAAAAACAGATTGCCGCCCGCGCCGCCACAGACGCCGCTGTTATCCGAGAGAAAACACGGGTCCGCCGTGCCCAAGGCCCCCGGATTCTTCGCCTGCGCCACGCCGCCGGTGATGCGGGTTCCGGGGGCCATGAGGTCGGGCTTGTGCCGCCCGTCGTCGCACGGCCCGCGGCTGGAATAGCTGAAGACAGCATTGGCGTCGTCGGAAGAAGAGTCGCTCCAGCCGCAATCGTCCACGCCGCCCAAGGTCTGCACATTTTGCGCCGCGCCGACGGCGATGACATTCTTGGCCGTGGCGGGCGAGGTGACGGTATGCGCCCCATTGTTGCCGTCGTTGCCCGCGGCAAAGACAATCACCATTTCCTGGTTGCCCGCGGTGGAAGGTTCGGCGTCCCGCACCAGCGCGTCGTAGGCCTGGGAGTCTGCATCGTAAAGCCCGTCCGCTCCACCCCAGCTATTGTTGCTGATGCGCGCCCCGCTCTTGTAGGCGGCGGATTCCAAGGCGGGGTAGTCCGGATTGGTAAAGTTGTCAGGATCGAAAATCACGGACGAACCGAGCCGCGCGAACGGGCAAACTCCCAGCCCATAATGGTAGCCCGAGCTGTCCGCAAAGGGAAAGCCGGCCCCATCATCATAGCCGCCCACGATATGGGCGTTGAGTGTGCCGTGCCCGTCGCAGCCTGTGAGGGTGCTGCCGGAGTTGGGCGCGCCTTCGAGGCGGTTGTAAATCACCCGGCTGCCGTCGCTGATCTGGCCGTTGTTGTACAAGCCGAAATGGTTGGGCGCGGCCGTCCCATCATCAATCCCGCTGTCCGATATATCCACGGCAAAGCCGGAGGCATTGAATTGCGCCTGGGTGAAGCCCTTGCTCTCGAGCCACGCCAGATAACCCGGCCCGTCCGGCGCGTCCCCCGACAAGTTCCCCGCCACAATCTGATCCTGCCGCTCATCCAGCTTCCTGGGCTTGAAGTAAGGCAGAATGGAAATCACGTCCGGCTGCGCCGCGATGCGCGCCAGGTCCGCCGCCGCAAACCGGCCCACTGCGTTCACATAATGCAACGACGCGTACTGCCGCTGGAGCGGCTCCAGCTTCAGCCCATCCAGCAACCGCAGCGTGTTCGTGTTGGCTTCCGCGTCGGCTATCATCTGAACGGCAAACCATTCCGTGCCGATCCGGCGCGGGTTGCCCTGGGCGTCGGCCATCCTGGCCGCGGGATGGATTTTGTAATCGTCCAGATAATCGCCTTCCCATTGGATGTGAGGAGCCTGGGCCGCCACCGCCTGGAGCCGCGCAATGGCCGCCGCATCGCCGTAGAGCAGATACGCGTTTTGCGGAATATAACTGACAATCTGCGCGCCGGCCTGGAGCAGGGATTCCCGCCAAGCGGGCCGCACCGGCCCGGCGAATTGGATCAAGCGCAGCCGTTTGCCGGCGAACGCCGCCGCCGGTTTGCGCAGAGCCTGGATTTGCGGCCGAGAGGTGTCCAGCCGGGCGGCATTGAGTTTGATGACATTATACTCGTCCCGCAATTCAATCCGGCCGGCCCATGCGGCTGCCGTCGCGTTGTCAACATCAAAAAGCTGAAAACCTCCATAATCGGCAATCCGGCGCGCTCCGTTGGCCGCCAGTTGGATGGCCAGGGCGGGATCGCTCACCTGAACTTTATGGCGCGGCGCGGCGGACAGGGCGGAGGAGGAGGACCGGGATGGAGCTTGCGCGCGGGAGGGCAACGCGGGCGCCAGCCAGCAGAACACGGCCAAACAAACTGTGCCACACTTTTTAATAAGATAAGATTTATCCGGCTCAATCCGGCCCCCCCGCGCTCCATTTGTGCCGGCCTAACATAGCCTGATGGCGCGGGATCTTCAAGCGCGGCCGGCCGGCCTCGGGCAGGCAAGACAGGCAGGGCGGGTCCCGATAGATCGGGACCCGCCGCGGCGCGCGCGGGGTGCGCACCCTGGCATCCAAGACAGACGCCTTGCCTTCGAGCGCAAGGGAACACGGAAAAACACAGGCTCGATTGGGCCTGATAATAAAATGAGATGGGGCTTGCGGAACCCATGCGGCGCGACTAAAGTGTGAGGGTCTTCCCGTAACGCGGGGTGGAGCAGCCTGGTAGCTCGTCAGGCTCATAACCTGAAGGTCGTGAGTTCAAATCTCACCCCCGCAACCAATTGAAATCACGGAAACCCCTGATAATCAGGGGTTTTCTGTTTAAGTTTTAGTGGGCGTGAATTGGAAAAAAAAGGGTGAAGCGCATGCTTCACCCAGGGAGAAAGCGGACGGAACAGCAGTCGTCCCGCGTTATGGCTCGGCGTATGTGCGTCCACTGGGCGTCTGGGGCGTGGTCGACGTAGAGGTGATATTATTGATCGTCGTTACAGGCGTAAAAGGCGCGACCAGTTGCGGCCCCGCGAGCAACGGTGTGACAGTGGCCGTGATCATAGGCGGATTGAGCGCTGCCAGGGGTTGGGTTGTTTCCAGAGCAGCGGAGGAGTTGGCTTGGTTGTTGATTTGGCTCAAGATGGCCAGCACGGGGATGTTGCTGTCGTTGGCTGCGAAGT
>JBEKIA010000162.1:0-9239 GCA_050011995.1 Verrucomicrobiota bacterium
GCCACCAATCGCTTTCCAACCAATCCACCGCCAGCCGCCCCAAACCAAACCAACGCCCCTCCCGGCCCGGTCAATTCCTCCAAGCCGGCCGCAAATCCATCGGGCCTTTCGCTGGAGATTCGATGCACGAATGAGGTTTTGAAAGTGGGCGATGAGATTCCCATCGAGTTTATCCTCAGCAATCATGGGACAGAGGATTACAAGTACATCGACCACACCTACTGGCGGAGCGACAGATGGGATGAATACAAGCTGACCGCCAAGACGGCCTCCGGCGAGGCCGTTCCCTGCCAGAGTGAGAACTACAAGGCGGTGAAATGGTGCGGCGCGCTCGAGTTTCGTGTTTTGCACCCGGGCGAGTCCTTCTCCAAGATTTTCGCATTGAATTGTTGGGCGTTGATCATGGAGCCGGGACGGTACGAAGTCTCGGGTTCTTATCTTGGGATCCCTTCTGCCGACCCGAAAATCGCGACGGCCAACTCCGCTCCGATTCGCCTCGCCATATTGCCGCGCACGAAGGAGGAGATGCATGACTATGTCAAGGGTTTGACCAATCAAATCGCGGCGCGGCTGCCGATCAAGCAGGACAAAAGCGGAATGCGCTACGATCTGGTTTTGAACGATCTCCTGGAGAAGCTAATGTACACTTGCAGTCCGGAAATGATTCCGACTCAGATCGGGATAATGTATGAGCCTGGGCCGCGAGGGAACCACACTGATTTGCCGGCCATGGCGCTGTTGTATTACGTGCCGCACACCAAGGAAACCGGTGAGGCCATCCTCCAGGCGGCAGCCAGGGAGGGATTGAATTGGACCATGTATTCCTTGCTGAGCGGGTATGACTTCAACCAGGAGGAATTGAAGCCGTTAATCGAGCGAGCCTTGGGCGCGCTCAACCCTGGCGAATGGGAGATCGGCGCCGCCTTGGCAGCTTATAATTGCTACGACAACGCCTTCACCGCGCCCCTCATCGCCATCGCCAGCGGCTCCAACAATCCCATCAACGCCAGAGCCGAGGCCGTGCGGGCTTTGGCCTGCAATCGCACGGACGCGGGCTTGAAGGCGCTCAAGACGCTGCTCAACGACCCGGACCCGCGCATCGGGGCGTCACTGGTCGAGGCCCTTCAGGCTGGGTGCAGCCCGGTCAAGACCCAGCCGGGAAAGCACCTGCGGCCGGGAGATTTTGAGGCCGCGGAAGTAAGGCCGATAATGGAGCGGCTGCTCGCCTCGCCAGCCAACGGCCAGGAGGGGCTGAACGCGATGGAGGGTGTGAACCTGGCTCGAATGTTTCCCGATGACACGCTGACGCCGAAGCTGGTGGCGCTGGCAAAGAATCCCGGATTCACATACAGGGTGTATGCGATCTGTGCTCTCGCGCTCAATCGCACGGACGAAGGCGTGCAGACACTGAAGATGCTCCTGAATGACCCTGAACAGAGAATCTCCGACTTGACGGAGGATGCCATACGCTATGCCTACACCGCGCGCGGCGAAGAGAAGGGCAGGCCGTTGCGGCCCGATGATTTTGACGCGAAATTCCAGCAGCCCGAAGCCCCGCCGGCAAAGTAACCGGCCCGCGAGCCGATCCGCCGCCGGCGAGCCCAGGAGGAAAGGCATTTGCCCATTCGTTCCTTTGGTTGCGGAAAAAACGGACTTGCGCCAAGAACCGGATGAGTCCATCCTTTAGGCAAGAATAGGATCATGCAAACGACCCTGGAGAAACCATCTGCTGTGCGAGCGCCTCGGAAAATGTCCGCCGGGTCCCGCGCCGCGCCGGCGCAGTCTCGCTTTCCGCGCCGACGCGAGTTTCTGGCGCTGCCTCTGGCGCGGCGGCGTGAGATTTTGAAAGCACAGGCTTTGGCTGCGCGCGGTTTTTACGCCCATTCAAGCGACTGGCGGGAATGGGAGGCCGCCGATTTGACCAGCCGGACGAATGAGTGAACCGCGTCGAGGCGAAATCTGGCTGGTGGATTTGGATCCGACTCGCGGATGAGTGATGCCGCTCAGATCGCGCTCTCGCCTTCCTCTTGCGTGCGAATGCGGATGGCGGTCTCCACCGGAAGCACGAAAATTTTTCCATCGCCGATCTTGCCGGTCTGGTCGGCGCGCTGGATGGCGTCGGTCGCGGCCTTGACCGACGCGTCGGGGAGAATGATTTCAATCTTCACCTTGGGAAGGAAATCAATGTTGTACTCGCTCCCGCGATAGATTTCCACATGGCCTTTCTGGCGGCCAAAGCCCTTGACTTCGGAAACAGTCATGCCCTGCAACCCGATTTCGTTCAACGCTTCCTTGACGTCGTTCAATTTGAACGGCTTGACGATGGCTTCAATTTTCTTCATGGCATCCTCCTGTTAATCGTTGTAGGCGCTCTCGCCGTGCTGCGTCTGGTCCAGTCCCGAATCCTCCTCCTCCGGCGTCACCCGCAGGCCGGTCAGCGCGTTGACGGCCTTGAGGATGAGAAAGGTCCCCGCGGCGGCGAAAACCAAAGTGAAGATCAGTCCGATAAATTGGTTGCCCAACTGGGCCAGGCTCCCGGCCAGAGACACGGTCTTGCCGCCGACGGTGAAGGTGTTGCCGATGGCCGGGTTGACCTCCGCGCTGGCGAACAGCCCCACCAGGAGCAGGCCGGTCGCGCTGCCCACGCAGTGAACGCCGAAGACATCGAGCGAATCGTCGTAACCCAGCGCGCCTTTGAGTTTGGTCACGGCGGCGTAGCAGATCACGCCGCCTGTCAAACCTATTAAAAAGGCGGCGGGGATGCTCACAAAACCCGAGGCGGGGGTGATGGTGGCCAGGCCCGCCACCATGCCGGAAGCGACGCCGAGGACGCTGGGCCTGCCCTTGAGGAGCCATTCGGTCGCGCCCCATCCCAGCGCGGCGGCGGCGGCGGAAAAATGGGTCGCGGCAAAGGCGCTGCCGGCCAGGGCGCCCGCATTGAGGGCGCTGCCGGCGTTGAAACCAAACCAGCCCACCCACAAAAGTCCCGCGCCGATCAGGCTGAAGACCACGTTGTGCGGGGGCATCGGCTCGGCCGGAAATCCGATCCGCTTTCCGAGCACGACCGCGCAGACCAGGGCGGAGACGCCCGAACTGACATGCACCACCATCCCGCCGGCGAAATCGAGCACGGGATACCGCCCTTCCCCGCTCCAATTAAACAGCCCGCCCCGGCCCCAAACGATATGGCACAACGGAAAATAAATGAACGTCACCCAGAGGAACATGAAGAGGACGTACGACTTGAACCGCATCCGTTCGGCCACCGCGCCGCTGATGAGCGCCGGGGTGATGATGGCGAACATCATTTGAAACAGCATGAAGCTCTCCTGCGGCACCGTCGCCGCGTAAGCCGCGTTGGGCGCGGCTCCGACGCCTTTGAGCATGAAATACTGGAACGGATTTCCGCAGAATGGGTTCCCTTCCCCGAAGGCCATGCTGTAGCCGTAGAGCATCCACAAGATGGAAACCAACGCCATCAGGACCAGGCTTTGCATCATCGTGCCCAGGACGTTTTTGCGCCGCACCAACCCGCCATAGAAGAGAATCAAGCCCGGCGCCGTCATCATCAGCACCAGCGCGGCGCTGGCCAGGACCCAGGCGTTGTCGCCCGCGTTGATGGCGGGCGCCTGGCGGCTGGCCGCCTCCAATCGGGCGACGCGCTCCTCGATGGCGCCGGCGCCCTGGGCAAAAAGCGGGATGGGAAACGCGGACAGAAACCAGCAGCAAATGGTGACAAGGAGCCACCGCGCAATACGAATGGTTTTCATGATTTTCTGAATGATAAAGCAGCCCGTCCCCGGCCGGTCAAATGAAAACCTTAATAAACTCTAAAAAAACTTCTGCCCATCTGAGGTTTTAATCCGGAATAACAGGCATTGCCAAAGGACGAACGAGCGGGTATTTTTGTCAAAGAACGATGACCGCCGCCGCAAAGCCGCCGAAAACGAAAATGGAAAAACCCCGCGTTGTCATGTCGAACTCCCACGAGCCGAGATGGGACGCCATCAGTTGCTTCCTGGTGGGGCAAGATCGCGGGGAAATGGCCGGAGGCAAGGAAGCCAATGCACTGCTTCTCTATGCCAAGAGTTATTTGTTTTTTCACAAGCTGGCTTTGTTCCGCAAAGGGGAGACGGCCCGGCTTTACTTGAATGAGCCTGACGAGTCGGATTTCATGTTTCATCGGGCGCTGTTGCGCAGGTTGATTGGGGATGGAAGTGATTTGGTGAAACAGGTTAAGAGGCATGGGATGGCCAGAAATGCCGAGGGCCTTTCCCTTGCGGACATCGAAGCCACGGTGGAGGAGCTTCAACAAACCGAGCGGCAATGGTACGGCAAAATCACCGGAAAACGCCGGCGGGAAATTCTCCAAGACGTCTTCGATGGCGCGCAACCCTGAATTGGAAGCGATTCTGGAGGCCCGCTACGATTGGGAAGGGGCTGCGCCCTCTCAGAAGGCGAAACTCCGCGATGTTTATTACGAGCTTCTGGATCAATTGCTCGCGCGCCAAGCCAGTCACGGCCGCAGGCTCGCGCGCGGCGACATCATCGAAGCGATGGGCGACGAATACAAAGAGTTCCGGCGCGCCCGCGACCGCCGGCTTGCGGCCAGGGTCCGCCGCCTGCGCTGAACCACTTTTCCAATCGGAACCACAGAAAGAGTGAAAAATGAAAGATGCAACAACATATCGCGTCGGGATTATTGGCGGGAGCGGGCTGTACCACATTGAAGGGTTCACGCGGCAAAAATGGGTGCGGGTGAAAACGCCCTTCGGCGCGCCGTCGGACGATTTTCTCACCGGCTCGCTCGCGGGGCGGGAGGTGGTGTTTCTGCCGCGGCACGGACGGGGGCATCGGCTCTCGCCGGGCGAATTGAATCATCGCGCCAACATCTACGGGATGAAGGAACTGGGCGCGGCCTGGATCCTCAGCGTCAGCGCGGTGGGGTCTTTGCAGGCCCGGCATCGTCCGTGCGACATTGTTTTGCCGGACCAATTTGTGGACCGGACCAAGAAGTCGCTGGAGCACACGTTTTTTGGGCGCGGCATTGTGGCGCATATCGCGTTCGCGGAGCCGGTGTGCGCGGAGTTGCGCGAGGCGCTTTTCCAAAGCGCGCGGGCCGAAGGGGCGCGCGTTCACAACGGCGGCACTTACGTCAACATGGAGGGGCCGGCTTTCAGCACGCGCGCCGAGTCGCTGGCCAACCACCGGCAGGGCTACGATGTCATCGGCATGACCAATTTGGGCGAAGCCAAATGCGCGCGCGAGGCGCAAATCGCCTACGCCACCATGGCCATGGTCACGGACTACGATTGCTGGAAGGCGGACGAAGCGCACGTCACGGTGGAAATGATCCTCGCCAATTTGCTCCGCAACGCCGGGCAGGCCAAGGCGATCATCGCCCGGACGCTCCCGCAAATTCCCGCCGAACCGGGCTGCTCCTGTCATCGCGCCTTGCGCAACGCCATCATGACCGACAAGAAACTGTGGCCCGCGAAAACCCGGGCCGAATTGGGATTGCTGCTCCGGGAACACCAGTGAATTTTCAGCGGCGGTCATAGACCGCCGCTACAGGGTGATTCCCTACCGCGCCGTCTGGGGAACACCGTTGGTCAGGGCGTGTTGCGCGGCCTGGTTGAGATTGGCCTCCAGCTTGTTCTTCAGGACGGAATACATTTTATTGGTGACAGCATCGAGAGCGCGCCGCGATTCGTCGAAATGGTTGAGCGCCAGTTGGATGCGGGCCAGATGGATGCAGACGCCCTCGCGCTCCACCTCGTCGTGGGCGATTTTCAAACACTGGTTCCAGGCCGCCAGGCCCTCCTCCAGGCGCGGGGGGCGGATGCCGTAAAAACATTCCGCGTAATCGGTCGCCAGGATGAAATTATCGGGATCCAGCCTCATGGCCTTTTGGTAGAGCGCCAGAGCGGTGTCAAAAACCTTCTGTTCGGAGATGTTCCAGTACTCCTCCGCGTCGGTGCGGTACATGTAAACGCAAACCGCCAGGTTGTGATAATACAGGGGCTGGCTGGGGTCCAGGGTGATGGCTTTGGAGTAATACTCGAAGGCCTTCTTGACGTTGTTCTCCTCGTAATAGTCGCCCAGGTTGTTCCAAACGGCCGGATTATTCGGGGCGAGCCGGCCGGCTTTTTCCCACTGGGCCAGCGCGCCTTCGGGGTCGCCGGATTGATGGAGGAAACTGCCGTAGGCCAGGCGCGCGCGGACATAGTCGGGATGATGCTGGAGAAACTCCTCGTAGTCCTTTTTCACCCCGTCCAGGCGCTCCCGGACGCGCAGGCGCAGGGAAAGTTGCGCTTGGTCCCGGCCCGCGACGCTGGCCGCGCCCGCGGCATCCGACCATTTTTCAATTTCCTCCACCGCCGCGTCGTCCTCGGCTTCCAACCGGAGAAATTCCTTTTCGACGGGATCGTTGGGGTCGGGGAGCTGGATGGAAATGCCTGTCTTTTCCTGCACCGCGTTGCTGACGGCGGTCGGCGTATTGGTGGAAACCAGGGCGGCCAATAATCCGGCTAATAAATCACTCACAACACCATGAGGTTACACCGCCCGCGGGAAAGCGCAAGGCGCAAACCCAGGGTCAGACTTCCTTCACCACTCCCCAATGGACATCCAGGCGGCGGGTCAGATAGAGACGGACGGCTTTGACGAGCACCGCCGCTTCCAGCTTTTGGCCCAGGGCGACGATGTCTTTGAGGCTGCTGCTGGAATGGACCGGCGCGCCGGCTTGCGCGATGATCGGCCCTTCATCCAGATGCATGCTGACAAAATGCGCCGTCACCCCGATGATTTTTACCCCGTGCTCGTAGGCCTGGCGATAGGCCTGCGGCCCCGGAAAACTGGGCAGCAGCGACGGATGGATGTTGATGATTTTATTCTTGTAACGCCAGACGATGTTGGACGAAAGAATCTTCATAAACCGCGCCAGCACCACAAAATCCGCCTCCAGTTGGTCCAACAGCCGCAGGAGGCGCCGCTCCGCCGCCGCGCGGTCGTGCCAGGGAACGTGAAAAAACGGAAGCTCGAACCGGCGGGCCAGCGGCTCCAGATCGCGCCGGTTGGAAATCAGGGCGGCGGGCAGGGCCTGGAGGCGCCGGGCGCGCCAGGCCTGGAGCAGCGCCTCGGCGCAATGCGGTTCGCGGGTGGCCATCAGGGCCATGCGCTGCCGGCGGTCCGGCTCCATCCAGCGCAGCTTGATTTCCATGCCCAGTTTTTTGGCCAGCCGCGCCAGTCCGGCGGACACCCCGGGCCGGTCCGCGGCCGGCCGCAGCCAGGAGGCCTGGAGGGTCATGCTGAACTGGCCGCGCGTGACCTGTTCTTCCAGCGCCTCGATGTTGGCCCGCTGCTCGAAGAGAAAATTGGTGATGGCGGCCACGACCCCGGTTTTGTCGCGGCCAATGACCGTCAGAGTGGCAAATTGTTTCATGGCGAACGCATCTGAATCCCGATCTTCATCCTAATCTTAATCTTAATCCTAATCTCCGGCGGCAGGAAAGAGATTAAGATTATTTGCCTTGATTAGGCTTGATTGGAGTTGATTGCATATAGCCCGCTGGTGGATGTAAATGGTTGATGGAAAGGCGTTTCAATAGATTCTCCGCAAAAAGGCTCAAAAGGCTCAAAAAAGCTTTTTCACCGCGAAATACGCGAAATACGCGAACAATGGGGAATCCTTTTTCCCGTATTTCGCGTATTTCGCGGTCATCCACTCCGGATTGTTGCCTTTTGGATTTAGCCATTTTTTGCCATGCCGCAAAAAAATCCTTTTTTTGGGGCGTAATCCACCGCAATCCACCGCAATCCACCGCAATTTTGGAGGGTTCGTGCCGGCGGCCGCTGCTCCTCCTGTAGCGGCGGTCTATGACCGTCGCAGATATGACGGATGCTGAATGAATGGGAAATGGATTGGCGCCGCCGTCGCTTCGCTGTGGCGCGACAACGGAGCGCTGGAGCGATTTGTTTTGGCGTTTCGCCAGCCTGCCATCCGTTTGATTCCTTTCCCGGCGGGTCGCCTTATATCCTCTCTTTTCCATTCTCCATCCTCGATCCTCAATCCTCGTTTTCATTCCTGCTCCGCTGCTCCCCGCCTGCGCCGCCTGCGCCGGCCGCATCCTCCCGGATGCGAGGCCGCCGTGTGCCTACGTTTCTCACGTTGCCGATTAAATCATAGGTTCTAATTTTTGTCAAGCCCTTTTTGCGAAAAAAACCGGGAATCGTGCGGACAGGCCAGTCGAGCGGTTCCTCCGTCGCTTCGCTGTGGGGCGGCAAGGGACTGAACTGGGGGGGGCGGAATGTAGCGGCGCTCTGTGAGCGTCGGGGATGGATATTTCGACAGAAGGGGGGAAAACGAAGGCCGTAACGGCGCTCGGCAGAGCGCCGCACTATGGACTTGAACGAATGGCGCTTAGTTAAGGCGTAAATCTTTGATTAACAATACGTTATGCTGATGCTCTGAATATGCCGCCCCGCTGGGGCTTTGGATTTCTGGTACCCTGGGTTCTACAGATATACCGCGCCTACGGCGCTGGGACGCCGCTCCAAGCCCGCCACCGATTTTGGCGCGCAGCGCCGTAGGCGCGGCCTCTTTGTAGAACCACAGCAAAAAGGATGATTTAGCTCCGAGAGGAGCGACATATTCCGGGTGCTGCGCCAACACCCCATTCATAACATCCTTAAAACAAATGGGTTACAATTGGCCTTCCTCATCTAAGCGCCATTCGGGTCAAACCATACTTTTGCCCAATTTGCGGTTGACACGGTGAGCCGGGCGTTGAACACCAATGGGGCTAAGATGGCTCAAAATTACACCGGGGCTGATGTGGCCACGCAAGGGGTCACCCATAGTTTGGTTCGTTTTCTGTGATCAGAGCTGGATGAATTTTTTGGGGCGCTTTTACCGGGACAGGCTTCAATAAATTGAAGATTGAGAATTGAGAATGAACGGGAGCGGCTGGTTGGTTGGCGAAGCTGTTGCGCCGTGCGAGAGAAAGAGAACCCATCCCGTTATGCGGAGCCGCTGTCCTCTCCATGGTTGCCCAACGGGGAATGATCCGCCGGCCTCTTCCAGAGGCTGAAAAAGTTGCCAGCCGTCCGAAGTCTTCAAAGCGTAAGGTCTTGGGAATCAACAACTTCAATGGCAACGTGGATTGGCGCTGAGATTAAGATTAGATTCTGACTTTGAAAATCTCGTAAAAATGTCTCTCAGGTTTTGGGCGGCGCGG
>JBEKIA010000163.1:0-9213 GCA_050011995.1 Verrucomicrobiota bacterium
AATGGCCGGGGGCAGAGCCGCTTTCGCCTTTTTAACCCGGACTGATTAATTCGCGCCATAGTTTCCTCGGTCAATTATCGGGCGGCCGGCAATGGATCGTCTTGACAGTTGCCGGCTGTAGCGGCGGTCTGCGGCAGCCGCAAATCAAAAAAACGGGAACGGCGGCGGTCACAGACCGCTGCTACACAATCTCCGGATTTATTCAAGGGGAACGGGGAGGTTGGCGCGTTCGAACCAAAACGGCCCCGCCTGCCGGGCCAGTTTCTTGAGGATTTGACCCAACGGTTTTCGCTCGGCCGCCACCAACTCGGCCATCAAGAGACAGGCCAGAATGCCGTCCTTCTCCGGCAAGCGGCCCTGGACGCTCGAGCCGGTCCAGCCGCGATTTTTTTTCAAATGATACAGGGTCAGCGCGAGAATTTGGCCGGGCCTGAGCCAGGCGCCGTCCTGGTCCACCACGCCGCAACAGGCGGCATCGCCGCCGGTGGCCAGCCCCAGTTGGGCTTGGCCGCGGCGAACGGCCTGGCGCACTTCGGCCAGACGCTCCGCGCTTGGCTCGGGCGGGTGGCCGCCGAAGAAGGCGTCGGATTCATCGTGGAAGACGGTGAGCTTGGCGCCGGCTTTGAGGAGAAGAGTGTCCAGATAACCGCGCCCGCAGCCGAACATCAAATCCACGGCGATTTTCAGCCGGGCCTTTTTGATGGCGGCGAAATCCACCCGCTTTTCAATATGCCGGAAATAATCGGGCCGCGGATCCAGGGTCCTGGCCTGGAAGGTGCCGGTCACAACGGCCGGGAAGCTCCAGTTTTCCCGCCGCAAACGAACGATGGCGGCCTGGATGGAACCGGTGACATCCGGCGCGGCGCCCGCGCCATCGCCGCGGGAGAATTGGAAGCCGGAATACTCCGGGGGATCCTGGCCGGCGGTGATGTTGATGCCGCCGATGGCTTTGCGTTTGCGGATGGCAAAGGCCAGGACCGGGCTGGGGGTGGCGCCCTGGCACAGGAGCGGACTCAATCCGGCGGCGGTCAAAACTTCGGCCGCAGCCAGGGCGAATTGGGGGCCGAGAAAGCGGCAGTCATGGGCGATGATGACGGTGGGCGGACGCCGGTGCATGGGGGAGCTGGGATCGGCCAGCTCGGTCTGGAGGTGTTCGGCCACGGCCCGGGCGGCCAGCCGGACATTGGCGAAGGTGAAATCACGCGCGATGACGGCCCGCCAGCCGGCGGCGCCAAAGGCAATGGGAGTGGGACCGGCCGAATCCATTCCACGCTACTTTTTCCAGTCGAAGGCCTGTTTTTTCCAGGCATAGAGGTAGCCGATGAAAAGGATGCCGAGAAAACAAAACATCGAGCCGAAAATCAGCGGCCCGTTCCCGGCGAGCATGCTGTGGTAGATGATGGCCCACGGATAAAGAAAAACGACTTCGATGTCGAAAAGAATGAACAGCATGGCGACGAGATAAAACTTGACCGAGAGGCGGGTGTTGCCCTGGCCGACGGGCAACATGCCGCATTCATAAGCGGTGTCCTTGATGGCGGAGTTCTTGCCGCGTTTGCCCACCACCGCGGAGGCGACCAGCGTGCCGGCGGCGAACAAAAAGGCGACCAGGCCCAGGATCGCCACCGGAATATATTCCTGCAATTGCGTCGGTTCCATGAAAGCAAGGTAAGAGACGGCGGGACGCCTGGCAAGGGAAAAGGGCGAAGGCCCATCGCAGGAAGCAGCGGTCCGGCGGCAAAATAGTGGGCCATTAGAAAAGATTTTAATTGCGGGGTCGTTAAGTTCTCAATTAAAATGACCGCTCCTTTGGGGAGTGGGTTGAAATGGAGGCAATGGCCCGATGAAACCGGATGATCCGGGTGAATGTTGGACGGCGATGGAGCCGTCCAACCAAACGACGGGGGTGCATCCATCAACCGGGGCGGGGCGGCGGCTCACCCCAAGAAGACAAGTTTATGAAAGCATCATTAAGAACGGTAATTATCGCGGCGCTGGCGGTGGCGGCGGCGCTGGCGGGCGGAGGAGGGTTTTGGGTCTGGCACGCGCGTCATGCCAGCAAGCCCCTTTGGCGCACGGGCATGGTGCGCAAAGGAGACCTGACGGCCACGATCACGGCGACGGGGACGGTGGAACCGGAAGAGGTGGTGGACGTGGGGGCGCAAGTCTCCGGGCAATTCCTCAGGTTTGGCAAGGACAGGGATGGAAAGCCGATTGATTATGGGTCCATTGTGACGTCCAACATGCTCCTGGCCGAGATTGACACCACCCTGTTCAAGGCCGCGGTGGACCTGGACACTGCGGTGGTGGCTTCGGACAAGGCCGGGGAACAACAGGCCGCGGCCAATGTGGAGCAGATGAAAGCCAAGGAGGCGGAGGCCGAAGCGGATTGGAAACGGGCGCAGAAGCTCGGCGAGGGGGAAGCGCTGGCGCCGACCACCTATGATCAGTACAAGGCCACCTACGAAATTGCCAAGGCCAACATGGAGGCGGCCATAGCGGCCGTGGCCTCCGCCAAAGCCGCCACGCAGCAGGCGGAAGCCAACTTGGCCCGGGACAAACAGACGCTCGCTTACTGCACCATTTATTCGCCGGTGGATGGCGTGATCATTGACCGGCGGGTGACGATTGGCGAAACGGTCGCCTCCAGCCTGAACACGCCCAGTTTGTTCCTCATTGCCAAGGACCTGAAGCGCATTCAGGTCTGGGCGTCGGTCAACGAAGCGGACATCGGCAACATCCATCCCGGCCAGGACGTGACCTTTACCGTGGACGCTTTTCCCAACCGGGTGTTCCGGGGGAAAGTGAACAAGGTGCGGTTCAACGCGACCATGAATCAAAATGTGGTGACCTACACGGTGGAGGTCAACACGGACAATTCGGATGGCAGGCTGTTGCCATACTTGACAGCCAATGTCAACTTTCTCGCCGGAGAGGCGACCAATGCCCTGCTGGTCTTGAACTCGGCCTTGCGCTGGCACCCGCAGAACGATCTGATCGCCCCGGCGTTTCGCCCGGCAGCCAATGCCGCCGGCGGGGCTTCCACAGGGGCCAGGGCTTCGGAGAATTCCGGCGCGCCCGCCGGGAGAACCGGGACTTCCAGCGGCGGCGGGCCGCAGGCAGGGGAGCGCGGGAGCGGCGAACCGGAGACGCCTCCGGTGCAAACGGGAACCTTATGGGCGCAGCAGGGAAACTATGTCCGGCCCGTGCCGGTGAAGCTGGGTTTGACCGACGGGACCTGGACCCAGGTGGAAGGGGAGGGCCTGGCCAAAGGCACCGTCGTGGTGACGGGCACCATCACCGCGGAAACGGCCGCGGAGGAATCCGAGGGCGGCGCCAATCCGTTCCTGCCCCAGGTTTTCCAGCGGCGCGGGCCGACCAATGCCATCCCCATGAGGCGGGGGGGCAGGGCCAACGGCTTTTGACGGCAAGGCACGGTTATGGAATTGCTTGAATTGCACGACGTTTGCAAGACCTACCACCTGGGGGAGATGGATTTGCAGGTGCTCAAAGGCGTCACCCTCTCCGTGGGCAAAGGGGAGTTGGTGGCGCTGATGGGGGCCAGCGGATCGGGCAAGAGCACCCTGATGAATATTCTCGGCTGCCTGGACCATCCCAGCTCGGGGGAGTATTGGCTGGATGGGCAGGAGATTTCGGGCGCGTCCGCCAATGAACGGGCCCGGCTGCGCAACCGGCTGATCGGGTTTGTCTTCCAAAGTTTCAATCTGCTGGCGCGAACCTCCGCGCTGGACAATGTTTCCATGCCGCTGACTTACGGCGAGGAGTATGTCCACGAGCAGGAGATGAAGACGCGCGCCACCGAGATGCTCCGCAAGGTGGGCTTGGCCGACCGCATGGACCACCAGCCCTCCCAGCTCTCGGGCGGGCAGCAGCAGCGGGTGGCCATCGCCCGGTCGCTGATCAACCGCCCGCGGCTGCTCCTGGCGGATGAACCGACGGGCAACCTGGACTCGCGCACCAGCCAGGAGATTCTGCAAATGTTACGGGACCTGAACGAAGCGGAAGGGCTGACCATCATCCTGGTGACGCACGACCCGAATGTGGCGCAACACGCCAAACGGGTGATACGGATTCGGGACGGGTTGATCGAAAGCGGATCGGACCGGTCCAGCCAGGAGAAACAGACATGAGAGTTTATCGCACCTTTAAAACCGCCATGCGCGCCTTGCGCCGGAATGTCATGCGCGCGGCGCTGACCACGCTGGGAATCGTCATTGGAGTGGCGGCGGTCATTGCCATGATGGAGATTGGCAACGGCTCCTCGCGGGCCATCCAGCACACCATCGCCACCATGGGCGCTTACAATCTGATGGTCTTTCCCGGCAACTCCTTGCTGGCCGGCATCAGCACCGGCACCGGCGGGAGCATGAGGCTGTCCCCGGGGGACGCGGAGGCGATTTTGACCGATTGCCCGTCGGTGACGGCGGCGGCGCCGGTGGTGTTTGCGCGGGCGCAGGCGGTCTATAACAACCTGAACTGGCAGCCCGGCAGCCTCTACGGAACCACCCCGGCCTTTTTGGAAGTGCGGGATTGGAGCGACATGGCCGAGGGCAATCCCTTTACCGAGCGCGATGTGCGCAACACCAGCAAGGTCTGCGTGATCGGCAAAACGATTGAGAAAATGCTGTTCCAGGGGGAACCGGCCGTCGGCAAGGAAATCCGCCTCATGAACGTCAACTTCAAAGTCGTCGGCGTGCTCAAGGCCAAGGGCGCCAACATGATGGGGGCGGACCAGGACGACATCATCCTGGCGCCGTGGACGACGATCAAGTATCGTGTTTCCGCCTCTTCCAGCAGCGCGTCCGGCACGGTGACGACCACGACCACGACCGTTCTTCCCAGCGCGGTTTATCCTCCCGCCCCGGCCTCCTTGTATTCGGTCCCTTCCTCCGTGCAACAGGCCGACACGCCGCAGCCGGTGCGGTTCGCCAATGTCAATCAAATCGTCGTCTCGGCCAGATCGGCCGGCGAAGTCCAGTCGGCCATTGATGAAATCACCGGGCTGCTGCGCGAACGGCACCACATCCGGCACGACATGCCGGAAGACTTCACCATCCGCGACATGACGGAAATGGTGCGGACCATGAGTTCGACGACGGAGTTGATGACGACGCTGCTGCTGATTGTGGCGGCCATCTCGCTGGTGGTGGGCGGCGTGGGCATCATGAACATCATGCTGGTTTCCGTCACGGAGAGGACCCGCGAGATCGGCCTGCGCATGGCGGTCGGCGCGCAGCCCGGCGATATCCTGCATCAATTCCTGATGGAGGCCATTGTGCTCTGCCTGATCGGAGGCGCGGTCGGCATTGCGCTGGGACGGGCGACTTCGATTTTGGTGCGCCTGATCAAACACTGGCCGACGGCGGTGTCGGTGGGCGCCATCGTCGTGGCGGTGGCGGTTTCGGCGCTGGTCGGCGTGCTGTTCGGATTTTATCCGGCGTGGAAGGCCTCGCGGTTGGACCCGATTGACGCGCTGCGTTACGAATAAACGGTGGGCATTACCCATGAACCAAATGTCATGAAGACAATTTTCCAATTGACGCGGACGGCCCTGGCCGTTTCCTTGGCCGCGCTGCCCCTCCTCGGCGGCTGCATGGTTGGCCCGGATTACCATCCGCCAAAAACCCAGGCGCCGCCGTCTTGGGCCGGGGTGACCAATTCCACGGCGGCGGCAGACACCCGGCTCACGCCCAACGCGGCGGACCTGGCGCAATGGTGGACCCGGTTTCAGGACCCCAAGCTGAGCGAATTGGTCAACGCGGCGCTCCAAACCAATCTGGACGTGCAACTGGCCGAAGTGCTGCTGCGGGAGGCGCGCGCCGCGCGCGGGAAGGACGCGGGCGGGCTGTGGCCCTCGCTGACGGCCTCGGGATCGGCCACCCGCAGCGGTTCGGTCAGCGCGGGTGGCCCCGCTAACACACTCAAAGCCGGCCTGGGGGCGGCGTGGAATTTGGATTTTTTTGGCGTCACCCGGCGGCAACTTGAGTCCGACGACGCCGCCATCCAGGCCGCCCGGGAAAATTTGCACGACGCGCAGGTGACGCTGGTCTCGGAAGTGGCGCTGGACTACCTCCAAGTGCGCGGCGCGCAGGAACAAATCGCCATTGCCCAGACCAATCTGGCGTCCGAAGAGCATACCGCCGAGGTGACGCGCCAGAAAGGGGCGGCCGGGTTCGTCAGCGCGCTGGACGAGGCCAATGCCGACGCGCAAGTGGCTTCGACGGCCTCGAGCATTCCCCCGCTGGAAACCACCATCGAGCAGAACATATTTGCGTTGAGCATTTTGTTGAACCGTCCGCCGGACGATCTGCTGGTGGATTTGTCCAAACCCGGGGCCGTCCCGCTCACGCCGCCGGAAGTGCCGGTGGGATTGCCGTCCGACCTGTTGCGGCGGCGGCCGGACATCCGCCAGGCGGAGGCGAATTTGCACGCGGCGGCGGCGCAAATCGGCGTGGCGGCGGCCGACTTTTTTCCGCAATTCTCGTTGACAGGGTCTCTCAATTACCAGAGCAGCCTGGCGCGGGATTTGTTCGCGGGCGGCAGCGGAACTTATTCGGGCGGCCCGCAGGTCAACTGGCCGATTTTTTCGGGCGGCAGCACGATTTCCAACCTGCGGTATCAGAAGGCGGCGCGGGACGCGGCTTATATCAGCTACCAGAAAACCGTGCTGGCGGCCTTGTCGGACGTGGAGAGCTACCTGGTGGCCTTTGCCAAGGAATGGGACCATCGCCAGGCGCTGCGCAAGGCCGTGGACAACAATCGGCAGGCGCTGAATTTATCGCAGCAACTTTACCAGGCGGGCACGACGGAGTTTCTGACGGTGCTGGATGCGGAGCGTTCGTTGTTGGGGTCGGAAACGGCGCTGGCCCAGAGCCGGCAGGCCATTACCTCCGACCTGGTCAACATTTATCGGGCGCTGGGCGGCGGGTGGGTGGATAAGAACTGACGGTGGAAACCGGGAATGGCAAATCGGAAATAGTGAAATTTCCGATTGGTTCAGATGGCCACTTCCTCGTCGGCCAGTTTGCGGTAGAGAGTGGCCACGCTGACGTTGAGGAGTTGGGCGGCCTTTTCCTTGTCGCCCCCGGCCATGGCCAGGGCGCGGTTGACGTAGCTCAGTTCCTGCTCGCGCAGATAATCCTTCAGCGGACCCAGGGGCTGGGACAGGGGATGGCCGGCGCCTTGCTGGGGATTGACCGGCCGCGCCGGCGGGCCGGACGATTCCTCGGGAGCGGGTTCGGGAATTTCCACCAACTCCTCGCTGTCGTTGCTCGGGGCCTGGCGGCGCACGGCCGGGGGCAGGTCCGCCACCCGGATGGTGCCGGCTTCGCACAAGGCGCAGGCGCGTTCGATGGCGTTTTCCAATTCGCGCACGTTGCCCGGCCAATCATGCGCGGAGAGCACATCCAGGGCCTGGCGCGTGATTTGAAACAGCTTGCCGGTGCGCGGATTGATCTTGTTGCGCAGGAAATGGACCGTCAGGACAGGAATGTCTTCGCGGCGCTCGCGCAAATTGGGCAAATTGATCGGAATGACGTTGAGCCGGTAGTAGAGATCCTCTCGAAACGTGCCGGCCTTGACTCTCTCCTCCAACGGTTCGTTGGTCGCGGAGAGGACGCGGACGTTGACGCTGGTGGCGATGTTGTCACCCACGCGCCGGACCTCCCGCTCCTGCAAAACGCGCAGCAGGCGGCTCTGCAAGACCGGCGGCATGGAGCTGATTTCGTCCAGGAAGATGGTTCCGCCGTCGGCCTCCTGGAAAAGCCCCTTCTTGTCATTGATGGCCCCGGTGAAGGCGCCCTTGCAATGGCCGAAGAGTTCGGATTCCAGGAGGTTCTCCGGCAGGGCGCTGCAATTGATGGGAATGAACGGGGCGAATTGGCGGCGGCTGTTGAAATGGAGCGACCGGGCCACCAGTTCCTTGCCCGTGCCGCTTTCGCCCAGGATGAGGATGGTGCTGTCGGTGTCCGCCACCCGCTCGATCATCTTGAAGACGTCCTGCATCTTGGGGGAGTTGCCGATAAGCTGGTTGAACTGGTATTTCTTCTTGAGTTGTCTCTTGAGGTAAATGTTTTCCGAAAAGACGTCATTGTAGGCCAGGGCGCGGCGGACGCACTGGACGAAATCATCCACCTTGAACGGTTTCTCCAGGTAGTCGAACGCCCCCTTTTTCATGGCATCCACCGCCGTCCCGATGGTGGCGTAGGCGGTGATGAGGATGGCGGTGGCGGGCGGATTGAGCGCGCGGGCCTTTTGCAGAATGTCCAATCCGTGCGTGCGCGTTTTGTCCAGATACAGGTCGGTGATGACCAGTTCGGGACGCTGCGATTCCAGGCCTTCCACGGCGGCGTTGTAGTTGCTACAGGGAAAGACCTCGTGCCCTTCCCGGCGGAGGATTTCGGCGAGCGACTGCACCATGGTCACTTCATCATCAAGCAGCAGCACTTTTGCCATATCGGGATTGTACGCAATAACGGCGCGCCCCGCAAGCGCCTTCGCGCGGTTCCAAATTCAAGGTTTCAGCTTCCATTTGCAACACCCCGGAAACAGGCCGGGAGTTTGTTCTCTCAATGTTTGCCGGAAACCAGGTCGCTCAACTTGAAGATGGGCAGGAACATGCAGACGACAATGCCGCCCACCACCACCCCCAAAAACACGATCAGCAGCGGCTCGATCAGCGAGGTCAACCCGTCCAGCGTCGTTTTGATTTCCTCATCCAGAAAATCGGCGACCCGTTCCAGCATATTGTCAATCTTGCCGGTTTGTTCTCCCGCCGTCAGCATGCGGATGATCATGACCGGGAAAACGGGATGCTTGGCCAGCGCGGTGGAAATGCCCTCCCCGCGCTCGATGTCCACCGCGGCGGTTTTGAGGGCCTTCTCCATGACGATGTTGCCCACCGTGTTTTGCACGATGGTCAGCACTTCCAGAATCGGCACCCCGCTGCGCACCAGCGAAGCCATGGTGCGGGCGAAACGCGCCAGGCAGATTTTGTGGGCGATAATTCCGAAGATGGGCAGCTTGATCCGTTTGGCGTCCCAAAAGGCGCGGCCCAGCGGGGTGCTGATATAATACAGCCAGCCGCCGACAATCCCGCCCATCCCCAGGAGAATCAAAATGATGTGCTCCTTCATGAAGTTGCTGACCGCAATGAGGTACAGCGTCGGCGTCGGCAGCGTGCCGCCCATGCCG
>JBEKIA010000164.1:0-9138 GCA_050011995.1 Verrucomicrobiota bacterium
ACCAAGGCCCTGGCCAACGAATGGGCCAGGGAGCGCATCAACGTCAACGCCATCGCCCCCGGCTACGTTGCCACCGAGAACACCCGCCCCCTGCGCGAAGACCCCAAGCGCAACCAGGCCATCCTGGATCGCATCCCCGAAGGCCGCTGGGCAAAGCCGGAAGACATAGCCGGCGGCTGCGTCTTCCTCGCCTCCCCGGAGGCCGATTACCTGAACGGGACCATTCTGAACATTGACGGCGGCTGGCTGGCGCGCTGAGACGGCAATTCACCCCCCTCAGCCGTGCCAGCTTCGGTCGCGGTTCTGAGTCGTTTTCAGAACCGCATTCGCCACGGCGACATCCTCGGCAATCTGAAAGTCGAACATGCCCACGGCGGCGAAATCGGCGCCGTTTTCGAAGGCGTGCTTGAAACCTGCCCTGGGATTGATGGCCCCCGCCGCCAGCACTTTATAGGCGATCCAGGGGCGCTCCAATTCGGACATGAAAGCGATGGTTTCCTTGGGGTCCATGCACCAGTAATTGTCCACGCCGTAATTATCAATCACCTCCTGGAGTTGGTCGGGCCGGCGCGTGGACCAATAATTTGTATCGTGCAGGGTCTTCATGTAAAAATCCGGCGCAAGACCCGCTTTCTCGATGGCCTTGACGGTTCGCAACTCGTGGGCCGCAATCCCGGCCACCATCCCTTGCGCCTTGACGTTCGACAAGAATTGGCCGATCAACTTCATGCCCTCTTCCCGCGTCCAGGCATCACTGTTGTTGCCCCCCAGAAAGGCCCCCACCGCGCCGGCGTCCCTGGCCCGTTGCACATCGGTTTTGAGGTCGCTCTTCTCCGGGGTGATTTGAGCCAGGAACTGAATGCGGCCCCCCTGCGCGCGATATTTCTCGTAAAGGCTCACCGCCTTGGCCTCCCCGGTATGAAGCAGCATGGTATTGATCCCGTGCTGCTCGCAGAGGGACCAGGTTTGCATGATCTTCTCTTCGGTGAAATAGTGCTGGAGCAACGAGGAGACGTAAATCAAATCGCGGCTATGAGCGTAGCCGTTGATGAGATTGCCGCCGCAGATCAGACGGCTGACCTTGACGTTGCCAATCGCGCCGGTGGGCAGCGTGGCCCTTGCGGAAGGCGCGGCGGCGGACGGCGCGGCGGCGCTCCCCTGGCCCGCCAGCGCGTATTCTTCCAGGCTCATGACCAGCGGGGCCGACAAAGCGGCCGCGGCCGATTTTTTCAGGAAACTTCTGCGATTGGATTTAGTGTTCATAAACAGGGCATAAGCCAGGCGGTTATGTCATCGGCCGGCGGCGGCGGGACACTGGGGCGGGGCCATGCTCTGCGCTCCACCCGTTGCCACTGGCCCGTGATGCCGCCATGCTGGCGATGAGCGCGCCGTAAGTCAAATCAAAAAAACGGCGGGAAACTTGTCCGCTGGAGATTTATGCTGGTAATCGGCGCGAGGATTTGGGCTTGACAACTTTCCTTGCCCGGAGCAAAATCACGCCGGATGAAAGGCCGCATAAAACCATGACATCTAGTTATCCAATCCCCCGGAGAGAATTCCTGAAAACCTCGTTGCTCGGCATCGCCGCGACCGGCTTGGGCGTGTCGTCCCTGGATGCGCAGGAGCGGGCGCGCCCGGCGGTGGCATCCGCGCCGGGCCGGCCGATTCCGCGACTGGTCAAGCAGGACGGCAAGTTCCGTTTGATGGTGGACGGGAAGCCCTTCCTCATGTTGGGCGGCCAGGTGGGCAACTTCTACGCCTACCCCGATATGGTGGAGCGGGCCTGGTCCGGCTTCAAGGCCATGAACCTGAACACCGTGGAGTACCCGGTCTATTGGAACGTCATCGAACCCGAGGAGGGGCGCTTCGACTTTTCCGGTTTCGACCGGATCCTCGCCGGCCTGCGCTCCCAAGGACTGCGCGCCATCCTGCTGTGGTTCGGCACCTGGAAGAACGGCGCCATGGACTGGACGCCCAACTGGGTCAAAGCCAATCCCCAGCGCTTCCCCAGGGTGATGGATTCCGGCGGGCACCCCATCCGGTCGCTCTCGCCCATGTCGAAGGTCACCCTGGAGGCCGATCGCAAAGCCTTCGTGACCCTGATGCAACATCTCCGCGAGGTGGACGAAGCCGACCGCACCGTGATCATGGTGCAGGTGGAGAACGAGCCGGGTTCCCTGGGCAGCGCGCGCGATTTCTCGCCGGAATCCAACCGGCTCTTTGCCGGCCCGGCGCCCGCGCCTCTGGTGGCCTCCCTCAAGAAGCAGCCGGGAAGCTGGAAGGAAGTTTTCGGCCGCATAGCCGACGAGGCCTTTAACGCCTACTACCTGTCCGGCTACATCAACGAAGTGGCCCGGGCGGGCAAGGAGGCCTATCCGCTGCCGGCCTACGTCAATGTGTGGAACGGCGGCTACGACAGCAACGATAATTTCGAAAAATTTGACCGTCCGGGCGAGACTTATCCCAGCGGCGGCGCGGTGGCGCACATGCTGGACCTGTGGAAGGCCAACGCGCCCGCCATTGACGCGATAGCGTCCGACGACTATCACCAGGATCCCATTATCTTTCTGAAGGTGCTGGACAGCTACAAGCGGCCGGACAACCCGCTGTTGATCGTCGAGAACGGCGGCCCCATCGCGGCGCGCGGCGTCTTCTACGCCATCGCCAACTATGCGGCGATTGGCTACGGTTACATGGGCGGGGATTGGGCGGTGGAAACGCAGGGGCCGGATATGGCCCCTGTGGGCGCGGACTTCCGGCTGCTGCAAGGGGCGCTCCCGGTCATCCTGGAGTTGCAGGGGACGGAGAAACTCAAGGCCGCGATAGAGGAGCGCGGCACGGGGGCGCGGAACCTGATCTTCAGCAACTACGACGTGCTGGCGCGCTTCCACCCTCCCGGCCGGCAGGCGGTGGCGGCGGTCAACGCGGGACCGTTTCTCGCCACGTCGGCGGAGCCGTCAAGCCGCGTCCTCGTCGCCGAGCTGGGGCCGGACGAATTCCTCATCCTGGGGTTTGGCTCCTCCGTGGAATTCCGGCCGGTGCAGGGATCGGACTACACAGCCGCGCAACTGGTCTCCAATGAGCAGGGCGTGTACGAGGACGGCGTCTGGAAGACCACCGCGCAGGGGCAGACGGCGCAAGGCGACTACACGGGGCCGATTGTCAACCTGCCGGCGAACGGGGCCTTGGTGAAGGTCAAGTTGATGAAATACTGAGAGCCGGGTAATACGTCAGTGACGGAGGGGGAAAAGGTAGGGCGGGCAGTCCTCTGCCCGCCGCGGCGCGCACGGAGTGCGCGCCCTACCAGCCAAGACTGACGCATTACAGAGCCGGGCGCATTTCAGTTGCGGTTTTCGTCCCGTGCGCATAATTGCGCCGCGCGCTTCCCAGCCCCCGCCACTTTCGCGCCACTCTTCCAGGCAGGTCATCCGCCAATCCTCCGGGGAGAAAAAAGGGAGATTTTCTGACAGATTCCAGTTGACATACTGTGTATGTATGGTATATTCACCATTGAAAATGATGTCACAGGAACGCAAACAGATCATTCTTGGCCCGATCTCGCCCGCCGCCGGCGGGACGCTTTACCAGCAGATCGTGGACCGCTTGAAGCGCGAGGTGGGCGCGGGCCGCCTGGAACCGGGCGCGGCGCTGCCGTCCTTCCGCCAACTGGCGGAGGATTTGCTGGTCAGCGTCATCACCGTCAAGCGCGCTTATGAGGAACTGGAGCGCGAAGGCATCATTTACCGGCGGCAGGGCCTGGGCACGTTCGTCGCCGACCGCGGCCCCGACCGCAGCCGGGAAGCCAAGTTGAACGCCGCGCGGGAATTGTTCCGCGACGCCGCGCGCGAGGCGGCGGAAGCCGGATTATCACCGGCGGAAATTCTGGAACTCGCCCACAAAGCCATCAAAGGAAAATAATATGAACGACAACGCCATCGAAATCCGCGGGCTGGTCAAAAAATATCCGTTTTTCCAGCTCGGCCCGCTGGACCTGAACGTGCCGCGCGGGGCGATCTACGGGCTGATCGGCCCCAACGGCGCGGGCAAGACCACGGCCATTGACTTGATATTCGGCATGGGGGAGAACGACGCTGGGCAAATCCGCGTGCTCGGCTTCGATCACCGGACCGACGCGGTGGCGCTCAAACGGCGCGCCGCCTACGTGAGTCCTGACTTGAATTTCCAAGTCTGGGGCAAAGTCGGCAAAGTCGTCCGTTTCGTGCGCGGCTTTTATCCCGAATGGGACGACGCCTACTGCGGCACGCTGATGAAGGCGTTTCATCTCAGCGACCGCGACCGGGTGGCGACGCTTTCCTTCGGCGCGAGAACCAAGTTGAGCCTGCTGCTGGCGCTGGCGCGCCGGCCGGAAATTCTGATTCTTGACGAACCGATCACGGGCCTGGACGCCGTCTCCAAGCAGCAGGTTTTCGGCGAGTTGCTGAACGCGGTGGAAGACGGCAAGCGCACGGTGTTGATTTCGTCGCACGGCTTGAGCGACCTGGAGCGGTTCACCGACCATGTGGGCATGCTCAAGAACGGAAGACTTGTCCTGGAAGGGCGCACCGACGAAGTGGTGGACCGCTACCGGCTGGCGGAGTTTTTCAGCAGCGCCGTCACAGATTTCCAGCGCTGCGAGGGCCTGAACATTTTGAAGCGGAGCGAAAACCGCTGGCAGGCGTTGCTGGACCAAAAGAGCGGCGCGCAGGCGTGGCTGCAAACGCGCGGCGCGGAACAAATCTCGCTGACGCGCCTGACGCTGGAGGATTTGTTCGTGGCGCTGTTCAAAGAAGAGGAGGCCAAATGAACCGGCTGATTTTGGACTACTTTCGCCGCTGGTGGCGGGTGCTGGCGCTGTGCGGGGCGCTGGAATTCGGGCTGGGCGCGTTCATAGCCAGCCACGCGAAAGAGAACTTCGAGTTTTGGGGATTGCTTATTGCCCTATGGGCGGGCGCGAATCTGCTTTTGATGGATTTGAAAAACGGGATGGCTCGCAGCGTGGCGGTATTGCCGCTGACGATGAAACAAATCGGGCGCGGTTGGTGGCTGGCGACCGTCGGCATTCCGGCCGTCGCGCTGGCCGCGCTGCTGTTTTTTGGCGCGGGAACTTTTTATTATTTTCATCCGCGCCAGGTTTTGCCCGCGGACCGGCTGGGGATGGCGGGCCTCTTCAATGTGGCCTGGCTCGTCGTCGTATTCATCTGTTCTTCCGCCGCGCCCGGCGTTGAAGGGAAGGGGTGGCGGCGCGCGCGCACCGTGGTCTTAAACTTGCTGGCGGCGATTACGCTCCTCGTCGGAATGCTGTATTTCCAGAATGCGGCGGGAAAGCCCATCAAGCGCGCTCTCCTTTTGGGGATTGGCGCATTGTTGACAGTCGAAAGCTGGGTTCGCGCCGAACGATTTGTCCTGGGCCGCGCCGGTTTCCGGCTTGCTACGCCCCAATTCAAAGGCGCGCGCGGCCAGCCCGGCGCGGCCGACGAAAGCCTGCGGCGGCTGGAGGCGCATCGGCCCCCGGCGACGGCATGGTGGGGACTGCGAAGGCGGCTGTTCGACCGCTACCTGCGGTGGGTGGAGGGGATGGCGGGCAGGAATCCGCGCGGCGAGCATCATGCGCCCGGCGGCTATGGCGGAATTCCTCTTTTGATCCGCACTATCTTTGTCCGCACATTTTTGACCGGCGCAGCCCTGCTTGTTCTGATGACGTTGAGCTTTATGGCGGTGCAAAGCCCTCTCCATTCGCAAATCCCCGGGGGTCTGATAAGCCTCTTTCCTTTCATGTTTCTTTTCCTTGTTGTTTTCATGCAGCCAACACCTGCCTTGCGGCAGTTGCGCTTTTTGCGGACGCTGCCTGTCTCCGCAACCCGCCTTGCCGGGGTGATGATCTCGATGTTGATTCTGCCGATTATCGCGGTGGGAGCGCTGACGGCCGGCGTCACGGGGCTGGCCTTGGGCGGCCCAGCCGCCATCGGTGTGTTGAAAGGCTTCACGTTCATGCTCGCGCCCGCCGCGCTGTGCATTTTCTTTCACGTCTGGCGGGGCGGGGGAACGCCGATGAACATTTTGCTGCTTTTGACCCTGTTTGGTTTCCAAATGGCGCCGCTTTGGTTGCAGGGGATTCTGCATCATCCGAATATCCCCTTCGTTCAGACTGGGGCCTTCGTGGGGTTATGCGTGCTGCTGGCATTTCTGCTCACGCGCCGCGCGATCCAGCGCAGCAGGCACGCCTACCTCGTCCCGGCAAACCAGTTTTCGCATTGGCTTTAGGTGTCCCCTTTTCCGGTTGGCGGGCACATATTAGAGGCGCCGGACGCATCAGGAGACCATGGCGGGACCATGGACCTTGGGGAAATTATCCTGACAGCGACTCACTGAACGATGCGCCCCGCGGGGGAGGCTGACACATGGCAATGGTCTCAGTCGTCCCAATGAAACCGCACACAATCGAGCCGGTGCGCGTTTTGACCGCTGCGGCTGAGGACGCCGATAAAAGCGCGTTTGACCCCGTTGATTTCCGCATCCACATGCACCTCGAACACCGAACTGCGCACGTCGCAATAAGCGGCCAGCCCGCCGGCCGCGATCCCCGCTTGCGGCGCTCCCGGAACGCCCACCGGCCCCGCGCCCGGTGGCGGCATGACCCCGGGTGGCACACCGCCGGGCGGCATTGCCCCCGGTGGCATGCCGGGCGGAAGCCCGCCGCCGGGCAGGCCGCTGTTTATTTCCGCGACGGAATGAAAGGGGACGTCGTCGTCCGTGCCATCAATGCCATCCGGCCCGGCCCGCTGCTCGATGATTCGCTGGGCGGTGTTTTCGTCAATGCCGGGAAGGAGTTGGAGGGTTTTTGCGGAGGCGGTGTTGATGTTGAGCCTTCCGCCAAAGGGGGAGAAAAGCTCCACCAGGCCGACCGGGTTGGGAACACTGTTGGCCTCGTTGAGGAAGCGGCTCTTGGTGGCGTGCGGGGTGTGATTGAACCCCTGTTGCTGGTAGGCGGCCGGCGGGTGGTTGGTCGAGTTGGGGCCCCAGTAAATTTCGGGCGTGACCCCCTGGATCAGCAGCAGTTCGGAAAGATCCTCAATCGGGCCGTTCCTGCAATTGTACGGCGGATCCAAATGGTTGTAGTGTTCGTCCTTGGCCCCGCTCATGTGCATGCCAGCGCCGGGATTTCTCCAGTCCACAATCGAATCAATGATTTGGGAGGATTGGGAGGGGTCGGTGACGCCGGCTTCGGCCAGCGCCTTTTGCAAAATTTCCATTTGCGGCGCGTTCCCGGCGGCCAGCAAGTTGATGTCAAATTTGCGCTCCATGTCGGTGATGGTGACACTGATTTTGCCGTGGCCGAGGGGGAAATCTTTGAGCGAAAACTGAGGGACGTCGTTGGTGCAGGGAGAAGTGCCGCCGGCCCAAAACTGGTTCAGGGCGTCAATGTCTCTCTGTTCCGGGCACTTCACGGAGAGGGCGAAATTGGCCAGTTCCATGCCGGACCGGCCCATCCATTCCAACTCATCGTCATAATCGGATATTTGCGCCAGCCGCATCTCCACCGACATGGAATAGGCAAAGGCGGCCACAATCACGGTCAGCACGAAAATGACCGACATCACCAGGATCAAGGCGAAGGCGCGCGCGGGGGAGGAATGGGGATGTCGAGTTTTCAATGGGCTACTGTGGGCGGGACCACCACCCGGGAAATCACCTCAAAAGGAATCTTCGCGTCGTGCGCCAAATGGCCGGTGCCCAGCGTGATTCGGATCATGGGCGGGACTTGATCGGTCCTGGTGAACTCGGAAAGCCAGTCATTCTCTTTGGGCGACCAAAATTCCAAAACAAACGCGCTCACGTCCCGCGCCAGGATGATGGTCTTGGGAGGGTACCGGTCGCTGGGGATGGCCAGCAGGGGATACTGGGTCATGACGAGGTTCAGTTTGTCGTCGGGGCCTTTTTCCACATCGAATATGACGCGCCGCATGACATTATCGCCAAAATAATCCGAGCCGAGAAAGGAGGCGGGGAGGCGGGCGGCGAAGCTCAGGGAGGCGAACTGGGGATCCGTGGTGTCCGCGACGAAAGCATCGTAGCGGACGTTCAAGAAGGACATTTCCAGGTTGTTGAGCGAGTCTTCAACCGCCCGCATGCTGTTGCGGGCGCGCTGGGCCATGGCCGCCGCCACCTCGCCGGTGTGCGTGCCGCTGACGACGGCCTTCCAACAAGCCATGACGCTGCCCATAATCAACATGAAAACGGCCAGGGACACCATGATTTCCACCAGCGTAAAAGCGCGGGGGCGGTTGCCGGCATCTTCGACCCCAGGCGAAGCGCCGGGACGCGCCAGTTCCCCGGGCCAGGCGCCGGCGGATGCGTCCGGGACACTCGTCCGGCCGGAAAAGCCGGCAGGGGCCGCGGGACGGATGTGATCCGGCAATCTCATAATCGTGTTCAGAATTTCTTCTGCGAATCGGGCCGGAACAGGAGGATGCTCATGGTGGAAAAGACCTCGTTCTGATGATATACCTTCACGTCCACTTGAAAAAGTCCATTGGTCAAAATCTCATGAGGAAACAGCTCCCACCGGTAGTCGGGATAAAGCTCGCCGAAATCACCGGTTTGGGTCATCTCCTCAAGCTTGTTGGTCAGAGTCAACTGGGCCACCGCCATGCCGGCGGTGGGGGCGTTTTTCTGCAAAATGGCCGCGGAATGAAGGCCGGCGCTCAACACGCGCAACAGCGCGAACATCCCCATAAAAAAGATCGCCGCCGCGATCAAGACTTCCAGCAACGTGAAAGCCAGCCGCCTCCGGCGAAGCCAGACCCTGCCGCCCTGGACCGGCCGCTTCCGCCCATTTTTTTCGCGCGTTTTCATCGGGCCGTCGAAATATCCGCCAGGGCCGTCACCGGGTCCACGGAAATCGTGCATTGCGACCCGTCGCGCAAGGAGCGGATGACCATGATAAAGTCATCACTGGTGCCTCTGGGAAAAAAGCGAACGACGACCTCATCGTCCTGCTCCCTGGGCAGGTCATTGACCATGATCACCCCGATGCTCACATCCTCGGGAAGGATGGCGAGGGGAAAGGCGCCGGGGGCTTCAAAGGTTCTGTCCGCCGGCTTGATGATCAACTCCTGAGGCTTGGCATTGATAATGGCG
>JBEKIA010000165.1:0-11173 GCA_050011995.1 Verrucomicrobiota bacterium
ACCGGACCCTTTACCTTCCTGCACGAAGTTTTTCAAGAATCCATTGCCGGGCGAACATTTGTTTGGAGGGGAACTTGATGTTTGGTTGTGCGCTCTCATCCTGGATGGAAAACTCGGGCCTGGTTCCACAGTTGATGAATTTCGCACGTTGGTCGAAGCCCACTGGTCTCGCGGCCATACCTTGCTCCGGGAGGAATTGGAAGGATGTGAAAACAACGAGATCAAGTTAGCCGCCCGCTTGGCTGATTTTCTGCCGGAGGGCCTTACGACAACCGAGGGCGGGTTTACAATAGATGGCGGAGCGAGCGGCGAAATTCGTTTGAAAGTGGGTTCTGTCAGCCAGACTTATCCGGCTGGCAAAACAATCGACTTCGTCTTAAATGGTCCCGGCACACCTCCGCACATCGCTCTCATGGGCGCGGTAAGCAAGGGGAAAACCACTACTGGCGTTCAGATGATGCTGGAACTGGTGAAGCAGGCTCGCATACCATTTCTATTTATTGACACAAAAGGTGAGTTTGTTGAGGACGGTCGCGCAACCGGCTTATTCGGTGGTTTGGAAATGGTGGTCAATGCGGCAGAAGTTGGCGCACAGGTCCTTCCGCTCGATTTTTTGCCCATCGTTAATTCGCCAACGCAAAAAATTGCGAAGGCTGCAATGCGCTTCCGCGATACAATTGCCCTCTGCTGTCAATCTCCTGGTGATTTACAAAAGGATCTGCTTCGAACGGCAATCCAGGATTTAATCAACGACGATGCGCCGCATAACCTTGAGAACATCAACGACTACTACCAGCGTGCATTGTCCGCAAACGGCAAAAAGCCTGACAGCATTGTTAGCCGCTTGAATGAGTTGACCAATATCCCATGCTTTACGCCGACCCTTTCCCCATCGCAGTTCTTCAGCCAGTCATGGGTCGTGAGCCTCAAAGGATTACCTGAGGAATTGAAACGGCTTGTGACGCTTATTCTACTCGATACTGTCAGCGCCTTTATCTTGGAACAAGCTGATTCAGCTGTTTCCGGTGGCTTCCGCACATTGCGTCATGTGTTGGTTGTAGATGAAGCACGAAAAGTGTTGCAGGAACGACATTCGGAATCGCTCGTGGATTTGGTGCGACAGGGGCGCTCGAAGGGATCGGTCGTCATGCTCTTGTCCCAGGACCCCAGCGATTTTGACGGGGCAGCCGACGACTTTCTCAGCCAGATTGGAACGGCCATCGCGTTTGCGTGTGCCCAGAATGAACGCGGCTTGCGTTCTCTTGCCGGCGTCTTCGGGAGAAAAGTCCAGCCCAACGAATTTGCAGACACTTGGTTGCAAAAAGGCGTGGCGTTCGTAAAGCTCCCGGAACGGGAAGCGGAAAGAATTCGCTGCTGGTCTCCCGCGAATGGTTGAGTTGCCCACACAGCCCATCTCATCGTTCCACAATTCACCATGCAAAACTTACCTTCGTTCAACGGACGGGTCGCTGACGGATTCCTGACGGGTTGACGGGTAAAAACACCCGGAGAACCGTGACCCCAAATGTTGGGTTCAGCCGCAAAATGCTGAGAACGCTGAATGGCAATTGCACCCGGGAAGGACCATACCCGGCGCGCCCAGGCCGCCATTTTCGATAATGATGCCTTGTCCATGGATTTGCAGGTCAATGACCCCCTCAGGGATTTGCAATGGTTGCCGGGCTACAGGCGGCTTTACGCGGCCCGCACTCTGGGCTACATTCTCCGGCATGAGCACGATCACGGCTATTTTGGAAGCTGATGCAGACGGAACATTGCACCTGCCGGTGCCGCAGAATTTGCGGCGCGGCAAGGTGAAGGTCGTCGCCACCCTGGAAAGCGAATTGGAATTGGACCTGCCAAGGGAGAGGGCGAAGCCAGGAACGCCGCTGGAGGCGTTGAAGGAATTGCGCAAACTGGGCGGGCTGCGCCATATAATTCCCGATCCAGTGGCTTGGCAACGCGAGCAACGCAAGGAACGCCCTCTGCCGGGCAGGGACTGAACGATGCTTTTGGACAGCAACATCCTTATCTATGGGGCGGATGGCGGAAATCCCGGCTTGGACGCGATTCTGGACCGCATGGATCTGGCCGCAGCCAGCGTGACGCGGATCGAGACGCTCGGCTTTTACCGCCTCTCCGGAATCCAGCGGGCTTGGCTTGAAACCACTTTCGAGCGGATGAAGATTCTTCCCCTTGATGATGCCGTCACCGCGCGTGCGATCACGCTACGTCAGGAGCGAAAGATGGGGCTGGCCGACGCCATCATCGCCGCCACCGCGCTCGTGCATAATTTGCGGCTCGTAACGCGGAACGAGGGGGATTTCAAGCATGTGATCGGCCTGCGCCTCGTCAACCCGTTCTCCGCGGCCGGCTGATGCCCGCCTCATGGCGTCCGAAACCCAATGAAGCCCCGCCCGGCGGGAAAAATCCGGCTGGCCAGTCAGTTTTCAATGGCAAAAAGACCGGGCAGGCCGCACATTAGGCGTTTAGTTGCAAAATGAGTAATGTGAAAAAATCCGTTGGCGGCAGGCCCGCCCTGCGGCGCGAGTTTGTGGTGCTCAACAAGCTGGGCATCCATGCCCGGCCCGCCGCCATGTTTGTCCGCGTTGTCAATAAATTCTCCTGCAGCATCCTCGTGGAAAAGGACGGCGAACAAGTCAACGGCAAAAGCATCATGGGCCTGATGATGCTCGCCGCCGGGCCGGGCAGCAAAATCATCGTCCATTGCGAAGGCGACGACGCCCATCAGGCCCTGGCGGAGATCGAAGCCCTTATCAAACGCAAGTTTGACGAGGATTGATGCGCGGCTTTCCCAATTCCCAATTCCCCATTCCAAACTCCATGGCCTCCGATTTCAACATCCAATACGTCGCGCGACTGGCCCGCATCTCCCTGTCCCCCGCCGAGGAGGAACAATTCGGCGCGCAACTGGCCGGCATCCTGGGCTATATTGAAAAGCTCAAGCAATTGGACGTCAGCGGCATCGAGCCGACCGCCCACGCCGTGCCGCTGGTCAATGTCTTTCGCCCCGACCTGGCCCAGCCTTCCCTTGGCAACGAGGAAGCGCTGCGCAACGCTCCCGCCAAATCCAGCGGCCTGTTCGTCGTTCCCAAAATTGTGGAATGACGCGCCCGATCCCATGCTCAACCAACTCACCACCTGGCAACTGGCCGCCAAACTCGCCCGCCGCGAAGTCTCCGCCCGCCAGGCCATGCAGGACTGCCTGGATCAAATCCAGCGCGTGGATGGCCGGCTGCGCGCCTTCCTCAGTTGCGACGCCGGCGATGCCCTCGCCCAGGCGGACCTGGCCGACCGCGCCCTCGCCGCGGGTGAGGCAGGCCGGCCGCTGCTCGGCGTCCCCATTGCCCTCAAAGATGTTATCGCCGTTCGCGGCCAGCCGCTGAACTGCGGCTCCAAAATCCTCGGCAAATTCATTTCGCCCTACAGCGCCACAGTGGTTGAAAAACTGCAGGCCGCCGGGGCCGTGGTTTTTGGACGTTTGAACATGGATGAATTCGCCATGGGCAGCTCCACGGAAAACTCCGCCTTCGGCGCAACCCGCAATCCTTGGGACACCACCCGCATTCCCGGCGGTTCCTCCGGCGGTTCCGCCGCCGCCGTCGCCGCCGACGAATGCCTCGCCGCCCTCGGCTCCGACACCGGCGGTTCCATCCGCCAGCCGGCGGCTTTGTGCGGATGCGTCGGCCTGAAACCGACTTACGGGCGCGTGTCCCGTTACGGTTTGGTCGCCTTCGCCTCGTCCCTGGATCAAATTGGCCCCTTCGCCAAGGACGTGCGCGACGCCGCCCTGGTTCTGCGCGCCATCAGCGGGCCGGACCCGCGCGACTCCACCAGCATCCCGCAACCGTCGCCGGACTACGCCGCCGCGCTGGACGGCGACATCCAGGGCCTCAAACTGGGCCTGCCCAGGGAATACCTGATTGGCGGCCTGGACCCGCAAGTCAGCGCCGCCGTGCAATCCGCCGTGGCGCATCTGGAAAAACTCGGCGCCCGAATCGTGGAAGTTTCCCTGCCCCACACCGAGTACGCCGTCGCCGCCTATTATATCATCGCCACCGCCGAGGCCAGCGCCAACCTGGCCCGTTTCGATGGCATCCGTTACGGCGCCCGCGTGGACGGCGCCGACCCGGTCGAACTCTACAGCAAGACCCGCGGGGCCGGCTTCGGCCCGGAAGTCAAGCGGCGCATCCTCCTGGGAACCTACGTCTTGAGCAGCGGCTATTACGACGCCTACTATTTGCGCGCCCAAAAAGTCCGCACCCTGGTCCGCCGCGATTTTCTGAATGCCTTTGAAAAAGTGGATGCCATTGTCACCCCCACCACTCCGACGGCCGCCTTCCCGGCGGGCGAAAAATCCGGCGATCCGCTGCAAATGTACCTTTCCGACATCTTCACCATCTCCTGCAATCTGGCCGGGATTTGCGGGTTGAGCCTGCCGTGCGGTTTCACGCAAAATCCGAAACTTCCCATCGGCCTGCAACTGCTGGGCAAGCCGCTGGGCGAGGAAACTATTTTGCGGCTCGCCCACGCCTACGAACAGAGCACCGATTGGCACAAGGAAAAACCGCCGCTGAACTTTTGAATCCGGGGCCACTCAGCAGGGAAATCTACTGTCGCAATCTTTGGTGACGCAGGGCCTCCAGTTCTGCTTTTAGCGGAAGCCAATAGAGACGGTCCTTCTCCCGCAGTGCTTGTTCTTCCTGGGCCAAAAGCCTCGCCACCTCGCCCTGATCCTGGGCCAGAGCGGGCGAAAGAAGAGGCCGCTCGTTGACCAACTCCTGCGAGAATTGCGGCTGCGACGCTGCCGCTTCCAGGAGCAGTTCGGGTGTGCGCAGTTCCTTCAGCCAAAATCGGATTTTGTCCGGACTCTCCGATCCGCGATTCTGAAAATAATACACTTCCACCAGACGCCGCAACATCAGCCAGTCCTTGTCCCGCTGAGTCTTCTTGGCCTGAACCAAGTCATCGGGGGAAAGCAATTCATAAACTGTCCCATCCGCGCTGGTCAGGGTGGTGCGGCGTTCCCAAAGTCCGGCAAAATCATCCATTGCGCGAAGCCGCGCCATGATGTCCACACGGATGTCTTTTGCGTCAGGATGCTGGCAACGAAAGTGAACCGCATGGCCGCGCAACAGGTAATCCGCCTCCAGCGGCGGAACCGCGATGCAGTGTGCGCTTAATTCCTTCATCGCGCTCCTGAATCGCTCCAGGTTTGCCGGGGCGGGCAAAATGGCAAAATCCACATCCCGGCTAAATTCGGCCGCGCCGTACAACACGCAGGCCTGACCGCCCATCAGCAGGGCTTGGACCCGTTGCCGAGCCATCGTAGAAAGGACTTTGTGTATCCGGTTCGGGATCAAGGGAACCTCCAATGGAAAGGTAATGCGCCCAAAGTTCGCCGCTTTGGCTCCATCGTTCCAGGGGTGTCATCCGATACCAATCGGCCCACTCCCCTTCGGTTATATCTTCGGGCATGACCATGCCACACCAATAACCCTCCCGCTGGAAACTTGCAAGGCGGGTCCAGGCAGGCACAAGGCACCGCATATCCGCAAATTCGTTCTTTCATTAAAGTTCCTCTCGTGACAGACTCACGCACATGGATCACGAACCTGAACGTGGCAGCGAAAGCCCTTTCCATCTCGAACCCCAAAAGCCGGGCTTTGAAGCGATGGGGCACGAAAACGACTTCCGTTTCTGGTGGGCGTCAGAATTGGCTGCCTTATTGGGTTACGAGAGCCTCCATTCCTTTCGCAAAGCGGTCGAGCGCACGATGGTCACGCTAACCAGCCTCAATGTCCCCATCTTCGAGAACATCATTCAGGAACAGCGCACCATTGATGGCAAGACGGCCAACGACTACAAACTCTCCCGCTTTGCCTGCTATCTCGCAGCCATGAATGGCGACCCCAAGAAGCCCGAGGTTGCCAGGGCGCAGGCGTATTTTGTCACATGGGCGGAGGCCTGCCGCCTCAGCCTGGAAGAAGCAGAAGGCGTCGAGCGCGTTGGCATCCGCGCCGAGATCTCCGACCACGAGCGCAGCCTGAGTGGAACAGCGCATCGGGCGGGAGTCGTCAACTATGCCTATTTCCAGAACGCCGGCTACCGGGGCCTCTACAACATGGATCTGTATCAAATCCGCCGAACCAAAGGCGTGCCCGAAGGCCGCTCCCCCCTCGACTTCATGGCAAAAACGGAACTGGCAGCCAATCTTTTCCGCGTCACCCAGACGGAGGAGAAGATCCAAGTCGAGCGCATCCGCGGCCAACCGGCCCTCGAGCGCACCGCGCAGGAAGTCGGACGCAAGGTCCGCAAGACCATGATCGAAATCAGCGGGCGCAAGCCAGAGGAACTGCCACCGGCAGAGGATATTAAAGAGGTCCATAAGAAACTAAAATCCTCCCACCGCGAAATCCGCAAGCTTGACAAACCAGGAGCGACACCGGCGGATTTGCCGCCACCCCATACATCGCAAACCTAAAGGGTTCCACAAATTCTACAATTAGACATGGACTACGAAGCTGTCATCGGGCTGGAAACGCATGTCCAGCTTAAGACGAAATCGAAAATGTGGTGCGCCTGCGCCAACGAATTCGGCGCGCCCCCCAATTCCCGCGTCTGCCCCGTCTGCCTGGGCCTGCCCGGCGTGCTGCCCGCCGCCAATGAGGAGGCCCTGCAATTGACCGTCCTGGCCGGCCTCCTCCTCCATTGCGAAATTCCCGCCCATGCCAAGTTCGACCGGAAGAATTATTTCTATCCCGACATGCCCAAGAATTATCAAATCACCCAATACGACCAGCCCTCCACCCGAAACGGCTGGCTCGATTTCGAGTTCCAGGGCGGCCTCTCCCGCGTCCGCGTCACCCGCGCTCATCTGGAGGAGGACGTGGGAAAAAGCCAGCACTTCGACCGCCACAGCGGCGTGGATTTCAACCGCGCCGGCGTGCCCCTCCTGGAGATCGTCTCCGAGCCGGACATCACCGGCCCGGACATGGCTTACGAATACCTCAACGCCCTCAAGGAAATTCTTATTTACGGCGGCGTGAGCGACGCCGACATGGAAAAGGGCATGGTGCGGTGCGATGTCAACGTCAGCGTGCGGCCCCGCGGGGCGGCGGAACTGGGCAAAAAGATCGAAATCAAAAACATGAACAGCTTCAGCGGCGTGAGGCGCGCCCTGGAATACGAGATCCCCCGCCAAATCCGGGTGCTGGCCGGAGGCGGCCAGCTCCACCAGGAAACCCGCCGCTGGGACGACGCGGCCGGCCTCACCGAAACCATGCGCAGCAAGGAAATGGCCCATGATTACCGCTATTTTCCCGATCCGGACCTCATGCCTTTTGAGCCAACGGCGGCCTGGCTCGAACACGTCTCCCGCCGCGTTGTCGAGCTGCCCCTGGCCAAAAAACAGCGCCTCATGCGCGATTTCCAACTGCCCGCCTCCGACGCCCAGACTTTTGTCTGGGACCCGCCGCTGGGAAATTACTTTGAAGCGCTGGCGCGGCAATCGCAAAATCCCAAAGCCGTCGCCAACTGGCTCATCAACAATCTTCGCGCCAGGCTGGCGGAGGCGCAAACCACCCTGGCCGATTTGAAATTCCAGCCCGAACACCTCCTGGAATTGATCGCGCTGGTGGACGGCAAAAAAATCAGCAGTTCCATCGCCCAGCAGGTTTTCGCCGAAATGTTCGCGGGCGGCGAATCCCCCCGTTCCATTGTCGAGAAGAAAGGTTTGGCCCAGGTGAGCGACCCCGGCGCCATGGAAGCGTTGTGCGACCAGGCCATCGCCGCCAACCCCGGCCCGGCCGCCGATTTCAAGTCCGGCAAGAGCGCGGCGCTGAATTTCCTCAAAGGCCAGGTGATGAAACTGAGCCAGGGCAAGGCCAACCCCGGCCTCATCGGCGAAATCCTCCAACGCAAATTGAAATAGGCACACAGGGCGCATATTTCCGGGGAGCGCGCGTCCCGATTCCGAATTGGGATGCCGCGAGCCGCGCCTCGCGGCCCGCATCCCCAACTCCCGGCCAGGGTCGTGCGACGGGAATAATTCGGCCTCCCACAGGCAGGGGTTGAAAACCGCGTTACGGCTCGGCCAGGATTTTGGCGCGTTCGACTTGGTACTGCTGAGGGGAGATTTCGTCGTGGCTGTAGCGGCTGTTGAGATTGTCCAACTTCTGTTCCTTGGTCAGAGGGGCACTGGGAGTCGCGGACGGACCAGACGGCATGTTTGTTGTGGCGGACTTCGGCGCGGACCCGTTGGACTTCTGGGCTTTTGCCTGGCGGTCGGCATCCTCTTTTGCCTTCTTCAGAGCTTTGGCGTCGGCGGCGTCTTTGTCCTTCTTGGCCTTGGCCGCGGCGACCGCCAGCGCCTGGTCATGTTCGGCTTTGGCGCGCTGCTCGGCGGCTTGGGCGGCTTTTTCCTTGCGGGCTTTTTCCGCGGCCTCCTTTGCGGCTTTGGCGTCGGCGGCCTCTTGCTCCTTCCTGGCTTTGGCATCGGCGGCGGTCTGGCTGGCCGGTGGTTGTGTGGAGGACGACGGGGCCTGGCGGGTTGTGCAAGACAAGCCTCCGGCGAGACCAATGCCACAAGCCAGAAACAACACGGTCAAATTTCTCATCCCCGAATTTGTAAGGGATAACGGCGCGGGAATCAACTTCATTTGCGCTTCCTTCGCGCGGTTCATTGGCGGCGGGGCGCACGTCCTTCGCCCGCATGAGCCAGTCTGGAAACGCGTGCGCCGGAGCGCGGCGCGAAATGGCGTTACGGCTCGGCCATGATTTTGGCGCGTTCGGTCTGGTACTGCACCGGGGTGATTTCGTCGTTTTTGTAACGGCGGTTGAGATCGTTCAAGCGTTGTTCCTTGCTGAGAGACGCATTGGAATCCGTGGCCGGGGCAGGCGCCGTGGTTGTCTTGGCGGGGAGGTTGGCGGATTCCGGCGCGGTTTGGTTGGGCTTCCCCGGTTCCTTCCCCGGTTCCGCCTGGCGGGCGGCATCCGCCTGGGCCTTCTTCAAGGCCAGCGCGTCAGCCGCCTCTTTCTCCTTCTTGGCGTTGGCCGCGTCGGCGGCCATTTTCGCGTCTTGCTCTTTTTTCAGTTTGACATCGTCAGCGGCCTTCTTGAGGGCGTCCGCTTCCGCCGCCTCTTTCTCCTTTTTGGCCTTGGCGGCATCGGCGGCCATTTTCGCGTCTTGCTCTTTTTTGGCTTTGGCGGCATCGGCAGCCAGCTTTGCCTCTTGCTCTTTTTTCAGTTTGGCATCGTCGGCGGCCTTCTTGAGGGCGTCCGCTTCCGCCGCGTCTTTCTCCTTTTTGGCTTTGGCGGCGTCGGCGGCCATTTTCGCGTCTTGCTCTTTTTTGGCTTTGGCGGCATCGGCAGCCAGCTTTGTCTCTTGCTCTTTTTTCAGCTTGGCATCGTCGGCGGCCTTCTTGAGGGCGTCTGCATCCGCCGCGTCTTTCTCCTTTTTGGCTTTGGCGGCGTCGGCAGCCATTGTTAGGTCTGGCTCCTTTTTCAGTCTGGCCTCGGTGGCCGCCTTGACGATGGCTCTTGCTTCAGCCAGGTCTTGTTCCTTCTTGGCCTTGGTCTCGGCGACAAGCCGGGCTGCGTCTTGGGCTTGCTTGATTCTGACATCGGCAGCCGCCTTTTTGCGGGCCTCTGCTTCCAACGCCTTCTGCTCCTTCTTGGCCTTAGCCTCGGCAGCGGCCGCTTCTGCCTCTTGCGCTTTCCTGGCCTTGGCTGCGTCGGCAGGCAATTTTGCCGCTGGCTCCTTTTTCAGTTTGGCGGCGTCGGCTGAGTTCTTGCGGGCGTCTGCATCGGCGGCCTCCTGTTGCTTTTTGGCCTTGGCGGCATCGGCGGCCATTTTGGCGGCTTGCTCCTGCTTTAGTTTGGCGGCGACGATGTCCTGGTCAGCTTGGGCTTTGGCCTGCTGTTCAGCGGCCAGGCGTTTCTGTTCGTCCTCCCCGGCTTGAGCTTTCTGAGCGGCGGATTGGGGGGTTTGTTCGTTGCTCGCCTTCCCGGCAGCTTCCTTTGCGGCTTTGGCGTCAGCGGCGTCTTTCTCTTTTTGAGCCTTGGCCGCGTCGCCGGCCATTTTGGCGTCCTGCTCTTGCTTTAGTTTGGCAGCGACCTTGTCCTGGTCATGTTGGGCTTTGGCTTGCTGTTCAGCGGCCAGGCGTTTCTGTTCGTCCTCCCTGGCTTGAGCTTTCTGAGCGGCGGTTTGGGCGGCTTTTTCCATGCGGGCTTTTTCTGCGGCCTCCTTGGCGGCTTTGGCGTCCGCGGCGTCTTTGTCCTTTTTGGCCCTGGCGTCGGCAGCCGCCACTTTTGCCTCTTGCTCCTGCTTGAGTTTGGCGGCGAGGATCTCCTGGTCATGTAAGGCTCTGGCCTGCTGATCCGCCGCCAGGCGTTTTTTAGCCTCCTCTCTGGCCCGAATTTTTTGGGCGGTGAGTTCGGCCGCTCTGACCTGGCGGGCTTCTTCAGTGTCGGCCTGGCTGGCCGGCGGTTGGGAGGAGGGCGATGGGGCCTGGCGGGTTGTGCAAGACAATCCCCCGGCAAGAGCGATGCCACAAGCCAGAAGGAACAGGGTGAAGTTTCTCATTCCCGAATTTGTAATGGATGACGGCGCGGGAATCAACTCCATTTGCGACACTTCATTTGCGCCGGTCCGGTCGCATTCTGACTTGCGTTTTGGCGGGGAAATTGCTATACTGGCCGGTGACAATACAAGTTTATGCCATCTTTCAGCTATGTCGCTCGCGATTCGGTGACGGGACGGGAAATCCGCAGTTCGATTGACGCCTCCAGCGAGGCCGGGGCGGTGGCCGCGCTCTTGAATCGCAATATGCTGGTGGTTTCCATCAGCGAGAAGCTGGGCAAAAAAGGCCGCACCAGCGGCGGCAAGGTGGCGTTGGCGGATTTGGTGATTTTCACCCGGCAATTGGCCACTATGATTGACGCCGGCCTGGCCATGGTCCAGTCCCTCCAGGCCCTGGCGGACCAGACGGATAACAAAGTGATGCGGGACGTGATCAAGGACATCACGACGCGGGTGGAGGGGGGCGACAGTTTTTCCGACGCCTTGCAGAAGCATCCCAAGGTGTTCAACCGGCTCTATTATTCGATGGTGGGCGCCGGGGAAAAGGGCGGCTTGCTGGCGGAAATCCTC
>JBEKIA010000166.1:0-8950 GCA_050011995.1 Verrucomicrobiota bacterium
GAATTCATTCCCGCCCCGGGCGTCAAGATTGAGGAACTGGCCGACGCCTCCCAATTGGCTTCCCTGGCCGACGAAACCCCCGAAGGCCGCTCCATCGCCGTCCTGGCCAAGGAAAAATACGGCCTGCGCGGGCGCGATGTCGCCACGCCCCAAGCCCGGTTTGTTCCCTTCACCGCCCAAACCCGCATGAGCGGCGTGGATTTTGGCGACGGCAAGGGCGCGGTCAGCCGCCGCATCCGCAAGGGCGCCGCCGAATCGGTTTTCCAATTTGTCCAGCAACAGGGCGGCGTGAGAGATAAAACCGTCTCGGGCACGGTGGAGGAAGTGGCCGGATCGGGCGCCACCCCGCTCGTCGTGGCCGAAAACGCCCGCGTTCTGGGCGTCATCCGGCTCAAGGATATTGTCAAGGGCGGCATCAAGGAACGCTTCGCCCAGCTTCGCAAAATGGGCGTCCGCACCATCATGATCACCGGCGACAACAATCTGACCGCCGCCGCCATCGCCGCCGAGGCCGGGGTGGACGATTTCATCGCCCAGGCCAAGCCGGAGGACAAGCTGGCCCGCATCCGCCAGGAGCAGGAGAGCGGCAAATTGATCGCCATGATCGGCGACGGCACCAACGACGCCCCCGCCCTGGCCCAGGCCGACGTCGGCGTCGCCATGAACACCGGCACCCAGGCCGCGCGCGAAGCCGGCAACATGGTGGACCTGGACAGCAGCCCCACCAAGCTGATCGAAGTGGTCGAAATCGGCAAGCAACTCCTCATGACCCGCGGCGCGTTGTTCACCTTCAGCATCGCCAACGACGTCTCCAAATACTTCGCCATTCTCCCCGCCATGTTCGGCTTCCTCTACGCCGCCAAGGCCGGCGGGCACGGCCCGCTGGACAAGCTTAACATCATGTATCTGCATTCGCCGCAAAGCGCCATCCTCAGCGCCGTCATCTTCAACGCCCTCATCATTGTGGCCTTGATTCCGCTCGCCTTGCGCGGCGTCAAGTACAGGCCGCTCGGCGCGGCGGTCATCCTGCGCAACAACATGCTCATCTACGGCGTGGGCGGCATCATCGTGCCCTTTATTTTCATCAAACTGATAGACATCTTTGTGGTGGCGGCCCATCTGATCAACTAACCCGTCAACTCGCGCATATTTTATGAAACTCGTCCTTCAATCCATTCGTCAGACAATCCTTTGGACCCTGATCTGCGGCATTGTCTATCCTGTGGCCATGACCCTCCTGGCGCAACTGGCCTTCCCGCGCCAGGCCAACGGCAGCCTCGTCCTGCGCGACGGCAAGATCATCGGCTCCGCCTTGCTCGCGCAGCAATTCACCGGCTCCAACTATTTCTGGCCGCGGCCCTCCGCCTGCGCTTACGGAACCGGAGCGGCCGGATTGGTCGCCTCCGGCGCAAGCAACCTGGGGCCGACCAGCGGGCAGTTGCAAACCAACGTGATCAACAACACCGCGGCTTTCCTCGGCGGCAACAGTTTGCCGGCCAACACGCCCGTGCCTGCCGAGATGGTGTTTGCCTCCGGCAGCGGTTTGGACCCGCATATCAGCCCCGAAGCCGCGCGCTTGCAAATCGCCCGCGTGGCCGCCGCCCGCGGCCTCGGCCCGGACAAGATTGCCGCGTTGGTGGACAAATTCACCGAAGGATCCCAATGGGGTTTCCTCGGCGAACCGCGCGTCAACGTCCTTCTCCTGAACATTGCCCTGGATGAGATGGCCCCAAAGAACCCCGCGCCGCCAAGCAAGACATAGGAGCCGCACTCATGGAAGGCCGTACTGCTGAAGCTCCGCCAGGAGCGAAATCCTTGTAGCCAACAAGTCGCAAGGAAATCTCAATTTGGCGATTATCCTGTTCCCAAGGAAGAATCCTCATGCGAGACATCCGGCTTTTTGTGAAAGAGAAGTCCAATGACACAAGTGATGAACTCGACAATGCCGAGAAAAAAACCACCTAGAATCAGAATCCAAATAAAGTGGTAAACAAACGCATGTTGATGAATCTCACGCTGGTACTGCACAGCTTTACTGGCGGACATCGAATCTAACTTCGCCAATGCAGAGGCATCGAAACCCTTTAGCAGTAAAGCTCCACAAATGCTGACAAGAATGAGAGCAATCGCCTTCGGTATCGGATTTTGTTTGGTCGGCATGGTCATAATGTCAAATATGCGGTTGCTGTCTGGCGACGAGAACTCAACCATGCGGAGGCGATGATGTCAACCTCAAAAACCGACGTGGGGAGGGCGTCTTAACCTGGGTGGCAGGGCGCGCGCTCCGCGCGCGCCGCTGCGGGTCCCGATGTATCGGGACCCGCCCTGCCAACCTTGACCACTGGCGACCCACCCGTTGCTGCGCGGGCTGGAATGCCGGTTGACGGGACGGGGCCGGTTTCATTACGCTTCGCGGCAATGATTATTGCTGATTTTAACCCTGATTCGTGACCATGCCCCGCTGGGTAAAAATAGCATTTAATCGGCGGTGGATAGTTCTTATTGCCCTGTTGCTGGGGGGGTTCATCGCCTTGAATGCCGTCGCCTGCCGGCAAGCCCGCGCCATGATGCATTTCACCACGGCCACCGTCCGCACGGACAAGCCGGAAAACCTCGCACTCGGCCAGAAGATCAAGGTCCTTTTCTGTGGAGTCACAATGCCACGCCCGCACGGCAGCCTCTCCCCGGATCAAGTCGGGCCGGCCTGCCGCGCCGTTTCCATCCCTGGCTCCAACGGCATAACCCTGGGCGCATGGTACTGTCCCGGCGCGCCCTCCCAACCGCTGGTCCTCCTGTTTCACGGCTATATTTGACACAATGCTGAACACCGTGCGGCATCGTTTTGAGGCGATGGGCGTCCCTTCTTTCCCCAGCGCCCAACTGCTGGTCTTTTGGGGAGGGCGCCAGGCTGGATTCAACGGTTTTGCCCACAATCCGGTTCAGTATGCCGCGGGCGTCCGCTGTCCGATTCTCTTTCTGCACGGGGCCGCGGATCCCCGGGCGCGCGTGGAGGAAGCGCGCCGCGTTTTCGACGCCGTTTCCGCCCCAAAGCGTTTCAAGGAATTTCCCGCCCTCGGCCACGAACCTTCCGTGAGTCGTTTCCCCGCGGAATGGAAGGAGACGGTGGGCCATTTCCTGCAAGACGCGGCGAACAATGCCGTCGAGTAATGAACTTGAAATGCTTGCCGCTGATGTTCGTCTCGAAACGACCGCGCAAAAATAAACCGAACCACTATTCGGCTTTCCGGGCTTGACCCCTCATCTGACCCCTCTTCCTCTTCATGAACAAGAAGTTAAACCTGGGTGCGGCTGGTTCGTTGGCGAACCTCTTGCGCCGCGCAAGAGGAATACAATAATATACTATTATGCGGGACTGACCCCTCGACCCCCTTTCCGTGAAACACAATCGTCGCGCGCCCGTGACTATTTTGGGCAAAAGTATGGTTTGACCCCCAGCAGACCCCCAGCACGGAATTGATGAAACACGGCTCAAAGCGGCATGGCCCGATACGCGGCGCGCAAGGTCTGGATTCCCTTCTCTTGGAAGTCGCGTTCAAAGTCGGTCGTGAGGGCGGCGAGCGCGGGCGGGGTCTCGGTTTCTTGAAAGAAGGGCGCTGCGCCGAAGACCGCCCGCATTTGCGCGAAATAATCGGCGTCGTCGGTGCGCAGCCAGACCACGCCGCCGGGGGCGAGGGCCTGGCGGGCGGTTTGGACAAAATGAGGGTTGATCAGGCGGCGCCGTCGATGTTTGCGTTTGGGCCACGGATCGGGAAAATAAACGTGAAGGGCCTGGGCCGAGTGCGCGGGCAGCAAGTATTCCAACAAATAAGACGCCTCCATCCGCACGCAGCGCAAATTGGCCAGTCCGGCCCGCCGCCCTTTGCGGTCTATTTTGCGCAGGCGGCCGAGCAGGCGTTCCACGCCGATCAGGTTGATCCGCGGATGAAGGGCGGCGTAATTGACCAGGAAGGAACCGTCGCCGCTGCCCAATTCCACCTCGCAGGGTTGAAGGCGCGGGAACAGGGCGGGCAGGTCGAGCCTGGCAATAATGCCGGGCGGCTCGTAAATGAGGCTGGCGGGCGGCGGGTTCAGAGGTTCGGCCATGAGTGTAGCGGATGGTTGATCACGAAAACACTTGTGCTATAGAGCGGGAATCGGTTAAAAACAACCCTGAAAGGAATGGCTCTGCGGAATGAACCGATTTATCTGCCAGTTAATTGATCGCTGGGTGATCCGCGCCGCCGCCGCCCGCCTGCGCCGGGCGACCGGGGCCGACGCTCATTTTGAGGAGGCCCGGCGCCTCCTCGAATCGCCGGATTTCTTCGGGGAAAAGACGCCGGCGGCCCAGATTACGTTCACCGGGGGGAAGAATTTCCAGTTTCCCTCGCCCGTGGTAACGGCCTGCGCGGAGAATAATCTGGTGACGGGGCGCATCTCGCGCTGCGGCAAGCATTGGCGGAAAAGGCCCGGGGTGGTGCTTTTGCACGGTTGGAACGACCGGTGGGTTTATCGCTACCGCTTTCCCTGGCTGGCCCAGCGCTTTAACCGCCGGGGCATCAACTCGGTCATGTTTGAATTGCCCTATCATTACAAGCGCCGGCCGCGCCAGGGCGCGGTGCGCAATTTTATATCGGCGGACCTCGGGCGGACGATGGAGGCGGCGCATCAGGCGCTGGCGGAAATCAACTCGGTGGTGAACTGGTTCTTGGAACAAGGCTGTCCGCGGGTGTCCTTGATGGGCTTTTCGCTGGGGGCGTGGCTGGGGGGATTGGCGGCCTGCTATAATCCCAAGGTTTCCTGCGCTGTGTTCATCACGCCGGTTTCCCGCATGGACCGGATGATCGAAGAGGCGGCCTTCTGCGAACCGATCCGCCAGTCGCTGAAAGGCAAGGCGCTGGATTTGACCGGCTTGAATCTGGCCTCCCACAAACCCAAATTGACCCGGGCGTTTATGTTGATGGTGGCGGCCGAGCACGATCTGTTCGTGCCGGCGGAGACCACGCAGGAACTTTGGGATGCCTGGGGCAATCCGGAACTGTGGAGCGCGCCGCACGGCCACATCTCCATTTTGGCTTCCACCAGCATGATGAAACGGGCCAGCAAGTGGCTGGGGCTGCGCATGAAAATCAACGACTCGTTTGGGGAAGGCATCCGTCCGGACCAGGTTTTGGAGTGAAATCATCTTATTTTCCGGGGAGCCGCCCCGAGACATACGGGCTTGCTTCCAGCGAGAAACGCAACGCCAGGTCCGCGGCCTTGGTGATGCCGACCCGCGTCGCCGCCACGGCCGGCCCGCGCCATTGGCGGAACCGCCGCACGTTGGGATGGCGGGCCAGCAGCAGCGGCGAATGGGCATCGCACAAATCCGCCCCGTCCAGTTCCCGCCGGATTCCCAGGGCCGCGCAAAGTTTTCCCGGTCCGTTTGTCAACTCAATGTCCGGGTGTCCCGGCCGGTTTCGGCGCAGAATCTCCAGTCCAAACTGCGCTTCCACCGCGCGGATCAGCACCGCCTCCGCCTGTCCGGCTGGACGGCAAACCGCGTTGACGCAAAAATGGTTCCCGTAAATAAAATAAACGTAGGCCCGCCCCGGCGGCCCGTACATGGCGCGGTTTCGCGCCGTTTCGCCCGCAAAACCGTGGGAGGCCGGATCATCCCGCAAATAGGCTTCAGTCTCCACGATCGGCCCGCCGCAAAAGCCCGAGGCCGTCCGGCGGATCAGCCAATGGCCGAGCAGCCGCCGCGCGACCACCGCCGCGGAGGGCGCGAAGAAGGAACGGGGCAGCGGAGCGAATTTGTTCATCCAGGCAAGGGGGGTAATGCAAACATTTTCAAAATGGAGGCGATGTCAGAAAGATGGGGTCAGAAAGATTAGAGTTCCCCGCTTCGTTCAAAACAGGGCGGACGGGGTGTATTATTCTTCTGCCCCCATTTTTCTGACATCCTGTTCGTGAAAAATCGGAAGTGGTTTTTGCCCGAAACCTAAGTTGAATTCGCCGGCGTGGTAGGAGCTGCGCACCATCGGGCCGCTGGCGACGTGGAGGAAACCAAGTTGCCCGGCCACGGTCTTGTAGTGGGCGAACCGGGCCGGGGAAATGAAAGCCGCCACCGGCAAGTGACGCAGAGTCGGTTGCAAATACTGGCCGAGCGTCAGCAGGTCACAGCGGACGCGGCGCAGATCGGCCAGGGCGGTGAACAGTTCCTCCTCCGTTTCGCCCAGCCCCAGCATCAAGCCGGACTTGGTCACGATGGCGTCGCCGCGCCAAGCCTTGACTTTGCCCAGGACGCTGAGAGAGCGGTCATAAGTGGCGCGATGGCGGACGGCGGGGGTGAGGCGGCGGACGGTTTCCAGATTGTGATTGTATATGTCGGGGCGGGCGGCGAGGACGGACTCGATGGAGGCGTCGTTGTCAAGGAAATCGGGGACCAAAACTTCAATGACGGTTTTGGGGTTGAGCCGGCGGATTTCTTCGACGGTTTGGCGGAAGTGGCCGGCGCCGCCATCGGGCAGATCGTCGCGGGCGACGGCGGTGACGACAACGTGTTTGAGCTGGAGGCGGCGGGTGGCTTCGGCGACGCGGGCCGGCTCGTCCGTTTCGAGGGGGAGTGGTTTGGCGGTGGCGACGGCGCAGAATCCGCAGGCGCGGGTGCAATGATCGCCGGCGATCATGAAAGTGGCGGTGGCCTGGCTCCAGCATTCCCAATGGTTGGGGCATTTGGCGCTCTGGCAAACGGTGTGGAGCTTGAGTTCCTCCAGGAGCGCGCGGGTCTGGCCGAAGGCGTGGCCGACGGGCAGTTGAAAGCGGAGCCATTCCGGCAGGCGCGGGCGGGATTGGGTCGGTGTGTCGGTTGCGTTCACGTTTGTCTTCTCAAATGGCTGCAAGCGTAGCATTTCACTCGGTGGGAAGCCAGCGGCGGGCGAAGAATTGTTCCCAGTAGGGCTGGCCGAGAAGGACGCCGGCGCCAATGAGAACCATGGCGGGCCAGAAGGTGCCGGTGAGCTGTTCGCCAAGCCAAAAACAGGCCCAAAGGGAGGAAATGAGCGGAATCAAATTGTTGAACAAATAGACCCGGCTGACCGGCCAATGGCGCAGCGCGCTGTTCCATATTGCGAAGGCCACCACGCTGCCGCCCAGCACACAAACGGCCTGGGCCAAAACCACGCCGGCCCGGATCGGGACGTTCTGGGTGAATAACTCGCCGGCCGCAAACGGGACCAGGAGCAGGCCGGCCCGGCCGAAGGTGTGGGCGCTGACTTCCGCCCCATTGAGGTCGCGGCCCAAGCCGCGGCATTGATTGCCAAAATGGGTCCAGAGCGGGCCGCAAGCGAAGCCGAGAATTTCGCCCGCCATGCTGCCCGTGCCTTTGCGAAGGGAGGGCCAAAGCAACAGGAGCACGCCGGAAAAGGCCAGCGCGGCGGCGCCGTAACGCTGGGCGGATTTCCAGTTTTTTTCGGGCCGTCCTTCCCAGAGCAAGGCCCAAACCGGGGCGGCGCCGAGGTAAAGAGCCACATGGGACAAGGGGGCCAGTTTTAAGGCCCAATTAAACGCCACAATGTACACGGCCAGACTCAATCCGCCGCGCCACCACAAACGGCGGTTCAGTTCCGGAGGCACCGGATGGGATTGGCCAAACCATTTTGTCCAGCGGAGCAGGGCCAGGAGGATCAGCGCCGCGGCCAGGAATCGCGTGCTGCCGGTAAAATTGGGGGGCCAGGTTCTGACGATGACCTTGACCACGGCGTTGTTGGCGCCCCAAATAAAAACAGCGCAGAACAGGCCGGCGGCGATGGTTGTATTGCTCGGTTTATTCCGCACGATTGCCAATCATCATCGCTTGGAGGATTTTGATCTGTCACTGGAGCAGTTCCAGGATTTTGGGGACGGCGTCCTGGGTTTTGACGGGGGTCATAAGGCCGCCGCGGCGTTTGAGTTCGGCTTCGCCTTTGGCGAGGGATTTTTCTCCAATGGCCAGACGAATGGGGAAACCGACCAGCTCGGAATCCTTGAACTTGGAGCCGGGACGCTCCTCGCGGTCGTCGAGGATGACGTCCACGCCCCTGGCGGCGAGATCGGCGTATATTTGTTCGGCCAGTTGCATGACGGCGCTGTCGGGAGCGACCGTCAAGGGGGTGAGACAAACGGTGTAGGGGGCGATGGCGACAGGCCAAAGGATGCCGTCCTTGTCGTGGGATTGTTCGATGACGGCTTGCAGGGTGCGGGCAATGCCGATGCCGTAAGAACCCATGATAGCGGGTTGTTGCTTGCCGGATTCGTCGAGGAACAGGGCGTTGAGGGCTTTGCTGTATTTGGTGCCGAGTTTGAAAAGGTGGCCGACTTCGATGGCGCGGCGGATTTTCAGGGGCTGGCCGCAATGGACGCACGGTTCGCCAGCCTGGACGAGACGCAGATCGCTCCACAGGGTGACTTCGATGTCGCGGACGATGTCAACCTGGCGCAAATGGAATCCATCTTCGTTGGCGCCGGTGGTCATGCCGGTTGCCCCTTGCAGCGATTCATCGGCGTGAATGGGCAGACTTTTTACCCCGACGGCGCCGAGGCTGCCGGGATGAGCGCGGAGGGCCGCAAAAATTTCCTCCGGTTCGGCGGGGCGGAAGTTCCCGGTGCCCACCGCGCCGGTCAGCTTGGCTTCGTTGAGTTGATGGTCGCCGCGCAGAAGAATGAGAACGGGCTGGCCGGCGACAATATAGACCAGCGTCTTGATCTGGCGCCCGGCAGGGACATGGAAGGGAGCGGCGGCCAGGGCATCAATGGTGAGAACGCCGGGGGTGGCGAATTTTTCGGGAGCGGACGAAGGGGCGTCGGCGGACGGGAGTTTGGCGATGCGGCTGGCGGCTTTTTCCATGTTGGCGGAACGGTGGCAGGCTTCGCACGAGACGATTTCGTTCTCGCCGGTTTCGGCGGGAACCATGAATTCATGGGAGAATTTTCC
>JBEKIA010000167.1:0-8887 GCA_050011995.1 Verrucomicrobiota bacterium
CACGATGATAAAATAAGGCTCAATGCGGAAGAGGATGCTATATTTCTTGACTGTCTCAACCGAGGCTCTATGGACCTTGCGGCCCCTCAATGGAAATCGTTCCGGGTCTTTCAGGATGCGTTGGAGGGTGGCGTGGACTTCGTCCTTAAACCTGTCTCCCAGCCCCGGCTCGCGTTCATCATACCATCCAATGGCCTCCTCAAATTCAAGCCGAGCTTCCCGGTCAAAGATCACTTGGCGGCGCATTTCCGATTTTTGAGCCGCTCCGGCAGTTCCGCACAAACCTGCTCCCACGGAATTCCGCTTTCGGGGTTGCGGCTCAATCGCTCGGCCCGGCGTTCCGCCTCTTCGATTTGCTCCGCAGACAAACCGTCATCGAAATCCCCGAACTCTTCCAAGATTTGGCCGGCGACTTCGCGCCGTTCCTGTTCCGGCAAGCGGCGGATTTGTTCCAAAATCTCTGTTGCGCTCATGCCTCTATTTTACCCCGGAGGGATGGAGTTGCAAGCGGACATTCTTTCCAGCGCCATTCTCCATTCTCCATTCTCCATTCTCCATTTCCGCCATGATCCCGCGCGAAATCCTTAAAAAAATCCGCCAGATCGAGCTGCGCGCCACCCGGCTGGTCACCGAAACCCTCGGCGGCCAGTACCACAGCGTCTTCAAGGGGCAGGGCATGAATTTTGAGGAGGTCCGCGAATACCAGCCGGGAGATGACGTCCGCTCCATTGATTGGAACGTCACCGCGCGGATGAACCATCCGTTCATCAAGAAATATGTGGAGGAACGCGAGCTGACCCTCATGCTGCTGGTGGACTTGAGCGGATCGGGAATCTACGGATCGGGCCCGCAAACCAAACGGGAGCTGGCCGCCGAGATCGCTTCCGTCCTGGCCTTCTCCGCCATCCGCAACAACGACAAGGTGGGCCTGATCCTTTTCACCGAGGAGGTGGAGAAATATATCCCGCCCAAAAAAGGACGCCGCCACGTCTTGCGAGTCATCCGGGAAATCCTGCTTTTTCAACCGGCCCGGCGCGGGACCCGTTTCAGCGAAGCCCTGGATGTTTTGAACCGCCTGGCCCGCCGCCACGCCATTGTAGTGATCATCTCGGATTTCCTTTTCGAGCAGCGCTCGTCTTCCGCGGACGGCGGCACCCGGCGGCAGGCGGGCTATTTGCTTTCCCCGACGCTGGGGCCAGGCTCCCTGCCGGCCTTGCGGCAGACCAACCGGCGGCACGACGTCATCGCCATCCAGGTGGTGGACCGTTTTGAAATGGAATTGCCGCCGCTGGGCCGGCTGATCTTGACGGACGCCGAACCGGACGAGATGGTGGAGATCAACACCTTCGACGCCCGCAAACGCCGGACCTTTGCCGAGCGGCGCGCCCGCCATCAGGAGGAAATGCTCCGCCTGCTGCGTTCCGCCAATATAGACGCGATTGAAGCGCGCACCGGCCAGCCCTACGCCGCCGCGCTGGGCCGCTTTTTTGAAACGCGCGAAAAACGCCGCCGCCACGGATAAGGACCCCCATGCTGGTCACCAACTCATCGGCCCTCATCGTTCCCGCCCAGCCGCCCGCCGCCGGCGGCGCGGCGGCGGCGCCGGTTTTTCAGGAGGCGCCCAAGCCGCTGATTTACATTCCCAATCATTGGGCCTGGTTTCTCTGGACGGTGGTGATTCTGGCGCTGCTGGCCGCCCTTTATTTTGGCTGGCGCTGGTGGCGGAAGAAGCCCGCACTTGTCATCCCGCCGATTCCGGCGCATGTCCGCGCCCGGCGCAGGCTGGAGCAGGCCCTGGCAATGATCGGCGAGCCGAAGCTCTTTTCCATCCTCGTTTCCGGGGCGATTCGCGAGTATTTGGAGGAGCGGTTCGATTTCCGCGCCCCGGAGCGGACTACCGAGGAGTTCCTCCACGAGTTGCAAAGCAGCCTCCTGCTCACCCGCGACCAAAAGAACAGCCTGGCGGAATTTCTGGCCAGTTGCGACCTGATTAAATTCGCCAAATACGAGCCGACGGAAACGGAACTGCGCGGTCTTTACCAGTCTGCGCTCCGGCTGGTCAACGAAACCGAGCCGCGCCTGGCGCCTGCCGGCGTTGCGCCGCCCGTGCCCAACGCGCCGCCCGGCGCTCCCTCGGCGGATGCTTCCCAACCTGCGGTCCCCAATCCGCAATCCGGCCTGCCATGACCTTCGCCCATCCATACGTGTTGCTCTGGCTGCTGCTCCTGCCGGCGCTGGCCTGGCTCAAAGCCAAATGGGGGCAAAGCGCCTCCTTCCTTTACTCGTCGGTGGATTTGGTCCGTCCGGTTTCCGGACTCAAGAAATCGTGGGCGGGCCGGATTCTGGCGGCCTTGCGCTGGCTGGCCCTGGCCGTGTTTGTCGTGGCGCTGGCGCAGCCGCGCCTGGTCAAGGGCGAGACGCAAATCAAAGCCAGCGGCATTGATATTGTGGCGGCCCTGGATCTTTCCGGCAGCATGGCGTCCCTGGATTTTGAGGAAGGAGGCCAGCGCGTCAACCGGATTGACATGGCCCGAAAAGTTCTGTCCAAGTTCATAGACGGCCGGCCCAACGACCGCATTGGGCTGGTCGTGTTCGCCGCCGAGGCCTTCATTGCCGCGCCGTTGACCCTGGACCACGATTTCTTGCAGGCCAACCTGGCCCGCCTCAAGCTGGGGGTGATCAATGAGGATCGAACGGCCATCGGCTCGGCCCTGATGGCGGCGTTGAATCGGCTGCGCGACATCCAGTCCAAAAGCAAAATCATCATCCTGATGACCGACGGCCAGAACAACTCGGGCAAAGTTTCCCCATTGACCGCGGCCGAGGTTGCCCAGACATTGAATGTGAAGGTTTATACCATCGGCATTGGCATCCGCGGCATGGCCCCGATGCCCGTCGGCAAAGATCCCTTCACCGGCCAGGTCATTACCCGGCCCATGCCGGCGGACGTGGACGAGGACACGCTGCAAAAAATCGCCGGCATGACCGGCGGCAAATACTACCGCGCCGACAGCGCGGACACGATGCGCCGCATTTATGCGGAGATTGACAGCTTTGAAAAAACCGAGGTGGAAGTGAAAAAATTCGAGCATTTCGACGAGTTATACAGACCGGTCGGCCTGGGCGGCCTGGGCCTGCTCCTGCTCGAATTCGCGTTGAGCCAGACCGTGTGGAGGAAATTGCCGTGAAAGAATTCACCGATCATTTCGTCAAACCGGAATTCCTTTGGATTCTGCTGCTGGCCCTGCCGCTGGCGGCCGGATTTTTTTATTGGTCGTGGCGCGTCAAGCAAAAGCTGATCGGCCAGTTTGTGCAGGCGCGCCTGCTCTCCACCCTGACCGTCGGCCTGTCGCCCGCCCTCCAGAAGTTCCGCCTGGCCCTGCTGCTGGCGGCGCTGGCGGGAGTCCTCGCCGCCCTGGCCGGACCCCGCTGGGGATTTTCCTGGGAAGAGGCGCGCCAGCGGGGCCTGGACATCGTGGTGGCTGTGGACACCTCGCGCAGCATGCTCGCCAGGGACGTGCAGCCCAACCGTCTCGACAAGGCCAGGCTGGCGGCGTTTGACCTCATGCGGCAGGCCAAGGAAGACCGCCTCGGCCTGGTCGCCTTCGCCGGCGCCGCTTTTCTCCAATGTCCGCTGACCCTCGACGACCAGGCCTTCCGCCAGAGTTTGGAGGCGCTCAACGTCGGCGTGATCCCTCAAGGCGGCACCGCCCTTTCCGAGGCCATCCGCACGGCCATTGCCGCCTTTCCCCAGGGCAACAACAATCACAAGGCGCTCGTCCTCTTCACCGACGGCGAAGACCACGACGAGGACGCCGAAACGATGGGGGCGGCGCAGCAGGCGGCGGAAGCCGGACTGCGCATCTTTACCGTCGGGGTGGGCACGGCGGCGGGGGAATTGTTGCAGGTGACGGACGACCACGGCAACACCTCCTTCATCAAGGATGAAGACGGCAACGTGGTCAAATCCCACCTGAACGAAGATTTGCTGAGACGGATTGCCACGGCCACCGATGGTTTTTACCTCCCCTTGCGCGGAGCCAACCCGATGGAAATACTCTACAGCCAGGGCCTGGCCCCGCTGCCCAAGTCGGAGGCAACCGTCAAGCTGACGCGGGTCTATCGCGAGCGGTATCATTGGTTCCTGGGATTTGCCGTCCTCTGCCTGGCGGCTGAAGTGTTGCTGCCGGAAGGCCCGCGGCCGCGGCGCGCCCCGACAGCCGCCGGCGCGTCCGCGTCCCGCCGGCAGACGGCCGCCCTGATTTTCTGCGTCTTGCTGGCTCCGGCGTCCGCGCCGGCCTCCGGGCCGGGCGCCTTCAACAAATACCAATCCGGCGATTACCAGTCCGCCTTTGACGAATACAACCGGCTGGCCGGCGAAAAAACCAACGATTACCGGCTGCACTACAACGCCGGCACATCAGCCTATAGCGCCAAGGAACTGGACGCGGCGGAAAAGCAACTGGGCGAGGCGCTCAATTCCCCGGGCATCGTCTCCGACCTCGACGCCCAGGAGCGCGCCTATTACAACCTGGGCAACACCCTCTACCATCTGGGCGAGCCGTCCGCCGACCCGAAGAAAAAGCAGGAGCGGTGGGAGCAGTCCATCGCCAATTACTCCCGCGCCCTGCGCCTCAACACCAACGACCTGGACGCGAAGAACAACCTCGCCTTCGTCAAAAAGAAATTGGAGGAACTCCAGCAGCAGCAGCAACAACAGCAGCAGAAAAACCAAAATAACGACGACAAGAACCAGGATCAAAAAAAACAGAACCAGCAGAATCAGCAGAATCAGGACCAAAAGAACCAGCAGGACCAGCAACAGAAATCAGCCCAACAGAATCAGCAGGACAAGAAGGACCAGCAGAACCAGGCCCAGCCGCAACAGAACAAAGACAGCAAATCCGAACAGGCCCAGGCCGCCCGGAACGGCCAGCGGGGCAAGGAGCCGGAGCAAAACCAGCAAGCCGTCTCCGCCGCGCCCGCGCAAATGACCCTGCAGCAGGCGCAGCGGATGCTGGATGCGGACAAGGACGACGAGAAGGCCCTCATATTTTCCCCGGAAAACCAGCCCGCCAACCCCGCCAGCCGCAAAATCAAGGACTGGTAATCAGGCCATTTTGCGCTGGCAGTAGGGCGGGCGGACTTCCCATAATCGGCTCAATGGAATTTATCCGCGATATTCATGCGAGGAAGGCCGCCGCCGGGCAGCCGGTCCTCTCGTTCGAGTTCTTCCCGCCCAAAACGGAGGAGGGAGACCGCGCGCTGCTGGAGAAAACGCTCCCGGCCCTCAAGGCGCTGCTGCCGGATTATTGCTCCGTCACCTACGGGGCGGGCGGGGGCACGCGGGAAAAGACGCTGCGGATCGTGGACCGAATCCAGCGCGAACACGGCCTGACCACCATGTGCCACCTGACCTGCGTCAATGCCACCCGGGAGGAATTGCGCGGGGTGCTGCTGGAGGCCCGGCGGCTGGGCATCCAGAACATCCTTGCCCTGCGCGGCGATCCGCCGGGCGGCGACGGCCAGTTCACCCGCACGGAGGGCGGCTTCGAGTATTCCTATCAACTGGTGCAATTCATCCGCGAGATGGGCGGGTTTGGCATCGGCACGGCCGGTTTTCCGGAGGGCCACATCGCCTGCCGCGAAGGGCGCGAGGCGGACTGGGACCATTTGAAAAACAAAATTGATTGCGGGGCGGATTTCGTCTTGACGCAGCTTTTCTTCGCCAACGAGGATTTTTTCCGCTTCCGCGATTACCTCCGCAAAAAGGGCGTGACCGTGCCGGTCTGCCCCGGAATTATTCCGATCCAGAGCGCGGGGCAGATCAAACGCTTCACCGCGCTGTGCGGCGCGGCGCTGCCCGCCCCGTTGCTGGCCAGCCTGGAAAAGTACCTTGATGACGACGAAGGCTGCGCGGAATTCGGCATCGAATACGCCACCCGGCAATGCGCCGAACTGTTGCGCGAGGGCGTGCCGGGCCTGCACTTTTACACCCTGAACAAGGCCCGCTCCACCGCCGCGGTCGTGCGCAACCTGTTCCCGGGCCGCTGACCCCCGCGCGATTCGCAGGCTCCCCTTTCACCATTCAAAACTCGCCCTTCAAAATTCACCATTCCTCATGCCGCCCGATTACCACATGCACACGCCGCTTTGCCGGCACGCCACGGGCGAGCCGTCGGAATACGCGGCCCAGGCGCTGGCCGCCGGTTTGAGCGAGATCGGCTTCAGCGATCATTCCCCCATGCGGCAGGATGATTTTGACAACTGGCGGATGCGCCTGGACCAGTTGGGCGAGTATGTGGAAAAGGTGCGGCGGGCGCAAAAGGACCATCCCGCCCTCCAAATCAAGCTGGCGCTGGAGGTGGACTGGCTGCCGGGCCACGAGGATTGGATTCGCGGCCTGGCGGCGCGTTATCCCTGGGATTATTTCATCGGCTCGGTCCATTACATCTCGGATACGTGGGCGGTGGACAACCCGGAGCAACTGTCCCGCTGGAAGGAGGCGGATGCGTTCGAGGTTTGGACGCTCTATTTTGAGCGGCTGACCCAGGCGGCGGAATCGGGGCTGTTTGACATCATCGGCCACGCGGATTTGCCGAAAAAATTCAACATCCGGCCGGCGCAGGACTGCGCCCCGCTCTACCGCCGGTTCCTTGATGCTGTCAAGACGAAACATATCGCCATCGAACTCAACACCGCCGGCTTGCGCAAGGATTGCCGGGAAATCTATCCCTGCCGCGCCTTGCTGGAACTGGCCGCGCAACGAAAGGTGCCCATCACCTTCGGCTCCGACGCGCACGCGCCGGGCGAAGTGGGCTGGGCTTTTGGGGAGGCGGTGGCGCTGGCGCGGTCCGTGGGGTACACCCATTACCGCCGCTTCTCCCGCCGCCGCCCCAGCGAGGCGAAACTCCCGCCCCCCTGACGGGGCCGGGTTTCCTTGCGGCGAAAAGGGTTACGAAGCCAGCGGGTCGCGGTGTTTGACAGCCTCGTGCTGCTTCACCAGATAGTCGCACCAGTCGTCCAGCCCGGCGCCGGTCTTGGCGGAAAGTTCGAACAGCCGCGCATGATGCGCGATGTGGCGGATGTTGGCTGTCGCCGCCTCGCGGTTGAAGTCGCAGGCCCGGGCCAGGTCGAGCTTGCTCACGATGACGGCGTTGGCCGGGTGGAACATGGGCGGATATTTCAGCGGCTTGTCCTCGCCGTCGGTGACGGACAACAGCACGACGCGCAGGTCCTCGCCCAAATCATAGCTGGCCGGGCAAACGAGGTTGCCGACGTTTTCGATGACAAGGAGGTCCAGCCCGGCCATATCCAGTTGCTTGACAGCGCGGGCCACCATGTCCGCTTCGAGATGGCAGACCGTGCCGGTGTTGATCTGAACGGCCTGCGCGCCGGACTCGCGCAGGCGGCGGGCGTCGTTGTCGGTGGCCAGATCGCCGACGATGACGGAGGACCTGAGGCGCCGGCCGAGGCGGCGGATGGTCTCGCCAATCAGCGTCGTTTTTCCCGATCCGGGAGAAGAGAGGACATTGATGACCAGAATCCCGCGCGCCCGGAAGAAGCCGCGGTTGCGTTCGGCGAGGCGGTCGTTCTTTTCGAGGATGGCGTGCCGCAGTTCCAGGGTCTGACGTTCCTCCGCGCCCGGTTTGGAGGAAGGATGGTGGCGCGGATGCGCATGGTCGTGTCCGTGATCGTCTCCGTGATCGTGATCAGGGTGGTCATGTCCCCCATGGTCCTGGTGGCCGGGGCCGGAAACCGTTACCGGAATTCCCGCCGGCAATCCGCAGCCGCAATCTTCACACATGGCCCACCTCCATTGATCTCAATTCCAACTCCCGGCCGGCGCGAAGCTCGCCGCTGGGGGCGCCGCAATCGGGGCACTCGGCATAAAAATCGGCGGAGACAAACTCCCGGCGGCAGGCGGCGCACCAGAATCGCGCCGGCACCTCCTCAATCATCAGCGCGGCGCCTTCGGCGGCCGTTCCGGGCGTGAGGGCCTCGAAAGCGAACCGGAGCGCGTCAGGCACGACTCCGCTGAGGACGCCGATGCGCAGGCGGATTTCATGCACGCGGACGGCGCCGGCCAGTCGCGCATCCCGCAAGGCCTGGTTCAGCGCGTTTTGCATAATTGAATACTCGTGCATTATCTTAAATCTTCTCCGTCTTTTGGCAAACCGCTTTCATTCAGCAATGGCTTGACGCGGCGCACAAGTCACGGCGTCCTCGCAATTCGCGTTACCTCCGGGCCAAATTGCCCATAGTGGCGGATGTTCCAGGTAAAGAGCGTTTCCGCTTTTGCCTTGAGGGCGCAAGCGGCCAGGAGAGCATCGTAGATGGCGCCGCCGACAATGCCGATGGAGGTGAATTTTTGGAGCATTTCCCCATATTCGTCCGCGTTGAGCGACACAAGGGCCAGGCGTTCCCGAATGTTCGTGATGAACAGCATCCCTTGCTCGCTGCTGATGCGATGTTTGCCGGGCATCCGGGTCAGCGTCGAATACACTTCCAGCAGACTATGCGCCCCGCAGCAAACGTCCTTTTGGGGGAACCGGGTGAAGAGATCCAAACTGGCGGCATGATGCACATGGTCGCCGTAAAAAACCGGCACCAAGACCGACGTATCCAAAAATGCCTTCATTCTTTGGTGGCGAGATTCCGCCGGTCGCGCTGCTCCCGAATTTGATCCAGCAGATCGTCAGTGACGGAAGCCGCCAAAGGCTGGCCTGCGCGGAAGACCCACACGCCTTTTTCCTTGGCGAGCGGCGCCCCGCCGCGAACCGGGCGAAGCGTAATGCGCTCCCCGATCTTTTCCATCTCCAGCAGATCCCCGGGGCCGATGTCCAGTTCCTTCCGTATTGGCTTGGGCAGCACAATGCGCCCGGCG
>JBEKIA010000168.1:0-8887 GCA_050011995.1 Verrucomicrobiota bacterium
TGCCGGAGGAATATATGCAGACACAAACTGACAATCATCGCTGGATGCTGCGGCCTGACGTGGTTTCCACCGTGCTGAATGACGGTGCGGTGATTCTGGATCTGCGCTCGAAATTTTTCTTCTCCGCCAACCCGACGGGCTGGGCCATCGCGCAGATGTTCGAGACCGGCGCCACGCGGGCCGAAATCCACACGGCCAGCCGGCAATGGGGGGCCAATGGCGCCGACACGCAGGCCATTGACAGTGTCATTGACCAAATGATCTCCGAGGGGCTGGTCGAACCCGCAAATGCGCCGGCGTCCGCGGTTGCCGGTGTTGCCGTGACTGCGTGGACTCCACCCGTTTTGACCAAGCACCGCGAACCGCTCCAGCGAATCATGGTCAGCGCGTTCGACCCCGGCTTGCCGCTCGCCGAATGATTTCCGCCACCGCCGCGCCCGCGCGATTCGAGGCCGCCTACTCCTGCGGTCCGGTCCGGCTGGTTCTGACGTTTGATGATCCTTCCTTGCGTGACGCATTGCATGGCTTGTTGAGCCAGTACGACGCTCCATGGCCCGCGCCTGCGTCATGCGTTCTTGTCACGGTTGAAAGCGGAACAGCACCGTCCAACACATATGAACCCGCCGGCACTTACCTGCGCTCGCACCACCTGAGCGTGGATTGGAATGGCTCGCGTCTTCTTTCACTCGGTAACATCGGTGTCTGGATGGAATTTGATCCGGCGGCAAACCGCGCCCGCATTGCGGTTCCCGTCCACTCCGACACGCCGGCACTGGTGGAGGAAATCGAGCAGCAATTCGTGCTGTTGCTGGCCCGGTCATGGGCGCAGGCAGGCTGGACGCCGTTGCACGCCGGTTCCCTTGTGCCTCCCGGCAAAACCCGCTGTGTGCTCCTGTGCGCGCCGTCGGGAGCCGGCAAGACGACGTTCATTGCCGCCCTGCTCCGTCGCGGCTGGCACACACTGGGCGACGACAAAACGCTTTTGCAGATGGAAGGCAAGGAGGTGGTTGCCCGGGCGCTGGCCCGCCGGTTTCATTTGCATCCGACTTCAGCACGCTGGTTCCCGGAAGTCGGAGACCTTGGCGCGTGGCCCTGCTACTCGCGCTGGACCGACAAACGCGTTGTGCGAATTGAAAAAGTCTGGCCCGGCCGTCTGCTCGACCGCGCCGTTCCCGCCGCCGTGGTGCAACTGGAACGGAGTGAAAACGGCCCCGCGTTGTTCATTGAGCCTCTGGATTCGATCAACACGTTGAACACGTTATTGCGGCAGGTGGCGATTCCCAGTGACGCCGGGCACGCCCGTCCGCTCGTCGCATGCATCGCCGCCACCGCCGCCTGCCTGCGGGGTGCACTCATAAAAATCGGCCAGGATGCCTTTGCTGATTCTTCAACGGCGGAGCGTCTCGATGCGGCGTTGCGGAGGCTGCTGCCATGACAACCGCGCCCGCAACCAGTGTGGTCATCCCCGTGTTTGACGGCGAGGAAACACTGGGCGATTTGTTGGCCGCGCTGAAAACCCAGGCCGGCGTGCCGGGCCCGTTTGAAATCATTGTGGTGGACAATGGCTCGACGGATCGCACCGCCGAAATCACCCGCGCGCACGGGGCGCTCTTGTTGCACCAGCCGGTCCGGGGCCCGTCCGCCGCGCGCAACCTCGGCCTCGCCCGCGCACAGGCCGACATCGTCCTGTTCACCGACGCCGACACCGTCCCGTCACGCCGCTGGCTTGCCTCTTTGCTGGCTGCCTTTGCCGACCCGGAAGTCGTCCTCGCCACCGGCCCCATTTATGGATGGCAACCGGCCACGGGCGCCGAACGTTTCGCCAGCACGCACAAAGGATTCACCCGTGAGCGGTCCGCCGAACATCCGCTTCATCCTTTTGCGCATGGAATGAACGTCGCCGTCCGGCGCAAGGCGGCGCTCGAAATCGGCGGCTGGGACGAGACGATGAGCAGCGGCGAAGACGTGGATTTCTCCATCCGCCTGCGCAAACAGTTTGGAGCGCCCATCCGCTTTGTTGACCAGGCCGTGCTGTTCCACAAGCATCGCCGCACGGATGAAGCCCTTTGGAAACAGGCGCGCTGGCATGGCGCGGGCCATGCGCTGGTCCATCAGCGCCACTCTGATTTGCTGCCCTGGGGAGGATGGCAGTTGGTGATTGCGTTGACCATGATTGGCGTGCTGCACGCCGTGGCTCCGCTGGTTGTCCTTGGCCGCTGCGCGCGTATGTGCAGCGAGGAACGGGCCGAATTCGAACGCTATCACCGCCGGTGGTTGCGGCATTTCTGGTCCGGATTTATGGAGCAATGGAGGAAACCAACCGCATGAATCCGCGCTTTTCCGTCGTCATCCCGGCATTCAACGCCGAGTCCACGGTCACCGAGACTGTCCGTGCGGCCGTCACCCAACCGCTGCCGCGCGACGCCTTCGAGTGCATCGTGGTGGACGACGGCTCGCGCGACCGCACGGCGGAAATCGCGGAACACGCCGGAGCCGTCGTGGTCCGTTTGCCGGGCAACCGCGGCCGGTCCGCTGCGCGCAATGCGGGGATCGAATGCGCCCGCGGCGGGTGGATTGCTTTTACCGACGCGGACTGCGTTCCTTCGCGCCGATGGCTGCCGGCTTTGCTGGCCGCCGCCGAAACCGCCGGCCGTTCAACCCTCGCGCTGGCCGGCAAAACCGTTGGCCTGGATTCCAAAACGCCCGCCGCCCGTTTCATGGACCTCATCGGTGCGCTCGACGCGGAAATATATTTGCGGCACGAAGCGATGGCTTGGGCGCCGACCTGCAACCTTGCCTGTCGGCGCGAGGACCTATTGGCCGTCGGCGGATTCGATCCGAAATTCAAGGACTATGAAACCGCCGATTTGTGCCTGCGCCTCGGCCAGCGGTTTCGCGGACGAATTCGCTACGTCCCTACAGCCTTGGTAATGCACCGCCACCGTTCGACCTGGCGGGCACTTTGGAAACAACAAGCGGGTTATGGCCAAGGCTACGCGCACTTTCTGCTGCGGCATGCCGACCGCTGGCCGTGGTCGCCCGGCCGCGAGGCCGGTGCCTGGCTGCGCCTGCTTCCCCTCACCGCACAGGCCGCGGTCGCCCGCGGAGAACAGGGTCTGGTCCACCGCGGTTTGTTGCTGAAGCACCTCGCCCAACGCATCGGTTTTGTTTCAACGTTTTACTCGCTTCAGGAACGCCGCCGCATCAACGGCGGGGAGGCGCGCGCATGAAAATGCCTCCACCACTGAAAATGTCCGGCAACGGCCTGCCGTTGTGGCTCGCCGTCGGCCATTTCATCCTGCGCGCCCCGGCGCGACTGGCGCGGACAGAATTGCCCGTGTTTCTCGCGCGCATCGCCGCTCAACCGCGCAACGGTTCAAACTTTCCACGCATTGACCGCCTCACACGCCGTTGGCTCCGCCTGCCGCTCATGCGTGCGCGCGACACCTGTTATCTGCGCTCACTGGTGCTGTTCCGGTTCGTGGATTCCAACGGCGGCGATCTCTGCCTGCACTTCGGGGTGGACGAACCGCGTGACGCCGGTGAACGATTGCACGGACATGCCTGGGTCAGTCTTAACGGGCAGGCACTCAACCCGCCCGGCACGCTGGGGGAAGGAAGGCTCAAGGAAATCTACCGGTTCTCCACGCTCACCGGCGGTTCTTCAACATCTGGCGCAACGTTCGCCTCCGCCATGTTGCGCCGCGGCGACCTGCTCCCTGCAACCGCACCACCGTTGCCGGTGTCATAAGCAGCCGGACGATTCGACGCGGCCAGCACAACCCCAGCCGCGCCAGCAAATGCGCGCAGGCCGGTTCGTTCAAGGAACGCGCCGTCAAATCCAATGCGGTTGCCAGAGACAGGCCGGCGCTGGTTTTTGCCGCGCACGCCCGCAGCGATTCCTCATCAATCGGCCCGGCCCGGCCCCGCACCACTTGCGCGATGTCGCACAGATGCTGCACTTTTTCAAAACCATGACTGGCCGCGCCATGCACTGCCGCAATAATCAACAAGCCCGCCGGCGCGGCGCGGAGCCGTCCGTCAGGCCCGCGTTCCAAAGGCAAATCCTCCAGCGGCACGGACACGCCGCGCCGGACGGTGGGGGAATTCACCAGATTGTCATGCACTTCGACCATCGCTCCGGGCATCGCCGGATGTTCCCACGAGCGTTCCGCGTAACCATCAGCGTGCTTCATCGGTTTCTCCGGCAATTCGCGGTATTCCAGCCGCGCCATCGTCGCGCCCACCCGTTTCCAGTCACTCGCGCGAACCAGCAAATCAATGTCGCCAAACAGCCGCAACGCGGGCTGTGCATAAAGGCGGGATGCAAAATCCACTCCTTTGAGCACGATGACATCCGCGCCCGCCCCGGCCAGCTCGCCCGCCAGCCGCCGCGCCTCCGCGCCGAGGAACATGGCCATTGCCGAACGCTGCGCCAGACGTTCTTTCACCGCTCCAACGGCCTGCAACGCGTCGGAAACAGTCCTCCGGTCGGCAAGCAATTGTGCCGGCTCATGGCGCAGAAGACGTTCCACCTCCCGCCGCACAACGGGCAAAACCCCGTGCCGGTTCGCCAGCAGACAGAGCGACGCGACGCCCCGGGCATCCAGCCGGTGTCCGGGCAACGGGCTTTGCGGCCCCTCGGGATCGGCCAGGACCAGCAGCCATTCCTCCTCAGGTTTCATAAAAGTTCTCCAGGACGGGGATGAACGGGAGGCCGCGTTTCCGAATTTCAGTGCCCACGACTAATCTCGCGGATGGAATCGCGATTCGCGCGCGAGCTGCTCCCACAATTTTCTCTCCGCATCCGAAACCTTGGCCGGCGCGGCGATTTGCGTGACCACCATCAAGTCGCCGCGAGGACCGCCGCGGGTCGGCAGGCCGCGTCCGCGCACGCGGAGTTTTTGTCCGCTTTGAGTTCCCGCGGGAATTTTGATGTTCACCCGCCCGTCGAGCGTCGGCACGGAAATTTCCGCGCCGAGGACAGCTTCCCACGGTGCAAGTTCCGCTTCGTAAATCAAATTGTGGTCTACGACCTCGAAATCAGGATGTTTTGCCAGCCGCACGCGCAAATACAAATCGCCGGCCTCACCGCCGCTGCTGCCGGCTTCACCGCGTCCGGCCACGCGTAATTTCTGGCCTTCGGTCACGCCGGGCGGAATCCTGACCTGATACGTTTCGGTCTTTACCGAGCGGCCCGCGGGACGGCGCACGTTGACCGACCGCACCGAACCGCGCATTGCTTCCTCGAGCGTGACCATGATGTCGCCTTCGATGTCGCGTCCGCGCTCGGCAAATTCCTCTTCTTCGGCGAACCTGCCGCGCGGACCGAAGCCCGCGCCACCGCGCATCCGCGATCCAAAAAGCTGCTCAAAGAAATCACTAAAGCCCGTGCCGCCAAAATGGGTCTCAAATTCTTCACCACCGGCACCGCGTCCGCGAAAAGTCTGGCCGCCTGAAAAACCCTCCCATCCGGGCGGCGGACGGAAGTCCGCGCCGGATTTCCAGTTGGCGCCCAACTCGTCGTATTTTTTCCGCTTGGCCGGGTCGCTTAAAACCTCGTAAGCCTCGTTGATTTCCTTGAATTTCTCCTCGGCGCGCTTTTTGTCCTTGGCGACGTCGGGATGATATTGCCGCGCGAGTTTGCGGAAGGATTTTTTCAGTTCATCGGCGCTCGCCGTGCGCGGCACGCCGAGGATTTCGTAGTAATCTTTGTATTGAACGGGCATAAGCATCGCCGCCGGTCACGGCAGCGCTGCACAAGCATGTGCCCGCGCGGGAATTTTGTCAAAATTCTGATTGTGACCTGCAGGAGCCGGCGTGAGAGGTCCCCGGCACTTCCCGATTTTGAAAGTGAGCCGGGTTACCCCGGTCCCGCCAACTATCCACGCTATTTTCCTTTTGCCGTGTTGTCCACGCTCAGATAGCGCGTGCCGGCAAGCCCGCCTTCGCGCCGCCAGATCTTGAGAAGAATCTGGTTGCCCCTGGCCTGCTTGCAAAGTTCGACCGCCTTGTCCGTGTTGCTGACCGAATGGCGGTTGATTTCCACGATGACGTTGCCTCTTTGCAGGCCGGCGTCGGTGGAATTTGAATCCGCGTCAACATCCGTGACCACCACACCCTGGATGTTATCAGGGAGTTGCAATTGCTGACGGACTTCCTGATCCAGATCTGCAACCGTCACGCCGTCGAGCGCACCCGTCTTTGAATTGGCCTGGCTCGAACCACTTTGTTCGTTGGGACTCTGTTCGCCGTCACCGGGCAATTCGGCGAGCTTGATGTTGATAATTTTGGCGGCCCCGTTGCGAATCAGTTTCATCGTCGCCTGAGAGCCGGGCGGACATTCGGAAACCGCCAATTGCAGACTGTGGCGGTCGGCAACGTCCTTGCCGTTAAAGGCAACAATGACGTCATCGGGCTTGATGCCGGATTTGGCAACGGGCGTGCCCGGCAACACGTCGTTCACCAGGACGCCGTTTTGGATGGCGAGATTCAATCCCTGCGCCAGGTCCGGCGTGATATCCTGCATCGTGATGCCCACCAAGTAGCCCCGCGAAATCCTGCCGCTGGCGATGAGGCGCTCCATGGAGTGCCGCGCCAAATTGACCGGCACGGCAAAACCTATGCCCTGATTGCCGCCGTTCTCATTTGGAATAATGGCAGTGTTGATACCGACGAGCCGGCCTTCGGCATCCACCAGCGCGCCGCCGGAATTGCCAGGGTTGATGGCCGCGTCGGTCTGAATAAAATCCTGGTACTGGTTGAAGCCCCGAAGGCCGCTGCGCCCCAGCGCGCTGACAATGCCCCTCGTCACGGTCTGGCCTACGCCGAACGGATCCCCGATGGCGAGCACAACGTCACCGACTTCCAATTGGTCGCTGTCGCCCAGCGTGATGGCGGGCAGATCTTTCGCGTCAATCTTCAACACGGCCACGTCCGTCGGCGGGTCGGTGCCGACGACCTTGGCGGTGAATTTTTTGCTGTCGCTGTCGCCGACGGCGACCTTGATTTCTTCCGCGCCGTCCACGACATGGTTGGCCGTCAAAATGTAACCACCCGGTGAAATGATGACCCCGGAGCCGAGGCTTTGTTGTCTCCGTGTGATTTCACGGTTGTCATCGGGTCCGAACTGGCCGCCGAAAAATTGCCGGAACACCGGGTCGTTAAAAAACGGATTCCGAAACGGACGCATGTGAATAATGTGCGTCGAATAAATATTCACCACGCTGGGCGCGGCTTTTTTAACGACGGGCGCGAAACTGGTGCCGAGTTGAGGGCTGCGTTCAAGTGTCGTGGTGTCAACTTTGATGGCCGGGCCGGCATCCTTGCCCCAGGAAGTCAGGTGAAAAACGGCGATGATTGCCAGTGCAGCCGCCAGCACTGAAAAAAACCCCGCCAGCGATCTCGAAATCAATTTCACAACTCTCCAAAAGTTGACACCGCGACGGCGCAAACGTTCAAAGAGCGGACGGCTGCGGGGATTATTGTTGCTGCGTTTTCTTCAAGTCCTCCGCCTTGATGACTTCGATCTTCGCGCCCTTCTTCAGTTCTTCGGCGGAGGGCACTTTGATGATGTCGCTGGTGAGCGGCTGATTGCTGGAAGTTGCCGGCGGGGGCGGAGGCGGGTTTTGCGTGGAGAGCAGTTCAACGTCAAAAATCAAAACGGCATTGGGCGGGATGCCGGGCGGGCCCTGTTCGCCGTAGGCCAGCTCCGGCGGCAGGAACAACTGCCACCGGGAGCCGACTTTCATTTTCAAGAGCGCTTCCGTCCAGCCGGGGATGACGCCGTTGACGGGAAATCGCGCGGGCTGGCCGCGCTTGAAGGAACTGTCGAATTCCGTGCCATCCAACAAAGTGCCGCGATAGTTCACTGTCACGATGTCGGTGGACACGGGCATGGCGCCGGTGCCGTTGGTGATGACTTTGTATTGCAGGCCGTCCGGCAACGTGACGACGCCGGAGTTGTTTTTGTTTGTGGCCATAAAGGCGTCGCCCTCGGCCTTGTTCTTGGCGGCGAGTTCCTCGTGCAGTTTTCGCTGCTTGGCGGCAAATTCTTTTTGAAAGTCCCTGAGCGTTTCCTGCGCCTGGTCCGGCGTGAGCAGCGTCGTGTTGCTGGAAAGCATGTCTTTGATGCCGCGCACGGTCAGGTCGGCGTCAACCTCGACCCCTTGGTGCTGCAAGTTGTGGCCCATTGACATGCCGATGGCGTAGCTCACCCGCGCCTTTTCGTTACTCAACACATTGGTGCTGCTGGCGGCGGTGTTTGTGGTGTCGCTGGCGGCGATCGGCGCGGAGGGCGTTTGCTGTTTACAACCGCTCAAAAGCGCGGCGGTGCCCAGACAAATAATCACGGTACAAACGGTGGTTCTCATAGTTTAATTTTGCGAAGGAGGATTTTCATCCAATCAAATCTAAAAAGCAATCCAGTTTTGCAGGGGTACAATTCAGCATCGTTCTTGAAGCTGGCGGCTGGAAGCCGCTGCAACCCGCAGCCAAGTTGGCTGCGCCACGTAGTGCAGGCTTCCCAGCCTGCAAATGCTGGCATCTTCCAGATGCCGACCGCCCATACGAAACAAGCAGGTTTGAGAACACTGAAAAGTTGCGCCCTTTTAAAGCCGGAAACCCGGCTTTGGCGCGCTCAAAATGGTTTCGCCGCTGAACGATTTCCATTATGATAGGTCGAAGTTGTGCAAATCATCATGCGCCATTTGAAATTAAAAAACATTGGTTTTATCGCCCTGGCGGCGGTGTTCTGCTTCCTCATCGCCGCCGGCTGCGTTACCACCCGGAAAACTCCGCCGCCGCCACCACCCACCGCGCAGGCGCCGGCCCGGTTGAAGCCCGGCCCGAACGACGGCCAAATCGCCTATTGGACGGCGCGGTATTT
>JBEKIA010000169.1:0-8794 GCA_050011995.1 Verrucomicrobiota bacterium
CATTGGCAGGATGGGCGGCGTCCACATGGTTGGTCAGGCCGGCGATCGTCAGGAATTGAGCCACGGGATCAGATAATAGGTTCCTCGACAATTCCGATGGATAAGCGTCTTCGAGGAGCAAACGGTTGAGGCGGGCTGGATTGGCGCCTGTTGGACTTTGTCCCATAAGATTGGTCGTTTCACGTCGCAAAAGGATCCCGTGGAAGCGCTCCGGTTCGTAAAGGGACTTCCCTGCAACTGCCTTGTTAAGAGCTTGAACCAGAACCTCTTTGAGTTGGAATGGAATTGTCACCGTCGGCTCATAGTTTATCAGCATTTCTTGCTCCGGTTTTGACAAACCCTGCCACAGAAAAACGGATACTGCATTGGACTGTCCCTTCAAGCTGCTTGCCAATTTCGACAAGTCTTTGATTTCATCCGCTGAAAAGGCCGAAGAAGCGAGCAATCTCTGGACAAAGCCATGCACGTCCTGGATGTCGCCCAGGGCAAATATCGAGTAACCGGGCGCATTGGTGAGGTGGAAGTCGGCCCCGTTGTAGCGGCGCAAATACCAGGGCAACGGCCAGAAATCGTAGCCGGGAGCAATGACGTTGATGCGCAGGCCAGCGCCATCGGGCGACACCCGCGCCAGCGCGTCCACCTGGTCCGCCAGTTCCAGGAGATTGGGCAGCGTTTGCGCGTAAGTCCAGGGGTTCCGCGGATCCGCCGGGTAGCGGACGGCGGACTGCCAGGCCTGGAAGGCCAGTTGGGCCACTCCTGTCAATACGACAATCCCGCCGGCGATTTTCAGCCGCCGCCCCGGAAGCCAGGCCGCCAGCGCGGCGGCCCCGGCTCCCGCCAGGAGGATGGCCCCGTGCCAGAAGCCCAGGGCGCTCCACGGCGTTTTGTAGGGGAGCACGGTGTAAATGACGGCGAGGATGGCGGTGTAAAAAAGGAGGAATCGCACGAAGGCGGCGCTGGCGCCGGGCGCTCCCCGGCGGGCAAAGGCCGCCACGCCGCCCCCCACCGCCAGCAGCAGAATGAGCGCCTCACTCCAGATTGGCCCGCCCGGACGGTGAAAGAAGAGGAGGCGCTCCCAATAGAAGCCCCATCCGTGAACATGCGGCGAAGCGCCCTGGGCGCGTTGGAACCAAATCAGATAGGTCCCCGCGGCGTCGAGCAGGCCGGACGGGTTGGAGAAAAAGGAGGAGAACAGGAGCACCGCAACCGCCAGCCAGACCAGGCCCGCGGCCACCAGGTGCGCGGGGCAAAAAAGATTCTTCCCCGGGGCGGACGCCGGCGCGGGACGCGGAAAGCGCTCGTTCAGGAGCAAGGCGCCCATCGCCGCCGCGATGTTGAAGACGAAGGTTTCCTTGGTCGCCTGCATCAATCCGACCGCCGCGCCGGCGAGCAGAATCCAGGCCATTTTCCCCGTTTGGCAATAGCGCCATCCGGATGCCAGGGCCAGAAAGATGAAGAAAACGAAGAGGGTCTCATGAATGTAGTCGCGGCTGTAATAGACCATCACGGGCGACACGGCGGTGAGGAGAGCGGCGGCCACGGTGGCGTTCCGGCCCAGGCCGTCGGAGACCGGAAAGAGCAGCAGAACCAGGCCCACGCCAAAAAGAACGGTGAGGGACCGCAGGCGGATTTCGGTGAACCGGGCGAAATCCCCGGCCAGGGTCAGTTTTTCCCAGGCAAAGGTGGAGTAGGCCAAAGTGGGGCCGTGAAATTCATTGGGGTCGTATCGGTATCCGGGACCCTCCCACAAATTGCGGAATTTGATGGCATTGACCGCTTCGTCGTTGTGCATGGGGCGGCTGCCCAGTTGGACGGAGCGCAGGCCCAAAGCCAGAAGGGCCGCCAACAACATCCACAACGGAAAGCCTTTGGTCATTGGGCCGGCCGGCCATACACCTCCACCTCGATGTATTCATTAAACGAGGCGGCCGTGCTCCCGTTGGAATAGAGGCGGACGTAGCGCGCCCTGGCGCCCTTGGCGTCTATCAGTTTGCCCATGTAGGTCTCGAAATACTCGCGGTCTTTTCCAACGCCCAGGCCGGCTTTGTTGCCAACGTCATTATTGAACAGCGTGCGCGCATTTTGGGCCGGGGTGAAATCGGGGCCGTCCGCCACCTGGACAATCACGCCATGGTAAACCTTGGCCGTATTGTGGTTATGCCAGACGACAATGGCGAAAATGTCCTGCGGGCTGCCCAAATCAATTTGCACCCATTGGCTGCCTTTGCGAAGCATGACGATGTTTTCCTCCTCGGATTGCTTTTCGCCGTCGGTTATTTTGGCCAGTTCTTCGGGGCTGGCGTTGGTGGCGCTGCTGGTGACTTTTTTGTGCAGGGCCACGTTGGCCGCCCCCGCCGGCGCGAGGAAGGGCGGGCGATTGGTCGTCTGGCTCAACGGTTCGATGCTGGGGTCCGGTTTCTCGTCGGACGGCGTGCCTTTGAAGGCTTCGGCGGGCAATGGAATGTCGAGCGGAACGAGTTTCTGCGCGCGGGAGCAGGAACTCCCGCCGAGCCAGCCCAACGCCAGCATCAGGCAGAGTGACAAATGGCGGCAACGTCCGTGGTGCAAAATTGCATTCATAGTTCTAATTAAGCCAATCCGGCGGCGGATGACAAGCTACTTTGTTTTGCTGTGCCTGAGGAAGGCCTCGAGTTGCTCGGGATGAGCGCGCCAGAAACGCACCAGCTTGGAGAAAACTTGCAGGGTTTCCGGTTTGAGATGATGCTCGATGGCCTCCACTTCCTCCCGCACGGTCCCGGGACTCAGGCCCAGAAGATTGAGCATTTCAAAGAGGATTTGATGGCGCACCTTGATGTGGCTGGCCACGGCCCGGCCCTGGGGGGTCAGGGTGAAACCGCGGTATTTTTCGTAATTCACAAATCCGCGGGCGGCCAGGCGGCGCACCATGTTGGAGACGGCCGATTTGCTCAAGCCCAGCGAATCGGCAATGTCGCTCACGCGGGCATAGCCCTTCCGGTCCACCAATTCCTGGATGCGCTCCAGGTGGTCTTCGGTGGATTCCGACCGGTTTTGGCGCGCCGGGGTTGAATTCCATTGTTTTGCTTTCATCACCGCATCGTAGCAAAAGGCGGCGGCCATTGCCAGCCTTTCTGCAACGCGCCGGTATTTTGGGTTTAATTATTTGTTTGCGCGCTAAAACATTCCCGTTGACGCAATACTTTTCTTGAATTATAAAAACACCGAAAATGATGGGACTTGAAAAATTCGCGCGGGACGCCGGCGGCACAACCTGCCAGCCGGGCGACAACGCGCCTTTGCTGGTTGCGGGTTTGATCTGCCTGGCCGCGGCGTCGCCGGCCTCCGCCAACCCGCCGGACGACCCTGTCATGGCTGGCGCGGGCATTGCCTCGCCAAGCCCCATGGAGAAGCCTGCGGAAGGGCCGGAGCAGAATTGGAACTGGCACATGCAGAGCACCGTCGCCGGGCAGGGCGATTTCGGTTTTCCCTCCAAGTACGACGGCACCGCCAGCCTGAACAGCGAGGGCGAGGCTCAGGAAACTGTTACGCTGGACGTGTTGGCCGGTGTGCGGTTATGGCGCGGCGCCGAGGCGCATATTGACGGACTGATGTGGCAGGGCTTCGGCCTGACCCAGACGCACGGCGTCGAGGCGTTTCCCAACGGCGACGCCTACAAAGCCGGAGCCGAGAATGCCCAATTTAATTTTGCCCGCTTGTTTATCCGTCAAACCATCGGCTTGGGCGGCGAACAGGAGGACGTGCCCGACGGCCCGCTCACGCTGGCGGGCAAAGAGGACATTTCGCGGCTGACCATCACCCTTGGCCGGTTCAGCCCCGTGGATATATGCGACAACAACACTTACGCGAGCGATCCGCACACGCAGTTTATGAATTGGGCTATGATGGGCAACCTCGCCTGGGATTACGGGCAGGATACCATTGGATACACCACCGGAATGACCGTGGAATTAAACCAGCCGAACTGGGCTTTGCGCTACGGATTTTTCGATATGCCGGCAACCAAGAATGGTTTCTCGGGTGACGACCAGTTTCTCATGTCGCCGCAGAGCGGAAAATACGGCCCGTTTTCGACCTCCTGGGCCATGATGACAGAATTGGAGCGCCGTTACAGCATCAACGCTCATCCGGGGGCGATTCGGTTTCTGGCCTGGCTCAACGAAGCGGATATGGCCAGTTACACCGCAGCGACTGCCCTTCTGCTGGCCAACCCCAACAATGTGGCAGGGGACATCGCAGCGGCGCGCGCCTACCGCTACAAATACGGCTTTGGATTGAACTGGGAACAGGAAATTGCCAAGAGCGTCGGCCTGTTCTCGCGTTTGGGCTGGAATGACGGCCACGAAGAAGCCTGGACTTTTACCGATGTCAATTGGACGGCCTCACTGGGCGTGAGTGTCAAAGGCGAAGCATGGCGCCGGCCCGACGACACCTTCGGCCTTGCCGGCGTGGCGAGCGGCGCTTCGCGCCAGAACCAACAATTCCTGGCGGCAGGCGGCACGGACATGCTCGACGGCGACGGCGCGCTCAATTACGGCTGTGAGAAAGTTCTTGAAACGTACTACAATTTCAAAATCTACAAAAATCTCCACGCCACGCTGGATTACCAATTCATCACCGACCCGGCGTTCAACCGCGACCGCGGGCCGGTTTCAGTTTTCGGCGCAAGACTCCACTGGGAATTTTGAGAAATGAACCGGACTTTATGAATCCAGAGAACAGGACGCCCGCGGACTTCCAGGAACCAGCCCCGGAGGGAGCCGCGGCGGTTGCGCAGGCCGGCAGCATGTCCATTGAAGGAATGCACGGCAGCGTGGCCGTGCCCCCTCATCAAGCCGGCTTCTGGCAGCAGTGGCGGGCCTTCGTCGGGCCGGCCATCCTCATCAGCGTCGGCTACATGGACCCCGGCAATTGGGGCACCGATCTGCAGAGCGGCGCGCAGTTCAAATTCGGACTTCTCTGGGTGGTCGGGCTGGCCAGCTTGATGGCCATCTTCATGCAGGTCATCTCCTCCCGTTTGGGAGTTGTCACCGGCAAGGACCTGGCCCAGTGCTGCCGGGATTGGTACCCCCGCTGGACCCGCTGGCCCAACTGGCTGTTCTGCGAAATGGCCATCGGCGCCTGCGATCTGGCGGAGGTGCTCGGCAGCGCCGTCGCCATCAACATCATGTTCCATATTCCGCTCTTCTGGGCGGTCATTATTACGGGGCTGGACGTGCTGCTTCTTCTGGCCCTGCAACGCTTTGGCATGAGGACCATCGAGGCGATAGTTCTGTTGCTCATCGTGACAATTGGCGTGTGCTACTACATCGAAATCTTCGTTCTCCAGCAGACCCACCCCGCCTTTCTGGAGATGGGGAGCGCCTTGTTCACGCCCGGCCTTCGTCAGGCCGGGATGCTGTACGCTGCCATCGGCATTATCGGGGCCACCGTCATGCCCCACAACCTTTACCTGCACTCGGCCCTGGTGCAAAGCCGCAACCTGCGCAAGGATGAAGCCTCCACCCGCACGGCCATTCGTTTTAACGCCATTGATTCGGTCGCGGCCCTGACAGTCGCCTTCTTCGTCAACGCGGCCATCATGGTGTTGGCGGCGATGGTCTTCTACGGCAAGACCAGCGTCACAGTGGCCGGCGGGCAAGTTGTCACCTTCAGCCCCGACAGCGACTGGATTCGCATCGCGTCCCTGACGCTGGCGCCCTTGTTGGGCACCGCCGCGGCGAGCACATTATTCGTGGTGGCGTTGCTGGCGAGCGGACAGAGCAGCACCATCACGGGCACGCTGGCGGGGCAGGTGGTGATGGAAGGCTTTATGCACTGGAGAATCAGACCCTGGTTGCGCCGCATCATCACCCGCACGCTGGCGATTATCCCGGCGGTGCTGATCATTGGGTTGCGCGGCGACAGCAGCGTCACCGACCTGGTGAACTTGAGCCAGGTCGTGCTGGCCCTGCAGCTCCCCTTCGCCATGTTCCCCTTGCTCCATTTCACCAGTTCCCGCAAGCGCATGGGCGCCTGGAAAAACGGCTGGTTCCTGCTCATGACCGGCTGGGCCAGCGCGCTTCTGATTACCGCGATGGACATCTGGGGATTGCCGGACGCGCTGAAATCGGCCTGGCAAATCATCCTGGGCAAATGAGGGGCGAATGCCGCGGGGCGGGCGGCGCACTGTCAATACTAATAAAAAAGCTCGTAGCCCAGCCAGCGCGAGGCCTGGTCCAGTTGCCGCGCGTAGCCGGGCATGGCTTCCGCCGGCACCTCCTCCGCCAGCGATTCGTATTCGAACTCCACCACCGCTTTCCCCCCGGAGAGGGCCACGCTCTTTTGGAAATGAAAGGCCGGATTATTAACCGTCCACGGCCCCGGATCAACCCGGAGGGGAAACGGCAGGGTGATTTCCGCGCGAAACACCTGGTGTTCGGGATAGTTCAAACCCAGCGGCATCGAGCGCAAGGGCTCCGGCGGCTTTCCCAGGGCGCGGTCCACGTTGTAGGAATAAAAACGGCAGACATAACCGGGACCCGCCGCCACGGCGCTCCACATGGTTGGGATCTGATAATACTCTGTCACCACCACTTCGTTGGCCTTTTCGTCGTCGGCGTACTCCAGCGGCGCCGTGCTCATGATGCCGGGATAAAGCGCCGCGAACGCGTTTAAATCCTCCATGGCGATGCCCGCGCGATCCGGGGTGGAAAATCGTCTCCGCATCTTCTCCGCGTCCGCGCCGTCCGCGAGGGTCACTACTTTCAGATCGGCGGGCTGGCCCGGCACGCGAAGGAATACCAATTCCAGCACCGTGGTCCTCGGCTCGACGGGACACTCCGGGATGACCTCCAGCCCGGCTGTTTTTGGACGGACGACCAGGCCGCGCCCGTAATTGGGCCAGGAGCGCGCCGCCAGCGGGCCGCGCTGAAAATCCGCCGCCGGATCCAGCCAATAGTTCCGGCTGTCCACCGACACCCGGACGACGGCGTGATCGAAGACGGTGGCGGCGGGTTGCCAGTCCTGAATGGTTTGGCCCAAATCCGTGGCCACCAAAACCGGATTGGCTTCAATCCCCAAGGCGCGAAGAATGGCCACGCAGAGCATCGTCTTGTCCTTGCAATCCCCAAAGCGGCGGGCAAAGACCAGCGAAGGATCGGCCGCCGCGCGGCCTTCCGCCCCGCCTTCAATTCCCTGGTTGCGGACTTCGTCCTGCAAGAACCGCAGGACCGCCAGCGTCCGTTCCTCCGCGCCGGGCTGGCGGCCCCACTCCTTGATTTGCCGGACCAAGTCCGGCGACAGCGGCAGAGCGTTGGTGAAGAGGGTCAGCGCCCACTGGTTGACCTCGCCCCATTTTTCATACTCACTCCATTGCACCCAGGGCAGCGGGTCGTACCCGGCCGGCAACGAGTCCTCGCGCCACACTCCCGGCACTTCCCTGGCATCCCAGGTGTACACCGTCAAATCCTCCTTCTGGACGACGGCCGGTTTGGCGTCCGTGCCGTGGGGCTTGAGGTAGAGATGCCGTTCCCGCGGCCAGATCAGCCGGGTGGCCAGACGCTCCACAGGCTCGTACATCCGCAGCAGAACGGCGCCGGACATCCTGCCCCCGCCGGCCGAATCCTCCCCGCGAATGGTGCAGGCGTAATCCACAATATCGCCCGCCTGCACATCGTCCAGAACCAGCAAGGCTCTTTGTTCCCCGGTGAAAAGAGACCGGGCCGGATCCTGTTGCGGCTGGATGACCTGGACTGTTTCCAGGTTCAGTTTGTTGAAGGCATTGGTGCCGCGCCAGATTCGGAGCCAGTGGAGGACCAGCGATTGGCGGCTGGGATCAAAATCCAAGGCGAGACGGGAGCTGTTTTGCGCGCCCACACGGGTCAACACCTGGCGCGCTTCGTGCTGGAAAGTCTCTCTCGTGCGGCCGTTGACCTGCAGGTCGCGCAACAGGAGACAGGTTGCCAGGCCCGAATTCAAATCTGCCGGCTTGGAGAGCCGCTGGAACGGCAGCGGGGAAACCCAGGCCGGGGGAGCGGCGGCGGTCACGGGGGGATCCGCCGCCCGCGCCGCCACTGCCGAAACAGCAAAAGCCATGAGCCAAAACCAGCCGCCTTTGCCGCGACCCCTTCCGCTCTCCACGGTTTCCCGGCAAACTAACGACCGCAAGATGACCGCGCCAGCATTCATGGATTTAAAAAACCTGCCTGCGGGACAGTGGCGCAAAATAGCATTTCCCCGGCCCATTGCCAAGCCGGAAATGCGCCCCGGCAACGAAAGCAATCCGCGGATGGCGCGGATTTGAGGTTGTTGAAACGCTGTTGGTCTGCATGGAATACCCCCGGGGGGGCGGAAGTGGAATTAAGTGGAACCAGGTGGAACCAAGTGGAATTAAGTGGAATTAAGTGGAATTAAGTGGAATTGAAGTGGAATTTCCAGCCTTCCGTTCTGGAATTGCCCCCCGCCCTCCGCGCGATAGTGGCAGAGCCGTCCCGGCTCTGGTTCCGGGCTTGCCCCAGGCCCTCCGTCCCTGCGCTGGACGCGTCCCCAATTTCCACCCGGGCCTGAGCCTTTGTGTCTCACGTTGGCAATTAAACCATAGGTTCTAATTTTTGTCAAGCCCAATCCGGGAAAAAAAGCGATGCGTCGGTCTGGCATGGTAGGGGGAGACTCCGTCGAGCCGAAACTCGATTTCCTGGGAAAAAGTCACGGCTCGACAGAGTCTCGCCCTGCTATGGGTTTTGTCAAGCGAGCGCGGTGTTTTAATTCATGATTTTTTTCGGGCTTGGGGTGAATGGTTCGTTTCGGAGCGTTTCCT
>JBEKIA010000170.1:0-8754 GCA_050011995.1 Verrucomicrobiota bacterium
GGTTGCGCCGGGAAACGACCATGAGTTTGCAATGGATAGCGCGGCGACTGCACATGGGCAGTTGGACTTACGTTTCCAACCTGTTGCATGAAAAACGGAAACACTCAATTTGTGTCAATAGTAAGGACTGACACCGGATTGGTTTCAAAGACAAGTGAAAAAAACTAAGAAATCAACAGTCAGCGCATTTCTTGCGCTCGTTTGTTTTTGCTGGCTTTTCTGTTTGGGATTGAGTTCACGGGCTATTTATTGGGCGACAGCAGATTTCGGGCTTCTCTCTTCCTCGGCGCTGGCCGTTTACTATTGGCGGAAAGAGCGGAAAGCAGACGCAAAAACTTCCGCGGTTGGGATATGGATTGTTTTGGGAGTGTTTCTTCTGTTCATTGTGCTTTGTCTCGTTTTGCCTGCCCTCGGTTGAACGCAAGCCCTTGACGAGTAGCGTCACCATCTCGCCCCCCTTCGGCGAGACTGACGTTTGATTCCCCTTTTCAGGCAGGTGTCAGTCCTCACTATTGACACTTTTTGCGCGGATTGACAAGGTTCGGAAAAGGGGTCAACCCATAGTTGGTGCTATTTGATTGATGTTTGCCTTGAAATCCGCAAAAACGAACCAAACTATGGGTTGACCCTTTTCCCCAAGGTATCCACGGCACCCTGATCTGACGGCACGCTTCTTCCAAAGCATTTTCCAACTCATGGCGAAGACTTGCCTCGTTCGGAGCGCTCGCGGTCGCTTCGGTTGCTTCCCTCAGCAGTGCGCGAGCAGCGTCATCGAGTGATGGAATTGGCGAATCCATGGGGGGAGTCTTTCAAAATTGCGCCTGAGCGTAAAGCTCAGAAGGTTCTTCCCAAGGTCGTCCATCAACTCTTCATGCTCGTTGCTCCTCCGGGTGGGACGCGGTTTTCATCGGGGCGGCGCCTGGGGCCGTCCGGGGCCTCTTTCCGGGCAGAATCGCACCCACCAAGTCCGCCGGATTGATGGCGTCGGCCACATCGGGGTCACATCGCCGAAGAAACGCAAATCCATCCCTTGACATTCTCCACGGGACATCTTACCTTGCGATCATTGGATAATCGGAATGAAACAAAAGCATTAAATAGTCTTATACACAACCCGCAAAGAAAGAACGACACTATGAATTCCCATTACAGCCGCCGCCAGTTCCTGAAACATTCCACCCTGGCCGCCGGCGCCATGGCGCTGGCCCCGGAGGGCCTCCTGGGCGCCCAGGCCCCGGCCAAACGCACGGCCGTGGATGAGGTGACCCTCGGCAAGACCGGCATCAAACTCAGCCGCCTCGGCATGGGCACCGGCAGCGACAGCGGCCGCAAGCAAACCGCCCTGGGCCGCGATGGGTTCACCAAGCTGGTCCATTACGCCTACGACCAGGGCATCCGCTACATTGACTGCGCCCAGTCCTACGTCACCTTCGAGTGGATTGCCGACGCCATCAAAGGACTCCCGCGCGAGAAGCTCTTCATCCAGTCCAAAATATCGGGCAAACCCGCCGAGGTCCTCGCCGCCATTGACCGCCACCGCAAGGTCTTTAACACCGATTATGTTGACAGCATGCTCGTCCATTGCGTCGTCCGCAACGGCTGGACAGAGGAACTCAAGCCCGTCATGGATGCCTTTGACCAGGCCAAGGAGAACAAGTGGATTCGTTCCAAAGGCGTCTCCTGCCACAGCCTGCCCGCCTTGCGCGCCTCCGTCGCCTCCGATTGGACCGAGGTCCACCTGGTGCGCGTCAACCCCCAGGGCCGCCGCATGGACGGCGTGGAGGAAGTCATGTGGACCCCCACCGACCCGGGCCATGATCCCGCGCCGGTCCTGGACGAATTAAAGAAGATGCGCGCCAAAGGCCGCGGCGTCATCGGAATGAAAATCATGGGCGACGGCACCTTTGTGAATGCCGAGGACCGCGAAAAATCCATCCGGTTCGCCATGTCGCGTCCGGAATTGGACGCCATCGTCATCGGCTTCAAGAGCACCGACGAAATAGACGAGGCCATCCAGCGCATGAATTCCGCCCTCGCTTCGCCAGCCTGATGCCATTTCATTGCCAGGCGCTGCAAATCCTCAAACCGACATCCCAGCCGGCGCATTTTTCATGTTTCCAGGAGCCGGGCCGTCTCGACCGGCGCCGCCGGCGTCCCGCCGACGGCATCTTCCGTCACAAACTGACCCACCCTTTCGGCGAGTCCTCAAGCAGGTCGCTAATGATTGGGGCACGGGCGGATCATTACCGCCTGCACCGAAAACCGGCCCCGGCGCTGGCCTTTGTCATCTTGTTCGCTCTGACCTGTCCCCCCGAGGTCTTCGCTCGCGCGGGCGGGGGAGGTAACAGCGGCCTGGGGACATGGATGATGATCCTCCTCCTGCCCTTTCTGATCATTTATGCCTGGTACGTCAACAAGCGCATCAACGAGAAGAAAGAACTGACCGAGCAGGCTATAACGCGCATGGCGGCCAGTGACCCGGCCTGGGACGAACGCAAGCTCGAGGCATTCGTCAGGGAGGATTTCTTTGTCATCGAGAAAGCCTGGTGCGACTTTGACTACGCAACGCTCCAGACGCGGATGGAAGAGGGCCTGTTCGCAACGTGGCAGAAACAACTGGAGGCAATGGCCTCACTGGGGCAAAGAAACGTCATGGAGGACCTCTTGCTCAACGAAGTGCGTTTCGTGGAGGCCAAGGATTATCAGGAAAAAGACCGCGACGAGTTCACCGTGTGCCTGGACGCCAGCGCTGTAGATTACACCATCGACGCCGCCGGCAAAATAGTGGAGAGCAACACGTCCAGCCGCCGGGCCAAGGCCAACAAGGAGAAACGGGAAAACTCCTTCCGCGAGTTCTGGACTTACCACCGCCATGGGCAGGTTTGGAAGCTGGCCGTAATAGACCAGTCGGCGGGGTGGAGCAAGGCAGTGGACGCCCCCATCGTCGAGGAAGGCGTGAGAAAGCGCAGCTAATGTGGAAAAGAATACCCCGAAGGCGTCGCCACCTGTGCAGAGGATGGCACGCCGCTTTGAGGCCGTCGTTCCGCCTGCCATCTGCCACTTGAGATCTCCACAAAACGGCGGCCGGGGGCGGGGATGGGTTTGCCGGAGAGTCCGATCCTGTCCGCCAGGGGATGGAGCGCGGCCGCAGATTTCGGGCGCCCGGATCCGGCGGCATTGACGGCGGCCAGCGACGGTCGCAGACCGCCGCCACAGGGGCTGGATTTCACCGGCCGTAGAGGGGGCCGAAATTGGCGCAGGCGCGGTAATCGGCGCCTTCCCGGTCCGCCGTGCCGAAGGCGTTCCACGCGGCGGGGCGGAAAATGGCCTCCTCCGCCACGTTGTGCATGGAAACCGGAATCCGCAACATCGCCGCCAGGCTGATCAGGTCCGCGCCGCGATGGCCGTAACACAAGGCGCAATGGTTGGCGCCCCAGTGGTTCATCACCGTATAAACGTCGCGGAACGCCCCCGTCCCCGTCGTGCGCGGAGCGAACCACGTCGTCGGCCAGGTCGGATTGGTGCGCTGGTCCAAAATCCGGTGCGTCCGCGCCGGCAGCTCCAGCGTCCGCCCCTCCGCGATCTGCAACGCCGGCCCAAGCCCCCGGACAAGATTCAGCCGGCAAATCGTCGCCGGCATCCCGCCGCGCGTGCGGTAGCGCGTGGACCAGCCGCCCCCCGGAAAATAGCCGGTGAGGGACGGATGCCACGTTGTCGCTGTCAAGCATTTCCTGATCTCCGCCGCGCTGATTTCCCAGAACGGTTTCAGGGCGGGCCGCCCGCGGCTGGACTGCTCCCCGGTTCCGTCCAGGGCGGCCGGCCCGGAGTTGATCAAGTGGAGAAAGCCGCCCGCGGCCGCGCCCGCCGGCGGGCGGCCCGTCACCCGTTGCACCGCGGCGGGGCTCCAATACGTCCGCACATCGGCGAAAACCTGCGCCGTATTGGTGAGCAGATAACCCAGGAGCATTCCGGCCCCGTTCAACGCGTCGTTCTCCGTCGCCACGAGGTAGGGCGCGCGCGGGCCGTTCCAGTCGAAGGAGGAGTTGAGAATGGCTTCGAGAAAGTCGCCGTTGGGGAAGTGATCGGTCCACTGGCGCTGGCCCTGGAAGCCGGCGGCGATGGCGTTGTGGCCGAGGGCCTCCTCGCCCCAGCCCAGCGCGGCCAGCCGCGGATTTCCCGCCATCAAGTCGCGCGCCACCAGCGCCATCTTGACGGAAATTTCCCAGTCCCGGTCCAACTGCGCGCGGGAGCGGCGCGTTTCCGGGGAATTGCAATCCTTGCCCTCCCGGCAATTCTGCTTGACCCACGCCATCGCCTTCTGGAATTCCGCCCCGTCGTAAATGCCCCGTTCCATGCGCCGGATGAATTCGCTCATGTCCACCGACTCGACCCTCATGCCGAGGTAATTCTCGAAAAAAGGAATATTCACCATCGAGCCGGCAATGCCCATGGAAACGCCCCCCATCCCCAGGTAGGACTTGCCCCGCATCATGGCCACCGCCAGCCCGGCGCGGCAAAAGCGCAAAATCTTTTCCCCCGCGTCCTGCGGGATGCCGCGGTCCGCCGCGTCCTGCACGTCCCGCCCGTAAATGCCGAAGGCCGGCAGCCCCTTCTGCGCGTGCCCCGCCAGCACCGCCGCCAGGTAAACCGCCCCCGGCCGCTCTGTGCCGTTAAAACCCCAGACCGCCGCGGGGCGCGCCGCCTCCATGTCCATCGTCTCGCTGCCATAACACCAGCAAGGCGTGACCGTGAGAGAAACGCCCGCGCCGGCGCGCGCAAATTTTTCCGCGCACGCCGCCGCCTCCGCCACGCCGCCGATGCAGCGGTCCGCGATGACGCATTGGACCGGGCGGCCGTCGGGATAACGCAACTGGCCGCTGATCCATTCGCCGACGCGCCGCGCCAGGCCCATGGTTTGGGCCTCCAGGGATTCGCGCACTCCGCCCAACCGCCCGTCAATGGCGGGGCGCAGTCCAATTTTCGGAAGATTGATAAAGAGAGGGTGTTCCATGGTTTTCTCCTGTTTGTTTGAATATAAACACAAATTTCTTAATCCTAATCTTAATCTTAAAACCAGGCCGGGACGAGATTAAGATTAGGATTAAGATTAAGATTGGGAGGGGTTGCGCAAAAGGGTGAAATGCAATCAGGACGACCGGCGCGGCTGGCAACGGCGCGGCTGGCGCTTGCTTTATCCATGAGGTGAATTATTCTCCAGGGACTGAATTGACATGCAATTGGACAATGACGAAATCCGGCGCTACTCGCGCCACTTGATTCTGCCGGAGGTGGGGCTGGCCGGCCAGAAGAAGATATGTTCGACCAGCGTGGTCTGCATCGGGGCGGGCGGCCTGGGATCGCCCATCATCATGTACCTGGCGGCGGCGGGCATCGGGAAGATCGGGGTGGTGGATTTCGACGCGGTTGATTTTTCCAATCTCCAGCGCCAGATCATCCACGGCACGGCGGACGTGGGCCGGCCCAAATCCGAATCCGCCCGCGACACCATCCGGCGCATCAATCCCAACGTGGAAGTGGCCTTGCACATGGCCCGCCTGACCAGCGAAAACGCGCTGGAGATTCTCGCGCCCTACGACATCGTGGTGGACGGCACGGATAACTTTCCCACGCGCTACCTGACCAACGACGCCTGTGTGCTGCTGAAAAAGCCCAACATTTACGGTTCCATTTTTCGATTTGAAGGCCAGGCCAGCGTGTTCGCGCCGCATTTAAACGGCCCGTGTTACCGCTGTTTGTATCCCGAACCGCCGCCGCCCGGCATGGTTCCCAGTTGCGCGGAAGGCGGCGTGCTGGGGGTGCTGCCGGGGATCATCGGGTGCATCCAGGCCACTGAGATTTTGAAATTGGCTCTGGGCAAGGGCAGTTCCCTCATTGGGCGGCTGCTGCTGCTAAACGCGCTGGAAATGAGATTCCGCGAACTCCGGCTCCGCCCCGATCCGCAATGCCCCTTGTGCGGGGAAAATCCGACGATCACCCAGTTGGTGGATTACGAGGCGTTCTGCGGCATCCCGGACGCGGCGGCCCAGCCCGCCTCCAACCCGGACGAAGTGACGGTGCAACAAATGAAACAGGCCTTGGACGACCCCAAGCTGGGCATCCAGGTGATTGATGTGCGCGAGCCGGATGAGCATCAAATCGCCCACGTCCAGGGCGTGCCGCTCATCCCGCTGAGTGTGTTGCCGCAGCGTTTCACCGAGCTGAATCCCAACCAGCACATTTACATTCATTGCAAGAGCGGCGCGCGGTCCCTCAAGGCGCTGGAATTCCTGCGCGAACAGGGCTACAAGTATCTCAAGAGCGTCCGGGGCGGCATCAACGCCTGGGCGGACGAAGTGGACCATAATGTGCCAAAGTATTGACGAACCCAACAAAATTATGAGTGAGCCCATTGTTTTTCAAAAATTTCCCATCGTGCAGCCGGCGGAGCCGGGCGTTTATTGGTGGTGCGCCTGCGGACGTTCCAAAACACAGCCGTTTTGCGACGGCTCGCACAAGGGGACGGAGTTTTCTCCACTCAAAACCGAAATCAAGGAGAAGAAAACCGTCGCCTGGTGCGCCTGCAAACACTCCAAGAACAAGCCGTTCTGCGACGGCAGCCATAAGAGCCTTTAATTTCACTCTTCTTCCCTGGCAAGGGGCCATGGCCTACTCGCGTTTGCGGAAGACCGGGGAGGGGTCGAGGGTGTTGAGCGAAACCAGGTCCACGCCGGTCCCGGGGGCGCGCCGGGCGGCGATTTGCATTTGGGCGGAGATGCGGGCGACCGCGCCGTCCGCGTAATACTTGACCGCGCCGACGCCCGATTCCGCCGGGAAAACGACGATGAGCAGCAGGTTGTCATCCACGTTGCTGATGAGCAGGCTGACCCGGCGGCCCTGCTGATAGATGTGGGAAAGGCTGGTTTCGCCCAGATGGCGGGCCATCATGTCGGTGGCGCTGAAGGCCCCGGCGGCCAGGGCCGCCACGGTGGTGGCGTCGAATTTGTCCGCCGCGCCGCGCTGGCTGATGAGAGGCCCCCCTTTGTCAATCACCAGGGCCGCGCCGGCGTCGCTGCGCCGGAGCAGTTCGTCCAGGGCGGCCTCCAGCGCGCGCACGTCGTCTTCAATCAGTTGGGGTAGGCCAGCCATGTTAAGGGGTCCTGCGCGAGCTTTCGTTGATGTTCTTGTGGAGCAGCATTCGCGTGATCATGTTGAGCGATTCAAACACCCCCTCGCATTGGGAGGCGACGGAGGTGAAGGACGGGACCTGCGCTTCGCGGTTGTTGAGCAAAAATTCCATGTAATCCACCGGCGCGGCCGACGCCAGGTCGCGCTTGTTGTATTGCAGCACGTAGGGGATGTCGGCCAGGTTGAGCTTGAGGGATTTGAGGTTGTCCTCCAGGTTCTGAAAACTCTCCGCGTTCTCCGCCATTTTTTCATATTGCGAATCGGCCACAAAAATCAGGCCGTCCACGCCGCGCAGCACCAGTTGGCGGGTGGTGTTGTAAATCACCTGGCCGGGAACGGTGTAAAGCTGGAACTTGGTTTTGAAGCCCTTGATGGCCATGGCTTCGATGGGAAGAAAATCGAAAAACAGAGTGCGGTCCGAACTGGTGGCCAGGGAAATCAGTTTGCCTTTCTCCTGCACGTTGCCCAAGTTGGCATGGACTTGTTCCAGGTTGGTGGTCTTGCCTCCCCGGCCCGGGCCGTAATAGACAATTTTGAGCTGCAATTCCTTGGTCGCTTGATTGATGATCGCCATAAATTTATGGGTTGCGTTTGGCTATTTCGGCGGCGATCCGCCCCAGCATCGCTTCCGGCAATGCCGCCCCCGGATGGCCCAAGGCCGCCAAATAGAGTTTGCCTGTCTTGTAAATCGCGCACCGCCCCTGCCCGGCCGCCAGCACCACGCTGCTCAACGGCCCCAATTGCATCTCGCCCGCCGACTGGCTGACCCGGCCAAAAATCTGCGGCAAGAAAGCCGCCACCGTTTCCCCCTTCAACCCCGCCGGCAATTGCGCCGCCACCACCAATCCGTCGCCCATGGCCAGCGCGCTCCCCGCCACGCCCTCCAGCGCGCATATCCTCCGGCAGATTTCCGCCGGAGTCCACTCCACCCGGTCCGGCAGCCCAAAAATCTCCCCCAGCGCGCTCCCCGGCGCGGCGGCGGGAGCGGTGGCCGCCGTTGCCGGCGCGCCGGCCGCCCGGCTGAAAAGAATTGGAATCGGCTCCGGAATGTTCACCGCGCCGGTCAGTTTCCCTGGAGCGGCCCGCGGACGCCGCCGCGCCAGGAAGAGGGGAGCGACCACTTTCAAGGGCAATTCCAGCGCCACCTCGCGGTTGGCCGATGAACTCTCTGGCGGCGGGGGTTGGAGCCACCGGCATAGCTCGCCCCATGTGAAAACCACGCGGCCCGTCTTCAAGCCCGGCTCCAGTCTGCCCATGGGCAGGGAAACCGTGGCGCTCTGCAACTGAAATTCCGCGATGGCCTGCAGCACCGGCGGCGGCCACGACTCCGAGATGGCGCAAAGGGCGACCGCCACCACTTCCTTCTCCGCAACCGGCGGGACCGGTGAGGATATCGCCGCCGGCGCCGGCGCATGAACCTTCGCCGTCAGCGACGGCAGCGGCCCGGGCACGGGCGGCCGGGTGAAATGGGAAGCCCCCGGCGCCGGCGCGGCTGGTTTGAGAACGGACACGGGGGCGGCCGGGGGGACGGGCTGGGGAGCGGCGGCGATCGGCGCCTGCAACGCGCGG
>JBEKIA010000171.1:0-9594 GCA_050011995.1 Verrucomicrobiota bacterium
TTTGCCTTTGCTGCGGGCGCGGGCTTCCAACAGGTCGAGGTAGTCGTTCAAATCTTCCACCTGCTCGCGCAACGAGGAAATTTGGGCAATGACATTCTGCCGTTGTCTTTTCGCGGTCGGCTTCTCCGCAGTGATGCTAATCATTAACATCTTTCCGGCTGCCAATTTTTTGAACCATAATTGGATCGCCAATCACATCAAATAAAACCCGATAATCGCCCATGCGCAACCGAAAACCAAAGTCAGCGTTTTGCAGCCGCCTGATGTTGCCGTGCAATCCGTGTTCCAGCCGCAGAATTTTGCGGAGGATTTGGTCCGCCTCCCGTTTTGTGGGAGCGAACGCAAATCGTCCAGCGCGGATGCCGCGTATCGGATGCGATAGCGTTGGTTTGTCACAATTATTCAGTTGGCGCTGGCGTTCACGCCCCCACCTTTTCTCCATGCGCCAGCAGGGCTTCAAATTCACGCAGGCTGGGCTTGATCTCGCGGGTGAAGCTGGCGTGGCCGGCCACGGCCTCTATGGTCTTCAGCCCGTGGCCGGTGACGCAGAGCACGGCGCTGTCCTCCGCCGGAATGGCGCCGCTGGCAATGAGTTTTTTGGCGACGCCCACGGTCACGCCGCCGGCGGTTTCGGCAAAAATGCCTTCGCACTCGGCCAGGAGCTTGATGCCCTCGCGAATCTGATCGTCGGTGACGTCTTCGGCGGAGCCGCCGGTATCTTTCATGACTCTGAGGGCGTAAAAGCCGTCCGCCGGAGTGCCGATGGCGAGGGATTTGGCGATGGTGTTGGGTTTGACGGGCTTGAAGAAATCCAGGCCGGCCTTTTGGGCGGTGGAGATCGGGGAACAGCCGGTGGCCTGGGCGCCATGAATCTGGTATTTGGTTTCGGGCGCGAGTCCCAGTTTGATGGCTTCGCCGTAGCTTTTATGGACTTTGGTGAGCAAGGAGCCGGAGGCCATGGGGACGACGGTGTGGGACGGGACGCGCCAGCCGGATTGTTCGACGATTTCCAGGCCCAGGCTTTTGGAACCTTCGGCGTAATAGGGCCGCATATTGACGTTGACGAAGGCCCAGGGGTATTTGCCGGCAATCTCGGCGCACAAACGGTTGACTTCGTCGTAATGTCCTTTGATGCCAATCACCTCGGCGCCGTAGATCCAGGAATTGACGACTGGCGGCGTTGGCGGCGACGGAATTGGCCAGATTGCCGGTGGAGGCGCAAGCGACGGTGGTGAAGCCCAGTTCGCGCGCCCGGCTCAGGGCCACACTGACCACGCGGTCCTTGAAGGAAAGGGTGGGATAATTGACGGCGTCGTTCTTGATCCACAATTCCCTGATGCCAAGCCGTTTGGCCAGCCGGTCGGCCTTGATGAGCGGGGTGCCGCCCACCTCCAGCCCAACGGTGGGATCGCCGGCCACCGGCAACAGTTCGCGGAAGCGCCACATGCTCATGGGGCGGGACTGGATGGCCTCGCGGGTCATGGATTGTTTGATGCGGTCGTAGTCGTAAGCGACCTCCAGCGGGCCGAAGTCGTACTCGCAAACATGGGTCGCGGCCAAGGGGTACTCGCGACCGCATTCCCGGCATTTGAGAGCCTTCATGAAACCGCTGTTTTTTTCATGTTTTTCCATAAATCCTGATCTGCGCGGGCGGGTTGCAAGCGGCCCGCGGCTGGCTCAGTCCATCGGCTATGAAATCTTTTATATCAACGAATACGGATATATTGATATATGGATTTTAAGCTGTCAATGGCTTATTTTTAGGATATGTTAAAAAAGAAGGGGGAGGAGGGAAAGATTGACTTGGATTGCACGCGCCAACATTTTAAAAATGGAGTGGTTGGGAGATGCATGTTCGCCGAATGAAAACTGACCGCCGCAACTGGCGCCAACTGGTTGTGGCGCTGCTGCTGCTTTGGGGTTGCCTGTCCGGCAGGGCCAATGTCTATGCCACCAACATCAAACTCAACGGGTCCACCAACAATGCCGCGGTGTCCACCAACAATGCCGCGGCGCGGATCAGTTACATTCTCAACGAACCCGCCACGGCCGGCGTCACCGTGCGGATTGTGTCCAACGGTGTGCCCCTTTGGACCACGAACCTTGCCGGAGGAATGGCGGGCACCGGGGCGGGCAGCAATTCGCTAACCTGGGACGGGACCGATCAGACGGGCGCCGGCATCGCGCCGGGAATTTATCGAGTCAGCATCACGGCGGCGGCCGCGGGTTATGCGGCCTGGACCAACATCACCGATGACAGCGCCATTTTTTCCGTGCCTGATCCGATCAGCATTGCCGTGAACAGGAACACGAACAGCCCTTATTATGGCCGTGTGTTCGTCGGCAATGACACGCCGGACTACGACAACAACGCGGGAATTTGCAAATTCAACGCTGATGGAAGTCCCGCTGACGAGGGAGGATTCAGCCAGAGCTATCCCTGGTACAACAATCCGGACTACTTCTACAGCCCGTGGAAGATTGCCGTTGCGGAGGACGACACGGTTTATATCAGCGACTGGGAGGATGACGGCCCGGTCCTGGCTTTTGATGAAGTCATCTCCACCAATTACCTGACCGTTCTGGGTTCCGGCAATTACTCCTATTCCGGCCAGCTCTTAAGCGGCCCCTGCGTGGTCGGCGGCGGCGCCGGCACGCGGATCTGGATGTCGGATGTCAATTGGAGCGGCGGCAGTGTCGGTGTGGTGGAATGGGACCTGGCCGCCGGCGGCGTCCTGGCCCCAACGGACACGGGCACGGTGGTGGTGGGAATCAGCCCCTCCGGCGTGAACGTCTGCCCCTGGGACATGTCGGTGGACGCCAGCGGCAACATTTATGTCATTCAATGCCTGGACGGAGTTCTCTACCCCGAGTATTACAGCACGAACCGCCTTTTTTGTTTTCCGCCGCACCCCGGCAACGGCCCGCCGGATCTGACCCCGACTTGGAGCCTTAATTCCACCAATCTCTCGTTGGAAAACGCCGTTGACATCGCCGTGGATCCGACCGGTCTTTTGCTGGCGGTGGCGGTGAACGGCTACAACAACGGCGGCGACATCTTCCAACTGACCAACGGCGCGGTGAACCTTTATTGCGCGACCAACGGCGCGCTGGCGGCCCGGCTGGGAACCAATGACGAGTTCTGGGGCGTGGCCTGGGACAATGTTGGAAACTTATATGCGACAGACTTGGCCGCCTCCGTCTGGCGCGCCTATTCGCCGCCCGGGGCCAACCAGGCCGCCACCACCGCCGCGCCCATCCTCCAGGTTTACGACACGCTGACCCAGCCCATCCTAAGCGCGCCCGCCGCGGTCGCCGGCCAATTCGGATTCACCCTGACCGGCCAGAGCAACGTGACCTACATCATCCAGGGGTCCCTGGACCTGGCCAACTGGACCCCGGTTGCCACCAATTATGCCACCGTGGACGTTCGCACCGTGACGCTGCCGGCGCCGGGCTGCGCGGGTTTTTTCCGGGCCGTTGTGCCGTAAGAAGATCAGGCCCCGATTTGCCGGGAATAATCGGCGGGAGCCAGCAGGGCGTCCAGTTCGGCGGGCCGGGAGAGTCTGACCTGGAAGAACCAGCCGGCGCCGTAGGGATCGCGGTTGACCAGTTCGGGATGCTGGACGAGTTGCTGGTTGACGGCGGTGACTTCTCCGCTAACAGGGGAATAGATGTCGCTGGCGGTTTTGACCGATTCCACCACCGCGCAGGCCGCGCCGGCCTGGAGTTGGCGGCCCACCACGGGCAATTCGACAAAGACCACGTCGGCCAGTTCGTGCTGGGCATGGTCGCTGATGCCCACCGTGGCCAGGGTGTCGCGGACGCGGACCCATTCGTGTGTTTTGGCGTGCTTGACGTCGCCGGGAATGTTTGCGCTCATAAAGTGTATTGGACAGTTTGGACGGGTGAAGCGGGACGGGAAGAGGACGGCTCAACTCTTGCGGTAAAGGGGCTTGGGCATGATGGTGGCCGGAGCGTGTTTGCCCCGGATTTCAATGGCGATGGGGCTGTTGGCGGCGGACATTTCCGGAGGGACATAGCCCATGCCAATGCCAATCCCCAGCGAGGGACTTTGGGTGCCGCTGGTGACCCGGCCGATGGGCCGGCAGTCCGGCCCGGCGCTCCAGATGGGATAGCGGGGGCGGGGCGGGGCGGATTTTTCGGCGGATTTGAAGGCGACCAGTTTTTTGGCGGTGCCGCGGGTTTTTTGATCGGCCAGGACGGACCGGCCTATAAAATCGCCTTTGGCCAGCGCGACAAATGCGCCCAAACCGGCCTCCAGAGGAGTGGTGTCTTCGTCCAGCTCATGGCCGTAGAGCGGGTAACAGACTTCGGTGCGCAAGGTGTCCCGCGCGCCCAGGCCGGCGGGTTTCAGGCCAAAGGGGGCGCCCGCTTCCAAGACTTTAGCCCAAAGCGCGGGAGTGATTTCGGCGGGCGCCACCATTTCAAAGCCGTCCTCCCCGGTGTAGCCGGTGCGGGAAACGAAAACCGGCCGGCCGAGAAACTCGCGGCGGGCAATTCCATTCTTGCGCAAAGTGGCGGCCAGACTCTGGCTGGAGGAGGAGGAAAAACAAGCGTCAATGAATTGCGCCGTCTTGGGGCCTTGCAGGGCCAGGGCGCCGAAATCCGCGGAGAGATTTTTTAAATCCACGGCGGAACGTCCGGGAAAGGCGGCCAGTTGCTGGTTGAGCCAGGCGGCGTCGGCGCCGATGCGGGAGGCGTTGACCACGAGGAGGAATTCTTCGGCCTCGACTTGATAGACGTAGAGGTCGTCAATCGCGCCGCCGCGCTCGTTGCACATGAGGGTGTATTGGCCCTGGCGGCTTTGCAGTTTGCGGATGTCGTTGGTCAGGACGCGGTTGAGGAATTCCGGGGCGCCGCCGCCGCGAACCACGATTTGGCCCATGTGGGATATGTCAAAAAGCCCGGCGGCGGTGCGGACGGCCTGATGTTCATCCAGGATGCTGGAGTATTGCAGGGGCATCTCCCAGCCGCCGAAATCAATCAGGCGGGCGCCCAGTTGTTGGTGGGCGGCGAAAAGTGGGGTCCGCTTAAGCATGGAATCGCAATGTTGTCATTAGGCGAACATATATCGCTTTCCGCTCCGGCCCGCCACAAAAATCCGCCGCCCGCTGGAGCCGCCCGCCTGACTGCCATCCTCCATTTTCCATCTTCCATTCTCGCTTCGACCGCGCCTCAGTGGGGAACGACAGTCGGGGCGAGGAAATAAAGCTGGCCGGCCTGCAGCTTGGGCAGATCGAATCCCATATCCACCTTGAGGGCGGGGGCTTCGGCCTTGCCGAAAACGCGCGAGAGCAGGGAGCCGAGATCAAAAGGCAGACGATACTCGACCAAATTGGCGTACCGAATGTGGGTCAGGGTTTTGGCGCGCTGGACGGCGGTGTCGAAATTGCCCAGCTCGTCCACGAAACCATATTTGAACGCGCTCTTGCCGGAGAGGATGCGGCCATCGGTGTAATCCGCCCATTCTGCCGCCAAGGTTGTGCCTTCGGAACCGTTCTTGGTGGCGGCCCAGTCGCGGCCGGTCTTGACGATGTTCGTGAACCGGTCGTAGGTTTCATCAATGAGCACCTGCACCATTTTCTCCTCCTCGTCGCGGTCCTTGACTTCCTGCGGGGTGAGCTTTTCGGCATCCGGTTCCTTCTCGCCGCTCAACATGTCTTTGTAGCGGCCGCTCTTGATGACCTGCGGGCGGATGCCGATTTTGTCAAACAGAAGGCGATAATTGTAGTTGTGCATGATGACGCCGATGCTGCCGGTGATGGTCAGTTCGTCGGCCACGATCCAGCGGCACGGGGCGGAGATATAGTAACCGCCGCTGGCCGCCAGGGAGCCCATGGAAACCACAACCGGTTTTCCCGACTTGTCCTCGAATTTTCTGATGATGTTATAGACCTCGTCCGACGCCATCACTTCCCCGCCGGGAGAATTGACCTTCAGGATCACTGCCTTGACGTCGGTGTCGCTTTCCGCCGCCTTGAATTGCTCCTTGACGAAGGTGACGAAATCCATGTCCGAGTGGCCGACTTCGCCCCCGGAGATGATGCCGGTGACCTCGACCACGGCGATTTTGTTATCCGTGCTGTTGGTATGTTCCAGGACGACCTCCTCCAGGTCCCGGTTCAGGTCGGCGGTGGCGCGGCTGTGCGAGGCCACGGTCACCACGCTATGGAACAGGACGCGGCCCAGGCCCCACAGGACGATCAATCCGATTAAAAGGAACGACACAATCTTCCAGCCGGAGCCGCCCTTGGACGGGCGCCCGGTTGGCCCGGCGGGAGATTGGATGACGGGGGGCGCGGCCGGCTGCAACGGCGGCGGCGGGTTGGGTGGGCCGCTGCTTTCCGGCCCTGGCGATGAGGTGTGCTCGTCCATAACAGGCGCAACGTAGCCCATCAGCCTGCCACGGGCAAGGCGGATTTAAGCGGGTTCACATTTCCTTGTTGAAGATCAGAAGGTGGCCGTCCCAGGGAAATTGCAGCGTGCCGTCGTCGGCGGGCGTCGCCGCCACCGTTTCGGGTTTGTTGTTGGGAAGGGTGACCTCGTAGGAGTTGTCGGCTTTCTTCCAGGTTCCCTGGCCCACCGGCGTGGGCAGGTGGCTGTTCGGATTTTGCTTTTCTAAAACGATCTGGTTGTCGGGAGCCGCCAGCAGCGAAAAACCGGCAATCAGCGGCAGCAGATTGGTTCGCAACGCGGCGGTTTGTCTGGGCGGCAGGTCCGGATGCCGGTTTCGCTCCCCGGTCAGGGTGGCGCGAACATCAATGGTCCAAATGCCGAGAATTCTCTCGCCTCCGAATTTGGGCGATGTGCCGGTGTTGAGGTACTCCTGCAAATCCGTCAGGTTCCCCTCCAGCAGGCCGCGAATCTGCCCGGGGAAAGCCGCGTTGGTGAGGATGGCTCGAATTTTGGGCTGCTTCATCAGGTCGCTGACTTTGGCCTGCCTCTTGATCATCTCTTGCAGGGCCGCGTCGGAGGCGATGTCCTGAATTTCCTTCTGCGTGCCCAGGAGCAGGAGCGGAGGATAATGCGCCAGGCGCCTTTCCAGGAGCGGATTGCGCAGCACCAGGTCAATGATGTCGGCGGTCTGGTAGATTGCCGGCGGCACAGGGTCCAGGGCGGCCACGACGCGGTCCAACCGGGAATCATGCAACCCGGCGCGCAGATCGGTCAGAAGACGCAGGCCGGCGGGAGCGTCGGCGCCGGCGGCTTCGGCGGTGAAGTAGCCGGCGACATAGACGGGCAGCATGAGGAGGAAAAAATAAATGGCGCCATTGATCACGCCGACGCAGAACCCCAGGCGCGTGTAAACCCGTTCCCAGCGGAAGAACAGGTATTCGTCCTCTTGACACTTAAAATGGCGGGTCATTTTCTGATGGAGGACGCGGCCCGCGATTTTGAAAATGCCCAGGACCGCCAGGAAGGCAATGGCCTCGGGCACGAAGAGCTCCCAGAGCGGATGATGCAAACCGAGAACTGGCAGCAGGCGGCCGGTCAGAGGGGAAAGGGGCCGGGCCAGCAGAAGGCCAAACCACAGACCCAACAGGGAAAAGGCCGCGCGGATCGGCCCGCGCTGATACCCGGCCAGCCCGATCACTCCCATGCAGAGCAGAGCAATAATCCAAATCATGTCAACCATTCTGACCCGGGCCGGGCGAGAATACACGCCCAATACTGCGGGCCGATTCGCGCTTTTTTGGGTGTCCTCCTAATCTTAATCATAATCTTAATCACTGTCTCGTCACCAGCCCGCCAGAACCAGGCTGTTCATCGAATGGGCGGGAATGTCCAGCTTGGCGGCGCGCACTCCCGCCTGCACCGTGACCGGCAGAGCGCCGGCGTTGGGATTGCGAACGATCAGTATCAACTCCCCCGATGGATTGCGGAAGGCGGCCAGGTTCTGGCCCATGAACACAGTCTCGTTCCCGCCCGCCCCGACCGCGCCGGACAAGCCGACGCGGACGGCCCCGGGCCGCACAAAATGGCCAAAGTGTTTCATGGCATAGAACTCCGGATTGCAAATGATCTGCTTGGTCTGGCTGTCAATCTTGAGCAGGCTGTTTTGCTTCCAACCCCACGAACTGGTGGATTTTTCGCTCAGGATCATGTTCCAGAACGTATAGCCGTTGGCAAAATGGTTCATGTCCTCGATCATTTTGCGAAAGGTGGTCGCGGCCTCGTCCCAGGAGTTGGCGCCGTTATAGCACTCGGTCTCGGTCTGCAGCATCTTCTTGTCCGGATACTTCTGATGCGTGGCGAGCATGGCGCTCTGACCGTCATATTGATAACCCACGCCGGCGATGGCGGGGCCGGTCGCCGCGTCGCCCAGGGCCGGGTCCGTGTAGTCCGCCAAGTTCGGGTTGACGATGGTGCCCAGCCAGACCTCCACGTTCACATTGTCCTTCTTCAATCGGGGAATAAGATAGTCGCGCAAAAAGGTGTTGATTTCCTGCCCGTTCCACGCGCATTGGGGATAGACGTTGTTATTATACTTGGGTTCGTTTTGCGGATGGACGGCGTAAAGGTTGATCCCTTCCTGGCGATACGCCTGGACATATTTGGAGAAGTAGAGCGCGTAAGCCGCCAGCGTTTGCGGGTCCTGCTTCATATTGCCGCCCTTATAGGCGTTGCCCGTTTTCATCCACGAGGGCGGACACCACGGCACGCCCCACACCGCCAGTTTGGGCTGATACGCCATCGCCGCCTTCATGAAGGGGATGAGGATTCTGCGGTCCCGCTCGATGCTGAAATTGGTCATGGCATAATCGCCCGGCGTTTCATCCAGGGAATACCATTCCAACGCGAAGTCGTTGGCGCCAATGGACGCCCGGCAGAGGTTGAAATTGCAGCCGGTGGCGTCGAACAGCGCCTTCATCGCCGTGGCCCGCTGCCCGGCGTCCAGCGGTTGCAAGGCGTCCCAGCCCAGTTCGTTAAAACACCCGCCAAAGCCGTCTATGGTCTGATAGGCTGTTTTGGCATCCAGCCTCACCACATTGGACGCCGCGCCGGGCGCGGGAGAGAGCACGGTTGCGGACATCTCCTTCCACGGCTCGGCTGGCGTGGTGCAAATCCAGCGGATCGAAGGCGCGCCGGCGGGCTGCGCTTGAGAGAACCCGTTATGCGCAAAACAAAAGGCGGCGGCACAGGCCGGCAAGGTGAAGCGGCCGGCGCGGAACAGGCATAAATTGAGAATCGTCATGGTGAAAATCTCCTTGAAGCAAATCTTGGTTATTGTCTCGATTAGTTCTTTTGCGGTCATCATCAACGCCCTTTGTTTATCCCGCCCTGCGCCCGGAAAGAACCGTAAGGGAACCGGCGGGACAATGAAAGCAAAAACGCTCCTAATTGGCGGGGCCAATTCCTGGCGCAAAGTGTCAGAGCCGTCCCGGCTCTGCCAACCCCAAATCCTCGCCTCACGATGGCAACATTCCACGAAGACCGCGAGAAATAGGGAGGTTCAAAAACCGTGCCAATATAGAAAACAGAGGGAACCGCGAAATACGCGAAATACGCGAAACCGGAAAGCTTTCGGGGGAAGGGTCTGGATTTTTCGCGTATTTCGCGTATTTCGCG
>JBEKIA010000172.1:0-8427 GCA_050011995.1 Verrucomicrobiota bacterium
ACCTCCACCGAGGCCCTCGAAGTCGAGGAGGTGCCCGAGGATTTGCTCATCGTGGGCGGCGGCTACATCGGCATGGAATTGGGCGGCGTCTATGCCAACCTCGGCAGCAAAGTCGTCGTCGTCGAACTCCTTGACACCATTCTCAGCGGCGCGGACCCCGACCTGGTGCGGCCCGTTTTGAAATCCGCCCAGGCCAGTTTCCGCGAACTGCGCTTTAAAACCAAGGTCACCAAAATGGCCACCAAAGGGAAAAAAATTCTCGTCCTCACCGAAGGCCCCGACAAAACCCCCAGGGAGGAACTCTACGACCGCGTCCTCGTCTCCGTCGGGCGCGTGCCCCGCTGCCGCGACCTCGGTTTGGAGAACACCAAAGTCGAGCAGGACGACCACGGCTTCATCAAAGTCAACGACCGCCAGGAAACCGCCGACCCCGCCATTCTGGCCATCGGCGACATCGCCGGCGGCGTCTTGCTGGCCCACAAAGCCACCAAGGAAGGCCGCATCGCCGTCGAAACCATCGTGGGCGAGGCCAGCACCTCCGCCGGCGTCATCATCCCCGCCGTCGTCTTCACCGATCCCGAAGTGGCCTGGTGCGGCCTGACCGAGGCCGAAGCCAAGGCCCAGGGCCTCGCCGTCGAAGTCGCCAAATTCCCCTGGACCGCCTCCGGTCGCGCCATGACTTTTGACCACCCCGGCGGCCTGACCAAATTGATTATTGACTCGGAAACCGAGCGCGTGCTGGGTGTCGGCATTGTGGGTTATGGCGCGGGCGAATTGATCTCCGAAGGCGTCGTCATCGTGGAAATGGGCGGCAGCGCGCGCGACCTGGCCGAATGCGTCCATCCCCATCCCACCTTGTCCGAGACGATCATGGAAGCCGCCGAGGCCTTCTACGGCTACTCCACCCACACCTTCTCCCCGAAGAAACGGGAAGAATAGAAAGGCGGCACGAAAATGCTGGCGCAAAACCGGCCGCCCTGTTACCATTCCCGCAATCAATTCACCCATGAATTGAGGCAGCCGATCTGTTTATGCCAAAAGTCAACGAGCTTTATGTGAACGGCAAAACCGTTCCGGTTAATGTGGACGGCGAACGCACTCTCTTGAGCGTCCTGCGCGATGATCTCGACCTGACCGGCAGCAAATACGGCTGCGGCGAAGGCCAGTGCGGCGCCTGCACCGTCCTGCTCGACGGCAATCCCATCCGCTCCTGTCGCACCACCGCCGCCGAGGCCGGCAAACACAAGATCACCACCATCGAAAGCCTGGAAAAGGACGGCCAACTCCACCCCTTGCAGGAGGCCTTTCTCAAAATGGACGCCATGCAATGCGGCTATTGCACCTCGGGCATGATCATGTCCGGCTTCGCCCTGCTGCAAAAAAGCCGCGATCCCTCCGAAGCGGAAATCATCCGTTTCATGAGCGGCAACATCTGCCGGTGCGGCGTTTACCAACGCATCATGGCGGCCATCCAGGACGGCGCCCGGGCGCTGCAAACCAAATGAATTCCCACGACACGCAAATTCTGGAGCCGGGACCTTGCGGCATGAATCCGCCCGCCCCGCCGCCTTTGGAGGTCACACGCCGCGATTTTTTCAAAACGCTCGGCTGCGGCGTCATGGTGCTCTTTCTCGTCCCGGCCGCCGTCGCCCAGGAAGGCGGCGGACGCGCGCGCGGCGGACGCGGAGGACGCGGCGGCGGAGCGGCGGTCCCCGCCGAAATCAGCGCCTGGATCCATATCGGCGAGGACGGCACGGTGACGGTCTTCACGGGAAAAACGGAAGTCGGGCAAAACATCCGCACTTCCCTGACCCAGGCGGTGGCCGAGGAACTGCCCGCGCCCTTGTCCTCCATCAAAATGGTCATGGCCGACACGGACCTGGTGCCTTACGACATGGGCACTTTCGGCAGCATGACCACCCCGCAAATGGCCTCCCAGTTGCATCGCGCGGCCGCGGCGGCGCGGGGCGTGTTGCTCGACATGGCGGCGGAATACTTCCAGGTGGACAAATCCACCCTCACCGTCGCCGACGGCAAGATTTTCAGGACAAACGCAGACCGCAACCAGGCGGTCACTTTCGGCCAGCTCACCAAAGGCCGGAAGTTCACCAAGACGGTGGACAATTCCACCCGCGTCACCCCCGCCGGCGAATGGAAAATCGCCGGCACGTCCGTCCCCAAGGTGGATGGACGCGACTTTGTCACCGGCAAACACAAGTATTCCTCCGACATGAAATTGCCCGGCATGATGTTTGGCAAGGTCCTGCGGGGCGCGTCGTGGAAGGCCGAAATGCTTTCCGTGGACACCTCGGCGGCGGAAGCCCTGGCGGGCGTCAAGGTGGTGCGTGACGGCTCTTTTGTCGGCGCGGTGGCGCCGGATTCCTTGCAAGCCGAGTACGCGGTCAACGCCATCACCGCCAAATGGGCCGACCCGCCGCCGGACCAGCCTACTGACAAGACTATTTTTGACTACCTCAGAAACAACGTCACCGCCGGCGGCGGAGGAGGCGGCGGCAGGCGGGGCGGAGGGGGCGCGCCATCCGCCGGGGCCGCGTCCGCGCAGGATGCTCCCGCCGCGGCGGCGGCCGGGGCCGGTCAGACGCTCCAACAAACTTATACGGTGGCCTACATCGCCCACACCCCGCTGGAACCGCGCGCCGCCCTGGCCGATTGGAAGGAAGACAAGCTGACCGTGTGGACGGGAACACAACGTCCCTTCGGCGTGCGCGGCGAGCTTGCCCAGGCCCTGGGCATCCCGGAAGAGCGCGTCCGCGTCATCGTGCCCGACACCGGCTCCGGCTACGGCGGCAAGCACACCGGCGAAGCGGCCGTGGAAGCCGCGCGTTTATCCAGGGCCGCCGGCAAACCGGTCAAACTGGTCTGGACCCGCGAGGAGGAATTTACCTGGGCTTTCTTCCGTCCCGCCGCCGTCATTGACATCCGCAGCGGCGCGCGCAACGACGGCGTCATCACCTCCTGGGAATTTACCAATTACAATTCAGGCGCCCCGGGCATCAACAGCCCTTACCGCATTCCCAATCAAGTCGCGGTTTCCCGTTCCACCCGCACCCCGCTGGCGCAGACCTCCTACCGCTGTTTGGCGGCCACGGGCAACAACTTCGCCCGCGAAGTACACATGGACGAACTGGCGCGGCTGTTAAAGATGGACCCGCTGGAATTTCGCCTCAAGAACCTGGCCGACGCCCGCCTGCGCGCCGTTTTTGAAGCCGCCGCCAAAGCCTTCGGCTGGGGCGCGGCCAAGGCCTCGGGCGGGCGCGGATTCGGCATTGCGGGCGGGACGGAAAAGAACTCCTATGTGGCCACTTGCGCCGAGGTTCTGGCCGACACGGCCAGCGGAACGGTCAAGGTGGTGCGGGCGGTGACGGCGTTTGATTGCGGGGCGGTCGTCAACCCCAACCATCTTAAGAACCAGATCGAAGGGGCGATGGTGATGGGCCTGGGCGGCGCGCTCTTTGAGGAGATCGAATTTGAGAAGGCGATGATCACCAATCCGCATCTGGCCGATTACCGCGTGCCCCATTTCGCCGACATCCCGAAGATCGAAATCGTTCTCCTTGACAACAAGGACATCCCTTCCGCCGGCGCGGGCGAAGCGCCCATCATTGGGATAGCCCCGGCCGTGGGCAACGCCATCTTTGACGCCACCAACCTCCGCCTCCGCTCCATGCCCATGATTCCCGACGGCTTGAAGGCGTAGCCCGGACATTTCGTCATGGGGTGGCACGGGCGACCCGCCCGTCCCGCCGGGCCACTGGCCCGGCGGAAGCTCCGATGCGACCTTTGGCAAAATCATTGAAATCCAGCCCGCAACAACGTAGTTTGTGCCATGCCCTTAACTGTGGAACAAATTCTTGAAGAAGCAGGCCATCGGCCGCCGGCCCGCGTCGCGGAATTGGTGGAAACCCTCACACTCAAGCTGCACCACGGCATCCCTTCCGGCGTCGAGACGGCGTGGAAACAAGAAGCCCGCTGCCACCTGGCGGAAATTGAAAGTGGAGCCTCCCAGCCGGTGGACGGCGAGGACGTTTCCGCTCGCGTTTGAACGAATGCGGAATAATGAACCTGCCCATTAAACATTCCGGGGAGCACACGCGCCCCCGCGTGTCGCAGTCGGCGACCTCGCCGACTGCTTCCAGCGTTGCACCCCAAGCCCCAACGACGATTAACAACCACTCGGATGCCGAGGTGATTTTGGATCGGATGGCCGGAGAGAGTCTCGAACTGCGAAGACTCACTGAAGAGGCGCGGATCAACGCTGCCGTTGCTCAACTTATTTATTCCGCCCGGACGAAGACCGGGCTTTCCCAATCTGAACTGGCGGAAAAACTTGGCACCAGGCAACCGGTGATCTCCCGGCTCGAGGATGCGGATTACGAGGGCCACTCCTTGAGCATGTTGCAACGCATCGCCGCCGCGCTGGGCCAGCGCCTCGTAATCCGATTTTTGCCGCCCGCCAAGGCCCTTCGCCGCCGACGGGCAGACGCCGCATTCTTAGAGCCAGTTAGCTGAACATTTCCGTAAACCAACATCAAAACGGAGTATTCTGGCAATGATACGGTTTGACCCCGGCCCCGGTCGTCTCGACCGCCGCGTTCGGCGTCCCGCCGAACGCTCTTCAGGTGCGACACTGTGGCCGGAACATACGGACAAGCTGTTCTGCAACGTCGAGTTCCGGCTTGCCCGCCCTCCGTCTTGTCCGCCGTAGTTTTAACGAAGGTGGAAGCTCCCAGAGCAAAGGAGGGAACATCTGCCAAAATGGATCGAGCCTCACCCGGAATTCGAGAGGCCGGTTGCGGCGGGGCAAAGCCTGCCGCCTCGCCCCCGGCCAAGCGATTCAACTTGATCAGCGTCATTTCCGGGCGATCTTTCTGTCCGATGCGGGAAGAAAGGAAAAATATGCGATTATGCGGGACTGACCCCTTTGTCGTCATTGTCTCGACAATAACAAACAAAGTGACAGCACGATGCCGAATAAAAATATCCGCCATCCCCAGCGGTAGAACCCCGCCAAATGCTCAGGCACAGACTTGACTCCGAAAGTGAAAAATCGACCGCTCCGGTAAGCCGGCATCTTCGCGTAAACAATCAATACAGCGCCGGAAACCAGTAGAGCCATACTTGCGACAAAAAAGTAAATCCACGGCTCGCCTCTAAGGTTGAAGAAAAACATCAGAACCTGGCACAAGACGACGGCAAGCAGAAGGCTGACCAATAATCCCCAATGCTCCAGAAATGTCAGGAGCCCGTTATTTTGCCGACCGTATTCCATAGTGGTCTAACAATAACATACGAAAGGTTGTTTGTATATGAAAATGACCTGCCCACGATGCGCCTGAATGCGCCTGCGGATTACCGCACCAGCATGCGGGAGCGCAGGCGAGGACGACCGCCGTCCGGGCCACCCCCAAATGGGGCCCCTGCGCTACGCTGTAGGCCGCTAGCCGTCGGCTCGCTACGCTTCGGCCTACAGCGGCGCTACCCCATTTGGGGATGGCCCGGACGGCTCGCTTTTGGGCAATGGCTGACCTCAAAACTCGTCGCCTTTCAGGCTCCGAACAAAGCCTTTGCCAGCGGAAAAGCTTGACTCATTTCGGATACCCCTGCGAGAATCCGTTGTTTTTCGCATTTTTTCCTTGACGTTCCTGGCTTATATGCTAAACTTCTGCGCGTGAGTGCGAGGAGCGTGGAGCGGGGGAGCGGGAAGGGGAACGTTGGGCCGGCGCGCGTTATGCGCGCCCGCGTCCGTCCGCTCTTTGGCGCGCGGACGCCCTGCCGCGCGAAGCGAAGGCGGGCCGCCTGCTCCTCACCCGATCCGCCGGGAATTTCGAATTATTTGCACTTCGTTCCACTTAAATTGCACTTAATTCCACTTAATTCCACCTGGTTCCACTTAATTCCACTTAATTCCACTTCCACCCAGGGGGGGGGCATGAACCCGCCAGCCTTTCTCGCCAACCTCCTCGATTTCGCCGGAATTCGCGCCGCGCGGCCAGCCGCAACCGAAGGAATGGAACCACGGATTTCACCGATTTCACGGATTCAGAATTCTCCGTCCGCGCCGCCCTCGGAAGGGAATTGGCACGGAGCAAACAAAGGCCACAAAGGCGAATTTTTCCTTCGTTCCTTTCTGTTCAGGAGGCATCCGTGTTATCCGTGCGATCCGTGGTAAAATCTTCGCAAAAATGAGCGACTTTAACGTTTGCAGGGCAAAGTGGCAAAGCAGAACCACCCGTTTTCAGTTCCGCAACTTTCCATTCCAATTAAGGTCAAAATTAAGGTGGATTAAGGTGGATTAAGCTTAAAAAAAAGAGATTTTTGACCCGGCATGACAAAAAATGGTTAGCCCAGCGTTTCTGCCAAACGAGCGGCTCCCACGAAGATGAGCGAACCACTCGTAAAAATTGCATTTTGCATTTCTCATTCTGCCTTTCATAATGGCCCCCCATGAAAGAACTCGCCGCCATCCTCAGCGCCCAGGCGCGCCAGCCGGAGCAAACTGCGGCCCTGGCCACGCTGGTGCAGGCTTCCGGCTCGACCTACCGCCGCCCCGGGGCCCGCTTATGGATCTCCGCCGGCGGCGAATCGGTCGGTTCGACCAGCGGCGGCTGTCTGGAGCAGGACGTGATCGAGAAGGCGCAAGGCGTCATGCAAAACGGCCAACCCCTTCTGCTGGCTTATGACACCACTTCGGAGGAGGACCTGGTTTTTGGCGCGGGGCTGGGCTGCAAAGGCGCGGTGCATATTTTGGTCGAGCCGGTGCGGCCCGGCTCGCCCGCCGCCGGGTTGATCCAATTTGTCGCTCATCTTTTCGAGCGGCGGCGGTCCGGCGCGGCGGCCACTGTTTTTCGATTGCAGGGTCTGGTGCAGGCGCGGCTGGGCGACCGGCTGATGCTGGACCCGGATGGCGAATCATTCGGGAATATCCAGGACCCGGCCCTCCAATCCAAAATGCTCGCCGCCGCCCGCCAAACCCTCTTGACCGGCCGTTCCACAACGGTGGAATTTGAGCTGGCCGCCGGCACGGCCGAAGTTTTCGTCGAGGTGATCCAGCCGCCCGCGCCCCTGGTGATTTTCGGGGCCGGATATGACGCCGCGCCCCTGGCGCGTCTGGCGAAGGAGGTGGGTTTTCACGTCACTGTGGCCGACGTGCGCCCGGCCTACGCCCGGCCGGACCGCTTTCCCGAAGCGGATGCGGTGGTGGTGTTGCGCCCGGAGGAGATCACCCGGCTGGCGCTCAACGAACAAACGGCGGCGGTCATCATGTCGCACAATTACTTGACAGACCGCGCCTTCCTCAAGGCGCTGCTGCCGCTCCCCTTGCGCTACCTCGGTTTGATGGGGCCGAAGGATCGCGCCCAAAAAATGCTCCGGGAACTGCTCCAGGAGGGATTTGCCGTCGAAGCGGCCATGTTACGAAAAGTCCATAATCCGGTGGGGCTGGACATCGGCGCGGAGAATCCGGAACAAATCGCCCTGGCCATCGTGGCGGAAATCCAGGCCGTCATTTCCAGCCATGCCGGCGGCATGCTGCGCGAGAAGAAGAGTTCCATCCATTCCCCGGCCTCCGCCTTGTGAACGCCGCGGTCCCAAATTCCTTGCTCTGCGGCGGCGGCGCGGCCAGCGCCTTGATGATTTTGGCGGCCGGCGCCTCCGCCCGCCTGCGCCAGCCCAAGCAGTTGCTGCCATTCCGGGGGCGCAGCCTCCTTCGACACGCTGCCGAAACGGCGCTGGCATCGGTCTGCCGCCCGGTCGTCGTTGTGCTCGGGGCTTATGCGGAAAGGCTGCACGGCGAATTGAGCGGCTTGCCCGTCACCGTGGCCATGAATCCGCAATGGACTGAGGGCATGAGTTCGTCCATTCGCGCCGGGCTGAAGGCCCTGGCGCCGGGGAGCGCGGGTCCGAACGCCGTGATCATCATGCTGTGCGACCAGCCGCTGATTTCGGCCCAATTTCTGGACCGCCTTGTCGCGGTGCATCAATCCAGCGGGAAGGGCATCGTCGCGGCTGCATACGGGGGAGAAGGAGGTGCGCCGGCGCTGTTCAGCCGGGCGTATTATCCGGAGCTGGCGGCGTTGCGCGGAAGCCGGGGCGCAAAGGCGGTCATTGTCAGACATGCGAAAGATGCGGAGCGAATTGCCTTGCCGGAGGCCGGCATGGATGTTGATCGGCGGGAAGATCTGCCACGGCTTGGCCGTCTGGCCGGGGCATCCGTGTTTGAAGCAGGCGAAAACGGGCACGGCGGCTAAATCCTGTGATAAAAAGGGACACAACTGTTCTGATAATGGTGTCGGGGGCAGAACAAAATGAGAGAGAATTGTCGCAGCAAAAGGAGAATAATTGTCGCAGCAAAAGGATTTTTCTTTCAGGACGCGCCTTTTACTATCGCCTTGTCTTGCTTCTCTCTGC
>JBEKIA010000173.1:0-8413 GCA_050011995.1 Verrucomicrobiota bacterium
AAGAAAGAATTGGCGAAGTTGTCATTGATGCCTACACATCCTTAGTTTCGGCGGGTGAGACAACAGCCCCTAATGTTCTGGAAGCCCGGCTGCTTGGCCGGAAGGAGTCCGAAAAAGTTGGGCCGAACGGAAGCAGCAGGCCGACGCAGATGCCGGCCTCGTTTGTTCGCAACACAGTGATTCTTGGGGACTGTGAACAGGCATTATTGGACATGCCCGCGCAATCCGTGGATTTGATTTTCACCTCGCCTCCGTATTACAACGCGCGCCCTGAATACGAGGATTATCTCTCCTATGAAAGCTATCTCCTGAAGATGCGCCGGATCATCCACAATTGCCACCGCGTGATGAGCGAGGGTCGATTCTTCGTTATGAATGTCTCCCCTGTCTTGATCCGCAGAGCCAGCCGTAACGAAGCATCGCAGCGCATCGCCGTTCCTTTCGACATGCACAGAATCTTTACCGAGGAAGGTTTTGATTTTATTGACGATATTCATTGGGTGAAGCCAGAAGGCGCGGGCTGGGCGACAGGACGCGGACGCCGGTTTGCCGCAGACCGAAATCCGCTCCAATACAAGGCTGTCCCTGTCACTGAATATGTTCTGGTTTACCGCAAGCATACGGATAAACTGATTGACTGGAACATTCGTAATCATCCTGACCAGCAGGCGGTGAAGGATTCAAAGATCACAGGCGATTATGAGGTCACCAATTTGTGGCGCATTCATCCTGCGTTTCATTCCGTTCATCCAGCGATTTTTCCGGTCGATCTAGCCAAGACAGTCGTCAAATATTATTCATTCAAGAATGATGTTGTTTTGGACCCGTTTGCGGGCACGGGAACTACCGGACGTGCTGCCGCAATGCAGAGCCGTCGTTTTGTGCTAATCGAAAACGAACCGAAGTACATTGACGTAATCCGCGCAGACATCATGAATTGGCTGGGTTCGGCCACAAAAAATGTTCTGTTCGTCGGTTGCCAGCCGCCTGACACCTCGTCGGTTTTACTCTGATGAACCACGCCGCCGTAAATCTTGCCGATTTGCTGCCAAAGAATTTTGAGGCTTTGCTTGAGAGCAATGGCGCGACCTTCATCAAAAGGGCAGGCGCAGAAAATGTTCGTCACGTTATTGTTGACGTTCTTTGCGGAAATAACCTTCGCGCCTCCACGGAACATTTGACGCGTTTGCGTCTTGGAAAAATCAACGCGGCGACCCTCATGGTTTATTTGCTCGGATGGCAGGTCGCAAAAGATTTTAGCCGCCAAATTCCGCGCATGGCGTTTGAGAGTTTGACCGGCGGAGCCACAAAAGCGGAGAAGGCTCTTTGTCAATGGATGATCGGGTTGACAGAGAAAGGTTTCCAAAATGTTCTGCGTGACGACAAACTTCAACTTAAGAAATACACGGAGTCTTTCGCCGAAAATCTGAATCGCCTCGCAGCAGAAACCAAGAAGGAATCAGGTGAATTGCAATGCCGAATTGAATTTGCCAACGGCAAGGAGTCGATTCTTGATTGGCACGATATGCTGAGCTTGTTTTGCACTATTGGCAGCCAGACGCTGGCAATTCGCGGTTCAGAAAAAAGCACCTACGGAAAACTTTTTGAAAGATTGGTACTGGGCAGCGTGCTTTGCGCTTTGGGTTTTGAGCAGACAGGCTACCCGCCAAGAAAAACCAAAAGAGTCTTTTGGCTCTCGAGCAAAATGGGCGAGCGGGAAGCTGATGCAACGCTTTTGGTGGCGCCGGGCCAAGCCATCCGGTTCGATTTAGGTTTCATTGGACGGGGCAACCCGGAAATCACCAAAGACAAGGTTTCGCGTTTCGAACGTGAAATGGAGATTAATGAACAGAAGTTTCACTCCGCAACATGTATCATTGTTGACCGGGTTGGTGAAGGATCGAGTCTACAAGAGCATGCCAGACGTGCAGGGGCAAAGGTGATTCAGATGAGCATGAGCTTTTGGCCGGTCGAACTGGCACAATGGCTTTCGGATAATTTCGGCCACAGATCGGATATCTTGCGTTGTCCAACGGCCGATGTGCCTGCCCACCTGAGAGGGAAGCTCACGACAGTTTCATTTGAAAACTTTGTTCAGGGACTTACGGTTTCTGATACCGAAGAAGACTGAAGTTTTTCAGTGGCTCCTCGCCAAACCGGAGCAAGTAATCGAAGCGGGTGAAGTGGCCCGATGAATCCTCATTGGAAGCGCGGGCCAGAAGGCGGCGCTGGCGCGCGCGCGCTCCAAGACCTGCCGGTTCATCGGTCGCGTGTCCTGGAACGCGAAGCGTCGTGGAGTGCGGAACGCAGTTCCGCTTTCGGATGCCAACGATTGGCCGGGGGCAAAGCGGCGGCCAGCCGCCGCACTCCAAAGCTTTTTGAGTTTATCGCGCCCCGCCTTCCTCGCTTCCCGGCGGCGGATGGCCGTCCGCGCCGCCGCCGTCCAGGTCAATCAGAATGTCGCGCGGCTCGGCGCCCTTGTTCGGGCCGACGATGCCGCGCAACTCCAGTTCGTCCATGATGCGCGCGGCCCGCGTGTAACCCAGGCGCAGGCGCCGTTGCATGAGCGAGACGCTCGCCTTCCCCTCGCTGCGGATGATTTCGATGCACTGCTGGATCAATTCCTCGTCCTCGCCGCTGCCCTCGGGCTCGCCGTCCAGGCCGCCGCCGGCCTTCTGCAATTGCTGGTGAATGTCCACCTCGTAGCTCGGCTTGCCCTGCTTGGCGATGAAGTCAACAATACTTTGAAGCTCCCCGTCCGTGATGAGCGTGCCCTGGATGCGGATCAACTTGGCCGAGCCGGGCGGCAGATAGAGCATGTCCCCCTTGCCCAGGAGCTTGTCCGCGCCCATGGCGTCGAGAATGGTGCGGGAATCCACCTTGGCGGCGACCTGAAAGGCGATGCGGGCGGTGATGTTGGCCTTGATGACGCCGGTGATGACGTCCACGCTGGGCCGCTGCGTGGCCACGATGCAGTGAATGCCGGCGGCGCGCGCCATTTGGGTGATGCGGGCAATGGCCATTTCCACGTCCGCCGGCGCGACCAGCATCAAGTCCGCCAATTCGTCAATAATAACGACAATGTAGCTGAGATAATCGGGAATGACGATTTCCTCGTCCCGCGGCACCATGATGTCCTCGTCCAGTTCCACGGCGAAGCCGTCGGAGCTGACCTCGACCTTTTCCCGTTTGGACAGGAGCGGCAGTTCCGCCTCGGCCGCCGGAGCCGGTTTGTGTTTGGGCCGCTCATTGAAGGAGCGGATGTTGCGCGCGCCGACTTTGGCAAAAATCTGGTAGCGCTTTAACATTTCATCCACCACCCAGCGAAGGGCGAGGATGACCTTTTTGGGGTCGGTCACCACCGGGACCACCAGATGGGGCAGGGCGTTGTAAAGCTGCAGTTCGACCACCTTGGGGTCAATCATGACAAAGCGCAATTTGTCCGGCGGAAAGCGATAGAGGAGGGAAGCGATGATGGCGTTGATGCAAACCGATTTGCCCGAGCCGGTGCTGCCGGCGATGAGCAGGTGCGGCATTTCCGACAGATCGGCGACAATGGGCGACCCATAGACGTCCTTGCCCAGCGCCACCGGAATGCGGGCCTTGCTGGCGCGCCATTCCTCCGATTCGAACAGGTCCCGCACAATGACTTTGGTCTTGACAGCATTGGGCACTTCCACCCCGACGGAACTCTTGCCCGGCACCGGGGCCAGAATGTTGATGCGCTCGGCCTTGAGGGCGGCGGCGATGTTGTTGCTCAAGGCCACGATTTTTTCCAGCTTGACCCCCGGCGCCGGATGCAGTTCGTAGCGGGTGATGGTCGGCCCCTTGGTGATGTCGCCCGGGGAAACTTCGATGTCGAACTGGGCCAGGGTCTGCTGCATCAGGCGCGCATTGGCCATCAATTCCTCCCGGGTCTCCGTCGGCTTGAGCGTGGTGTCCGCTTTTTGCAGGAAGTCCAGCGGCGGCAACTGGTAGTTGCCGATTTTCGGCGCGTCGGCCACCGCGATCCGTTTGGGCTTGCGCGGGGCCGGTTTGGGTTTGGCCGCGGGCGGCGGCCCGGAGTCCGCGCCGGCCTCTTGGGCATTCGGGGCCGCCACGTCCTGCGCCACGGCTTCCGGGACAGCCGCCGCTTCCCCTTCGGGCCGGGGTTTGGCGCTTTCTTTGTCGGGCGCTTCGGCCGCCGCTTCTTTGCCCAGGATGTCCGCCGTGGTGGCGGCGGCAATGTCCCTGGCCGGGATCACCACGCCTTCCTCCGCCGGCGCCGGCTCTTTGGGCAACTCCTTCTCCCCGGACTTCTTCTGCGCCGGGGCCGGAATCGGTTGAGGGACGCTCAAATCGCGCACCATCGGTTCCGGCACCGGCTGCATATCGGCGCCCAGTCCGCTGGGAGCGGCCGCCCCGGCCCCTCTGCCCGATTTGTCCAACTGTTCCTGGAGCTGGCGGGCCTGCTTTTCCAGCAAACGGGCGCGGCGTTCCAGTTCATTCTCATTGAGAGCGGCGGCGGCCTGGCCGCCGAAGCGGACGGCCCACCATTGGCGGCACCATTCTCCCAGCCGGAAATTGGTCAAATAGAGAAGGCTGATGAGATACAATCCCGCCAAAACGATGCTCCCTCCCACCTTCCCTACATAGCGCAGGGCGTGACGGTAGAAAAACTGGCCGATCAAACCGCCGCTGCTGGAAATGGCCAGGCCGTCCACCCAGGAACGCAGCCGCAACTCGGACTCGAACATGCTGAGCAGCCCCATGCAGCAAACGAGCAAAATTCCCCCCCAAATCCAGCGCCGCGGCAAATAGGAAAGAACCCCGACCATGTAACCCAGGCCGAACAGGACCAGCAGCGCCGGCACCAGGTAAGCGGTCAAGCCAAAGGCCCAGAACAGCCACAGGCCCAGCCGCGCCCCAACCGGCCCGATCCAGTTGTTGAGCGGATTATTGGGCGCGGTCGTCACCACGGCCGGCAGGTCTTTAGGATCGTAAGAGAGCAAGGCGCACAACAACAAAAGGCCCGTCAAACACAGCACGATGCCGATGACATCATTGACTCCATGCCGGTGCGATTGCGATGCGTCTTTGCGAGGCATGAGCGCAGTCTAAAGTTCCCGGCGCAAAGTGCAAAGTGCAAAATGGGTAATGCGTCCGTCCTGCGTGCAGTTTTTGGGTTCCCCTCCTAATCTTAATCTTAATCCTGCCCCGCCCTCTGGGAACACGATTAAGATTAGGATTAAGATTAGGAAAACACCACCCCAAAAAGTCGAATGCGCGCGTCCGTCCTCCAGCGCCGTTCACTTCACGGCCAGAAATCCCACCAGCGTGCAGGCGATGGCGATGAACGCCTCCACCAGCGATTCCCCGGCGACCAGCCCGGAGGCTATCGGAATCGCATAGATGTCGGAGTTCTTCCGGTTCCATTTCTGCCACAGGCTCACCGCCATCGCGCCAATGAGAAAGGAGAGTGAGTTTTGAAACGGCACCACCCACGCCAGGCCCAATCCCATCGCCGAGGGCAGACAGGGCCGGAGGCGCGGCCAGAGTTTTTCCAGCAGCGGCAGCGCCGCGCCCAAGAGCGCGCCGAGGACGATGGCAAGCAGCGCGGTTCGCGGGAGGTGGTTGACGCCCTGGGTCAGCAGGTCGGCCACCGCCCGCCACATATTGGTCGCGGGCGGGTTGAAGGCTTCGAGCGCCTTTTTGTCCGGCACCATCAAGTACCAGGCGGGCACCACCGCGATCACGCCGAAAAACACGCCGTAAAACTGCGCCAGAAACTGGCGTCGCGGGTTGGCCCCGAGAAGGTAGCCGCTTTTCAGGTCGGTCAGCAAATCCGCCGCCGCGCCCGCCGCCGCCGCCGTGGTGCCGGCGGCCATCAGGTTGATGGAGGCGATGCCCTTGGCGCCAGGCAGCACGGCGTAGAGCAGTTGCGTCACCTTGCCCATCGCCCCAATCGGCGTCGTGTCCGTCTCGCCTGTCGCGCGGCAGCAGACCAGCGACACGACGAAGGAAAAGGCCACCGAAACCAGCCCCAGCCACACCGCGATGTGGAAGGCGAAGTACTGCACGATGACCAGGCCGATGGTGATCGGGATCAGGCCGATGACCAGCCAGGAGTTCGGCACCTCCACGGCGTCCACCGCGTCGTGGATGGCGGCCCGTTCCTCCTTCTTGAAAACCAGGAAGGCGCGGCTGATCGTCCGCCAGTTCAACGCCACCTGGGTGAGGCTGGAGAAAACCATCACCGCCGTCCCGCCCCACAACGCCCATCGGACGGGATTGAAATCGCCGCTGTCACTCATTTTGAAGGACGGCACGAAACCGGCCGCGGCGGCGTTTGCCGCGTCGTGCGCCACCAGGAGCGGCGCGACCGCGTAGTAAAGGAGCGCCGAACCGGCGAACATCGAAAGCGAGACGCGCAACCCGGTGATCATCCCCGCGCCGACCAGCAGGACGCTCGGCTCAAAGGCCAGTCCCTGCATTTGCCCGCGCGGCAGCGGATTGAGCCAGCCGGTGAAGGGCACAGTGTCCGGCAGACACAGCCAACCGGATAATCTTTCCAGCCATTCCGGCAGGCGGTTCTTCAATTTCAATTGCTCCACCAGTTCCGCATAAGTGTGGAGCGCGCCGATGACCGCGCTGGCGCCCAGCGCGAGGAGCAGCGAGTAAGCCTGTTTCAACGATTCCCCGCTCTTGGAATAAAGGCTGCGCAGCGTTTCCGCCGTGGCGATGCCGGTGGGAAAACGGAGTTGCTCGTGGTTGATCATCTGGCGCTTCATCGGAATGGCCAGGAACACGCCCAGCGCGGCGGTGAAAACCACAAACGCCGCCGCCACCGGCCACGGCTGATGGACGCCGGTGATGAGCAGCAGGGCGCCCAGCGCGGTGGCCAGCGTCCCGCCGGTCGAGGACCCGGCGGCGGTGGCGGTGGATTGCATGCAGTTGTTTTCCAGCACGCTCATGCGCGAAACCCGGCCGCCGAACAGCTTGCAGACGCAATTCCACACCGCAAACGAAATGACGCAGGCGGTGATGGACACGCCGAAACTCCAGCCGATCTTCAGCGTGGTGTAGAGGTTCGACACCGCCATGAACATGCCGAGGATGCCGCCCATGAGGACCGCGCGCAGGGTGAGCTGGCGCTGCGCATCGCCCCGATAACACTGCTCGAACCACTGCCGGTCCTTTTCCTCCGGCGCGCCGGTGAAGCCGGCCAGCGGCAGTTCATACTCGGAATCCGAATCGGACCCGTTTTCGGAGCTTTTTTTCACGCGCGGCAATGTCCGCCATTCCCCGCCGCCGCGCCAGCCTTTTTTGCGCCGGCAATTGCCAGCGGCAGGGCGAGACTCCGTCGAGCCGTGGAAACCCCGCCCTGCGAGCCTTTTTTGCGGCGGCATTTGGCGCAGCGCGGCAAAAAGCCTTCCCGCGCGGCAGCCTCGAACGAGCCAAAGGCTCCAACTTCGGGTCGAGAGGTCAGCGTACGGCCCAACGAGTCAGGACACTTTTCCTGAAGGCCGATGGGGCCGTCGCGGAAAAATGACATTTCAAACAGGCAACCGAAAGCATGGCCCGCGCCAGTTGAGGGTCTGCCGAAACGGCGGCCGCGGGGGGCGATGGGTTTGGTGGCGCGTCCGATCACGTCCGACAGGCCGTAGCGCATTCCCGGATTGACAAGGCAAAAGCTGAAAGCAGGAATCTGCGAAGGTTATCAATCCCGGAATTCGGAACGAGGATTGCGTAATTTCCTCTTTGAGGAGCACGAATGCCGAGAGGTCACCCAACAGATTGTCAACTTCACATCTTTGTTGTCCTTCTCGCAAGTTGTTCCCAATCCGTGTTCATCTGCCATCCGCGGTCAAACTGCTTTTTCCAGGGCGGACGCCCGGTTTGAGGGCAAGAGTGCTCCGTTCTTTCCGCGCCATCCCGTTCAAACTTTTTCCAAAAGGGGCTTGACAAAAATTAGAAACTATGGTTGAATTGTCAGCGTGAGACACGTAGGCACACTGCGGCGTCGCATCCGGGAGGAGGAGGCCGGCGCGGGCGCGGAGGGCGGGAAGAGGTGGAGCAGGAATGAAAGCGAGGATGGAGGATGGAGAATGGAAAGTCCTGTAAATCCTGTTCATCCTGTCAAAACCTCCATTTTTCGTTGCGGGTGGCCGCGCTGGGCCTTTGCGCTGGATTGTTCATGCGGATCGCGGATTGGGCGGAAGGCGGCGGCGGAGGTTACAACGGCGGCGGAATCGCGCCGGCGGCCCCGAATCATTCGATACTATATCCACTTAGTATGCTTTATGATTCCATCGCGGCAAGCATGCCTGTTTCCTCCAGTTTGGCCGTTTTTCAGGAAAATGAAGCTAAGTAACTATCCATGAATTATTTACGCGCAAAACCAACCTTTCCAAATCAAGCTGAATCAACCCTA
>JBEKIA010000174.1:0-8270 GCA_050011995.1 Verrucomicrobiota bacterium
CCACATCCATGTTGTCCACTTCCGTTGGCCGGGATTCCTGCCAGCGCATTTCCGCCGCCTCATCAAACGCCAACTCCGTGAGTGTTCGCAACTAAGGAGACGCGGATAAATTAAGGGAGTAATCTGACTGGCGCTTTTCCCGGCTGGCGGCGTTGCTCCTCAGTCAAAGATCCACGAGGGATATTCTCCTTCGTCGCGCCTTGCCAGCCGGGAAAATCCCTGCGTCATCTTGCCCCCGTAATTTATTTGCGCCTCCTGCGCCTCCTGCGCCGCCGCCATTTTCTTTTTGTCCGCCGCATCCAGATATTGCTTTTGCTCGCTGTGCGGTTCTGCTCAATTTACCGCGCCGTCGTCGGATTCGAATTGCCCCCGGCCAACCAGGCCTCCTTTTTGTTGCGTGCTCATTGTCCCCACCCCTCCAGTAGCCTTGCGAAGAAAAGCCCCGGCTTGCATCCGCCACCGGAAAGGGGTATTAAAGAGCAAATGGAAATTACATTGCCATTGGAGAAGATGACCATCGCCGAGAAACTGCGGGTGATGGAAACGCTCTGGAACGACTTGACCCGCGATAAGGAGCAGTTTGAATCGCCCGAATGGCACGGTGAGGTTCTCCGTGAAAGGGCCGCCCGCGTCAAGCAAGGCAAAGAATCCTTCGTGGACTGGGAGGCAGCGAAAAACCAACTCCGCAATCGGGTGAAATGAGAATCCTCATTCTGCCTTCGGCACGGGATGATCTCTCGGATGGATTCGATTTTTACGACCGGCAGGAAGAAGGATTGGGAGATTATTTTCTGGAATCGTTGTTTTCCGACATCGAATCGCTCCGGCTTTACGCGGGAATTCATCCCAAGCGGTTTGGGTACCATCGCCTTCTGTCCGAGCGTTTCCCTTACGCCGTCTATTACGATCAGGAAGGCATGATGGCCCGAGTTTGGGCTGTCTTGGACTGCAGGCGTGATCCGAATGCCATTCGCGAAAAGCTTGCGGGCCTTCGAAAGGCTTAGCCGACAAAAGGCGCTGTCCTTATTCATCGGCCCTCCTCCTTCGTGGCCGCTCTCGCAATGGCGGGGATTGCCCGCCGCAATGGCTCGCTCAGTACCGTCCAGGCGCGGATGACTTTCAGCAAATTTTCCTTTTCCGCGGCGGCTTTTTGCGCGAGTAATGGGGCGTGCAAGCGCGCTTTCTCCTCGGTCCGGCCGGCTCCGGGAAAACTTTCCGGTGCCTGGCGGAAATTCGCGCCGCCTTGCGCGAGAATCCCCAGGGGCCGCCGCTGATTTTCCTCGCCCCCAAGCAGGCCACGTTCCAATTGGAACGGCAACTCCTCGGCGACCCCGCCTTGTCCGGCTACACGCGCCTTCACATTCTTTCCTTCGAGCGCCTGGCCGGATTTATTCTCAAAGAGTTGCGCCGGCCGCGGCCCGCGCTCCTGTCGGAAGAAGGCCGCGTCATGGTGTTGCGCGCCCTGCTGGCCCGGCGCCGCGCCGACCTGCAAATCTTCCACGGCAGCTCCGGCCTGGCCGGTTTTGCCCGCCAACTCAGCCTGGAACTGCGCGAATTGCAGCGCCGCCAGTTCACGCCCGAATTATTGACGGAACTGGCCTCGCGCCCCGATTTCACCGAGCCTTTGCGCCGCAAACTGCGCGATCTGGCCCTCCTCCAGCGCGCTTACCTGGCCTGGCTCGCCCAACAAGGCCTCCAGGACGCCGATTGCCTTCCGGACCTGGCCGCGGCGGCCTTGCGAAAGTCAACAATAAATAATTTGGCCGTGGAATCCGCAATCGGCGATCCGCAATCCGCATTCGAGTCACGGCTCGACGGAGTCTCGCCCTACCGTCAAGAACAATCCGCAATCCGCAATCCGCAATCCGCAATTTGGATCTCCTCCCTCTGGCTGGACGGCTTTGGCGAACTGACTCCCCAGGAACTGAGCCTCCTGGCCGCCCTCGCGCCCTGCTGTCAAACCATGACCCTGGCCTTTTGCGTGGACGGCGAACGGCCCGCCGGCGCTGATTCCTGGCTTTCCATCTGGTCCGCCATCGCCCAGACCCGGCAGGATTGTTGGAAGAAACTCTCCGCCGTGCCCGGCCTCCGGTTGGAGACGCAAATTCTCCGCCGCCATCCTTCGTCCGGCCGCTTCGCGGAAAATCCGGTCTTGCGCCACCTGGAAGAAAACTGGGCGCAGCCGGCGGCTTTTCCCGATGACCATTCCGCTGCCGCGCCGTCGTCGCGGCGCGCCGTAATACGCGACAGCTTGGATGGGAAGAATGAGAAGGATGGGAGGAATGATACGCGGGGTTCGCTGCGCGCCGCCGTCTGCGCCAACCCCGAAGGCGAAGCCGTTCTCGCCGCCCGCGAGATTCTCCAATTTGTCCACGCGGGGGGGCGCTATCGCGAGGCCGCTGTTTTGTTGCGCACCCTGGAAGGGTACCACGATGTTTTGCGGCGCGTCTTCACGCGGTACGGGATCCCGTTTTTCCTCGATCGCCGCGAGCCGTCCGCGCACCATCCGCTGGCGGAGTTGACCCGCAACGCCTTGCGCGTGACGGCCTTTGACTGGCGGCACGAGGATTGGTTCAGCGCCCTCAAAACCGGCCTGGTCTCCGGCGACGAAGAGGCCATTGACCGCCTGGAGAACGAAGCCCTGGCCCGCGGCTGGAAAGGGGAAACCTGGACCCAGCCATTCCCGAACGAAGACGGGAAACCGCCCATCGCCGAAGGGCTGCGCCGGCAATGGGTTGCCCCCTTCCTGCGACTGAGGGAAAACCTGGCCACCCGCGGCCAGCTTCGTCCCGACGGCCCGCAATTGGCCGCCGCCTTGCGCGAGTTCTGGCGTTCGCTGCAAATCGAAGAATCCCTGGCCAGGCTCCAGGACGCCCCGGAAGGGCCGGTTTCCCATCCGCAATTCCACGCCACCGTCTGGCAGCAAATGAATGCCTGGCTGGATGACGTGGCGCTGGCCTTCGCCGGCGAGTCGCTGCCTCTGTCCGAATGGCTGGCCATCCTGGAAGCCGGCCTGGCCGGGCTGACGGTGGGCGTCATTCCTCCGGCGCTGGACCAGGTGTTGATCGGCGCGGTGGATCGCTCGCGCAACCCCGATTTGCAACTGGCCCTGGTGCTGGGCCTCAACGAATCGGTCTTTCCCGCCCCGCCCCCGCCCCGCCATCTTCTCACCGACTCCGACTGCGCCGAACTGGGCGGGCGCGGCCTCGTGCTTGGCCCCGGCTTGCGGCAAATCCTGAGCCGCGAGCGTTTTTTGGGCTACATCGCCTGCACCCGCGCCCGCAGGCGGCTGGTGGTTTCCTGCGCCCAGCGCGACGCCGATGATCAACTGCTTAATCCATCCCCCTTTTTTCTCCATCTCAAGAAACTCTTTCCGCGGCTGGAAACCGAAAACTTCGCCGGCCCCGATGACGCCGCGCCCCTCCACGCCTGCGAAATTGTCCCCCGGCTGCTCCGCGCTGCGGATTCCGGCGGCGGTTGGGAGGGCCTCCTGGCTTTGCCCGCCCTGGCCTCTTTGCGTCAACAAATAAAATTCTTCGCCCCCCGTCCCGGGCCGGAGCGGCTTTCCCCCGCGCTGGCGGAGCAGCTTTACGGCCCGGCCTTGCGCGCCTCCGTCAGCCGCATCGAGCAATTCGCGGCTTGCGCCTTCCGCTATTTCGTCAGTTCCGGCTTGCAGGCGGAGGAGCGGCTCCTGTTTGAACTGGACGCCCGGCAGAAAGGCTCCTTCCAGCACCTGGCGCTGGCGCAATTCCACCAGCAGCTTCAGGAGGAGAAAAAAACGTGGCACGAGCTGGCCGCGCCCGAAGCGCGCCGCCGCGTGGCGGCCATAAGCGCGGCCCTCATTCCCCAATTCGAGGCGGGCCTGCTCGCCGCCGACGCCCCGTCCCGTTTCGCCGCGCGCGGCATGGCGCGCGCCCTGGAGGATTTCGCGGCCGCCATGGTGGAATGGATGGGTCAATACGATTTTGAACCGCGCGCCGCCGAGGTGGAATTTGGCGGGCCGCCGGGAGAAGGCGGCCTGCCCGCCTGGGAACTGGACCTGGGTTCGGGCCATCGCCTGGTTTTTCGCGGCCGGATTGACCGGATTGACCTTTGCCCCGCCGGCCCGGACGCGCTGGCCGTGGTGGTGGATTACAAATCGAGCCTGCACAAATTGGATCCCGTGCTGCTCCGGCACGGCGTGCAACTGCAATTGCCGGCCTATCTCAACGTCCTGCGCCGGCTCCCCCATCCGGAGAAATTCTTCGGCGCGGCCCGTCTGATTCCCGCCGGCGTTTTCTACATCAACCTGCGCGGCAATTTCAAACCCGGCGAAACGCGCCAGGATGTCCTGCTCAACCAGGCGCCGGCCTGGCAGGCCGCCTACAAACATTCCGGCCGCTTTGACCTCGCCGCCCTTCCCCATCTGGACAACCGGGGCGAGTCCAAAGGCACCCAGTTCAACTACCGCCTGAGAAACGACGGCCAGCCCTACGCCGGCATCCCGGACCCGATGGACCACGCCGCCTTCGAGCAAATGCTCGATCAAGTGGAACAGAACCTCGTGCGCATGGGCCGGGCCATTTTTGCCGGCGACATCCGGCTCAACCCCTTTCAAAAGGGAGCCCAGCGCGCCTGCGACCGTTGCGAGTATCAAGGCATCTGCCGCATAGACCCCTGGAGCCACTCCTTCCGCCAACTCGGCCAGGGCGAGGCAGCGGTCTAATTTGCGCTGTTCGGATGCAGGTCGTTCCGAAGCACGGAGCCGTCGGCGGTGGAAAGATAAATAGCGCCCACGTCCGCTTGATCGCCGGGATGATTGAGCTTTGCGGCCCAGAGCTGGATCTTCCACCTGGGACCATCCTCACTGTGCTCCAGCCAGAATTGCGCGGCGGTCAGCGTGAGGGCCTTCAGAAGCGGTTGGGACCTGGCAATGTCCAGCGCCTTGTCGGAATCCACCTTCAATTTGGACGAATCCAACACTTTGTCCGCGCCGGTTATCGGTTCCAACAGCCGCAAGGGCCGCGACACGTCCATTTTTTGTCCCGCGCCGAATTTGACTTCAACGGCTTTCAAAGTGGCATCGGGATCATAATAAACCACGTACCAAATATTCGGAGTCATGGTTCCGACGGATTTTTCGGATCGAATTTGCACCACTTTGTCCTTGCTCTGCTCGCCGACATACTTGTCCCCCGCCTTGATCAGAGAAAAAGCCGTTGGTTCAGCCGCCAGGGCCAGGCCGGCCGGAGCCAGCATCAGCAAGGCGGCCATGGACATCTTCAATTTTGTTTTCATGGACCAGGATACACCCGAATGCCACTCCCGTCAAATAGAAATCGTGCTGGCTCCGGCGGCGCAAGGCGATGGTTGGCGCGGTGGCCTTCCGCACAATTTCAGAGCACTTCGGCCAGCGCCTCCCCGATGGCCTTGCCGAGGAGCGGCGGAACCGCATTTCCAATTTGCTTCACGACTTGCGACCGATTGCCGGCAAATTGAAAATCATCATCGAACGATTGAAGCCGCGCGCCTTCACGCGGGGTCAGAGCGCGATTGCATATCGGATGGATGCAACGATTGGAGGCAGGATGAACGAAATTGACCGTGATCGTTACAGAAGGCATGTCACCGTCCAGGCGTGAGTAGCAAGAACTAAAACTGCTCGAAATCAAATGGCCCGGAATGGCGGAAATATTCTTTCCCGAGTGCCGGATGATTTCCAACATTCGCGGCGTATGGGCAGTGGAGTAATGCAGCGCAAGCCTCTTGCAGCCATTACGCCGCTGACGTTGGTAGTCGTTGCGAGGCGCGCCCTCGTAATGATCGGCGGACTCCCCCGACTGGATTGGAGGCAAATCATCAATGGCGTCCAATACAGACAAAGCGGGTTCGAGATCCCGTTTCGACGTAAAGAGGTCTTGTTCAGGAATCAGCATGCGGGAGCGGTCGCGATGACCAATGGTTGAACCACTCGATTGATGAGTAGGTTGAGGAAAAGCCGGTTTCCCCCCTTTTTGAAGACCTACAAAAATGAGCCGTTCCCGGCGCTGCGGGACGCCAAAGTGGGCAGCGTTGAGGATGCGCCAGTCGCAATCATAACCCAAACTCACGAAACATTCCTGCATCTGCGCCAAGGCGGAACCGCCGTTGTGCGTGGCAAGTCCCACGACGTTTTCAAAGACCAGCGCGCGGGGACGAAAGAAGTGGACGAAGTTTGCAAACGGTTCAAAGAGATTGTTGCGAGGGTCATCCCGGTCGGACGACCGAAACGGGCGAATGGAGGAGAAGCCCTGGCAAGGCGGACCTCCGATAATCAAGTCCAACTCTCCAGGTTTGAGCCGGAGGCGGTCTTGCAAATCATCGCAGCGCAACCGGCGGATGTCGCCGGGGATGGCGACAGCGGCGGGATGATTCAGGCTGAAGGTCTTCAGTGAGACGGGAAGGATGTCCACCCCCAGCAAGGTTTGGTAACGGGCGTTGCCGGACTTCTCAAAGCCTTTCGAAAAGCCGCCCGTGCCGCAAAACAAATCGAATAATTTGAGCGTCTTCATCCGGTGGAGACAATAGTCTCATGCGCATGGGCTGCGCCATCTTTGCCGGCGACATCCAGATCAACCGCTTCGAAAAGGGAACCCACCGCGCCTGTGACCGCTGAAAGTACCAAAGACTCTGCCGTATAGCCCCCTGTAGCTATACATTCCGCGAACTCGGCCTGACCGAACCAGCGGAGGAGTTGTGGCCGCCAAGCCCAATCGCCGGCGGCACCGCTACTTCCACTCCCTGACCTCGTGCAAGACGATTGGCAGGTATTTAGCGAATCCGACGAAATCCGTATCCGTAGTCAAAATCCGCATCCGATAGCGCACCGCCACGGCACAAATCAGCAAATCGGTCGAGGTGCCTTGAACACCTTTGCTGCGGCAGACATTATAAAAGGCGGCTGCGTTCTCGTCATCCTCTTCATCTGTCACGAGGTTGGGGTAGAAGCGCAGGTATTCCTTCAACTGGCTGAACCGCTCCTGTGGCTGCGCACCGGAGAGCAATTCTTGCCGGATCGGGCCAATCAATTGAATGGAATCCGCCCGAACAAGCTTGGCCACCTCCGCGCAATACGGATCAGCGCCCTGACGATGAACTCGCAGGAAGCGTGTCCAGACACAAGTGTCCACGATGACCTTCACCGTTTGCCCCGCATCTTCTTGTGGTCCCATCCCGGGTCGAAATTGATTTTGCCTGCCAATTCAAGGATGCGCAGCCGGTTGTGGCGCTGCACGAACTCGGTGAGTGCGGCGTTCAAGGCCTGCTCTTTGGTCTTGAAATTGCCAAGTTTCACAGCCTCCTCGACCATTTTGTCATCCAATTTTAATCTCGTCAGCATGGGGGGAATGTACGCCGGGGCAACCCGTGGTGTCAAATGCGCCCAGCGGGTTTTTCGGCATTTTCTGGCCGGATATTATCTATCACCAAAATAATGGAACTTGATCAACAACCCTCCTGGAACTGACTCGGCAGTAACATACCCACCAACCTGTAGCCTGCTTGAGAGCCAACTCTCATACTCACCTGGCGTAACTTGATGAGAACGTTCAAACCGGGCTTCAACGCTGCCGTCCACGCAATCAAAACAACCCGACGTGATCATTGGAGGCATTGCGCGTGATCCTGGTGGCAGCGGAAGGTGAAAGTCGTCAGCTTTCATTCGGCAGTATATGCCTCCCTTTTCGGCAAATGCCTTTGGGAGGCCTGTCTCATTCAGGCGCTCAATCCGAGAATTCAGAAACAGCGGTGCGATGAAATCGTCAACAAACCGATATGCTAATGCACTGCAAATAGCCAAAACAGCCCAAACAACACAGAAAAAAAGTATGGCGACTTTTTTCATCTTATTAGCCGGACCTTCTATTCTATTATTGCAATTCCGGTTCTACCCAACCGTCCCCATGCTCCTCGATGCATTACTGAAAAATGGTCTGCTCGCTCTCCAGGAAGCCTTGCAGGTGGCGCAGGCGGGTGGGATGGCGCATCTTGCGCAGGGCCTTGGCCTCTATTTGCCGGATGCGCTCGCGCGTGACGTTGTACTGGCGCCCGATCTCTTCCAGCGTCCGCTCGTAGCCGTCCACCAGCCCGAAGCGCATCTCCACAATTCTCCGCTCCCGCTCCGTCAGCGTGGCCAGCACGTCGCTCAAGGTGTCCTTGAGCAAACTGTAGCTGGTCACGTCCGACGGGTTGGCCGCCTTTTTGTCCTCGATGAAATCGCCCACGCTGGCGTCATCGCCGTCCCCCACCGGCGC
>JBEKIA010000175.1:0-8229 GCA_050011995.1 Verrucomicrobiota bacterium
TGGGTGACCTCCGCGGCGGGGCGTCCGCTGGCCGGCAGCGCCTTGATGGCGGCGGCGGTGTTGGTCTATGTGGCACTGGCGTTCTGGCTTTACGTGGCGCACCGGTTTTGGCTGCCGGTCATTTTGCCGCTGGGCTGTTCCGGTCTGGGGACACATGCCCTCGCCATAACCTACCGGGTGCATACGGAGCAGGAGGAGAAGAAGCGTGTCAAGTCGGTTTTTTCCAAAATGCTGGCGCCGGAGGTGGTGGACGAATTGTTGAAGGCGGCGAAAGTTTCCATGGGCGGTGTGCAGCGCGAGATCACCGTTTATTTTGCCGACGTGCGCGGATTCACGGCCCTGACCGACCGAACGCAAACCCAGGCGGTGGAATACGTGGAGAAACACAAGCTCAACCCGGCGGAGGCGGAGGCCTACCACAATCTGGCGGCCAAGGAAATCCTGGACACGGTCAGCACTTACCTGGCCACCATCGCCGGAGCGATCAAAAAACACAATGGCACGCTGGACAAATACATCGGCGATTGTGTCATGGCGTTCTGGGGGGGGCCGCTGCCCAATCCGCGGCACGCCAGCGACGCGGTGCGCTCGGCCATGGATGCGCAGCGGGCCATGCTGGCCTTGAACCTGAAACGGGATGCGGAGAACAAACGGATCGCCGCCGAAAGCGCGGCCCGCGCCGCGCAGGGGCTGCCGCCGCAGTCGCCGCTGCCGCTGCTTTCCCTGGGCACGGGCATCAATACGGGCACGGCCATCATGGGGCTGATGGGATCCGACGCCGACGGCCTGAGTTACACCGTATTCGGGCGGGAAGTCAACCTGGCCTCCCGGCTGGAGGGCTTGTCCGGCTATGGCAGAATCATCATCTCCCAGGCCACCTTTCTGGCCTTGCAGCGGGACTCCCCCGACCTGGCGGCGCTGTGCGTCGAACAACTGCCCGCCGACGTCAAGGGCTTCCGCCATGCTGTCAAGAATTACGAAGTCCGGTGGAGGCCGGAGGGCGGGCCGGACGACCCCACCCAGAAGGCAGCGACGCCGGTTTACGGCGCCGGGACGGGCACGCTCGCCCGGATGGCGCCGGCTGGATTTTGATTTTGGCGGGGGGAATTCTTAAGATGCGGCAAGCTTTGGAAGCAGCTAACAATACGGGCTTTGCAAACACTGGCATTTTTCCGCGGATTCCCGGCAAGACAGCAGGAATCGGGAGAACCGCTTTCCTTTCCGCCCGGAATCGTGTATCATCATCCCCGATGAGAACGATTTCTCCACTGCTGCTCCGCGCCGCGCTTTTGAGCGCCGTCTGCCTTGTCCATCCCGTTGCGGCCCCGGCCCAGCCGGGGCCGGACTATCAGGTGTTTGTCTCCAACGAAAGATCCGGCGACCTGACCGTGATCAACGGCGCGGATTTATCCGTCGCCGCCACCATTCCGGTCGGCAAACGCCCGCGCGGCATTCACGCCAGCCCCGATGGCAAAACGATCTATGTCGCCCTGAGCGGCACCCCCATATCCGCGCCGCCGCAACTGGACGCGCAGGGCAACCCCATTTTTCAAAAGGGCGGGGATGATGACGACGACGACGCCAAGGCCGACAAGGCCGCCGACGGCATCGGGGTGGTGGACGCGGCCCGGCGAAAATTCCTGCGCAAAATTCCCGCCGGCTCGGACCCGGAGAATTTCGCCGTGAGCGCGGATGGCGCGCGGCTCTTCATTTCCAACGAGGACGCCGGCGCGGCCAGCATCGTCAACATCGCCAGCGAAAAGATTGAACACCTGGCGCTGGTCAGCCGGGAGCCGGAAGGGGTCGCCGTCACCCCCGACGGCGGGGCCTTTTATGTCACCTGCGAGACGGCGGGGGACATTTTTGTAATTGACTCAAAAACCGGCCGGGAAATCACCCGGTTCAGCGTCCATCCCCGGCCCCGCAGCGCGGACTTTCTGCCCGGCGGCGCGCGCGCGTTCATCCCCTCGGAGTCCGCGGGGGAAATGAACGTGGTGGACGCAATCCATCATAAATTGCTTCGGACCGTCGCCCTGCCCAAAGGCTCCCGGCCCATGTGTGTCAAGGCCGCCCCCGATGGCCGGAAAGTCTATGTCAGCGCCGGCCGGGCGGGAACCATCTGCGTTCTGGATGCCGAAACGGCGGAGGTTCTCAACACCATCAAAGTCGGGGCGCGCCCGTGGGGCATTGCCATCTCGCCCGACGGCCGCCGCCTCTACGCCGCCAACGGCCCGTCGGACGACGTTTCGGTGGTGGACCTTGTGGCGGAAAAGGAAATTGCCCGGGTTAAATCTCCGGGAAGCCCGTGGGGGGTTGTCATCGTGCCGCGGGCGCGCTGACGGCATGGGGGGCGGCGGCGCACTCCGCGCCATCCGTCGGATCGGACGGATCGGACGGATCGGACGGATTCCCCCATTTGTTCAGCGCTCCCAGTTTTTGGCGACCCACTGCCCGTCAATCATAGAAACCGGCACATCGCCGGGATGGTGGACCAGGGCGGCGGCGCACTCCGCGGCGCGCCCGGCGAAAGGAATGGCAACCAAGTCGGCCCGGCTGCCTGGGGAAAGTTGGCCGGCGCGGCCCTGCCAGCCCAGCGCGCGCGCGCCGTTGCGGGTGGCCATCCGCACAATGGCGTCCGGGACGACGCCGGGATGAGCGGCGGCAAACTGGCGCATTTCGGCCAGAAGATTCAACTCCGGCTTCTGCCGCCGGGAAAGGGAAACGCTGGCCAGACTGTCGGTGCCCAGACAGACATTGACGCCCGCGGCCGCCAGTTCCTCGAAAGCGAAGCGCTGATGTTGAAAGTAGGCGTGGCTGCGCGGACAATGCGCCACGCTGGCGCCGCTCCGGGCCAGGGCCTGGATGTCGGCCGGCAGGAGATAATTGGCGTGGATGGCGAGAAAATTCCCGCCGAGCAGCCCGCAACGCGCCACTTGCGCCAGCGGCGTGCCCCGGCCGCAATCGGACATCCCGCGCTGCGGCCCCAGCCAGTCGAACATCGCGCCGCGCCGGTGCGCGAACATCTCAAATTCCTCCGCCGACTCCGCCACATGCATCGTCACGCGCCATTTTTTTTGGCGGGCCATCCGGGCCGCCTGCCGGAGCAGCGGCGCGGTGGTGGAATACAGGGCGTGGGGCGAAAGTCCGGCCAGGCCGCGCCGCGGCCTCAGGCTGGCAATTTTCGCCGCCGCGCGGCCCAAGATTTCCGCCGGGGCGCGCCGGCTTCGCACCCCCGTCATTTCCAGAAACGACGCCACGCGCAACGGCGTGCCGGACCAAACCTCCGGCAGCAACTCCGGCACCGCTTCGATGTCCGCCACCGTGGTGCTGCCGGTCCGGGCGAGCATGGACGCGCCCGCCAGCCAGGCGCGGGCGTAATCGGCGCGGCTGGCCTCGGCTTTGAGGGCGAAAAGCGACCGGATCCAGTCCGGGAATTGCCGGGGCGGCGGCAGGCCGGTCATGCCGGTGTAGTCCAGGTGGCAGTGGGCGTTGATCAGACCGGGCAGCAAAAGGGCCGCGCCCAGGTCCAGCGGGCGTTGCGCGGAGTGCGCTTTGATTTCCGGCCACGAACCCACCGCCGCGATGCGGTTGCCGGAAATGACCACCGCCCCGTTTTCGATGGCAGGGCGGCAAACCGGCAATACGATTCGGGCGCGAAGAATCACTTTGGATGGCTCCCGCCGCGGCGGGATTTGGCGGGCGGTCCAGGAGGCGGATGGGAGGAGGCGGGCTGCATGTGATTCTTTGGGCGGCGGTTTCCGGTTCTGAATCTTGCTCTTAATCTTAATCCCAAATTTCGATGTTGGCGGGTTTCATCACAGCCAATTCGGATTATCGGCGGCACGAAGGAGATTAAGATCAGGATTAAGATTAGGAGAGGATGCCCCAAAAAGTGAAAGGCGGCCGAGGAGGCGGCAACGGCTCCGTCGTCAACGCTCCTCGGAGGCCTGGCGCGAAGCCTTGCCGCGGGAAGCGAGGGTATGTTTGCGGGCTTTGTATTTATTATGCCGTTTGCGCAACTGCTGCTCCATTTTCTTGGTGACCAGGTCAATGGCGGAATAGAGATCGCTCTGGCAATCCTCGGCAAACAGATCAGGCCCGGGCACGGAAAGCCGCAGCGAGCAGGTGAACTGGCGTTCGGGCAGTTTCAGATGGTCATGTTCCACCGAGACGCGCGCGCTGGTGGCGTAGTGATCCAGATGTTCCAACTTTTCAATTCGGCTCAGGATATGATCTTCAATCGCTTTGGTCAGAGTGACGTTGTGCGTCGAAAGGATGAACTTCATGCCTTAGAATCGCTCCGATTCGGGAAAAATCCAGCAAAACTGTTGTTTCCTTTCCGGCGCGCAGGCGCCCATGAAGGCACAGAGGCGGGACAGCTCTGCCACCACAGCGCAAAGGGAGCAGACGGAAGCCGGGGAGAAATGCCGCCGTCAATTGAACTGGTTGAATTCCTCAAAACACGGCTCGGCCAGGTCCACCCCGCCTCCGTTGAGGAGCCAATCCATCATTCTTCGCAGCCGCGCAAAATTCAGGGGTTTGTCTATCACGGCATCAACCGGATTACCCGGGCCGGCGTTATGTCCAAACCCGGTGATCATCAAAATAGGCTGGCGCGGCGCCATCTGCCGGATTTTGGCCGCCAGTTCATTGCCCTTGAGGAAAGGCATTTCAAAATCCGTGACCACCAGGTCAAAGCGCCCCTGGGCAAACAAACCGAGCGCCTCGGCCCCGTTATTGGCCTCGACCACCGTGAAGCCGAACTGCCCCATGGCAAGCCGGATCAACTCGCGCACAAGCCGTTCATCTTCCACCAGCAAAATGCGCTTTCGAACCGCCATGTCTGGATTGACAGTCATTTTGGGCCGTTCCCCATAAGCACAATCTTTGCCATCTCGTTTCTGAGAATCCGCGGGATGATCGGTTTGTTCGCTGCGGGCTTCCCCGTTTGCATTTTGCATTTTGCATTCTGCCGCAACCTGCTTTAATGCCCTCCGTGCCGACCAAAATCATCTCCGTGGCCAATCAAAAAGGCGGGGTGGGCAAGACCACCACCGCCATCAATCTGGCCGCCTGTCTGGCGGCGGTGGGCCGGCGGGTTCTCCTGGTGGACCTGGATCCCCAGGCCAACGCCACCAGCGGCCTGGGCCTGGAAAAACTGGAAGGCGCCAGCGCCTACCGCCCCCTCCTCGGCGAAGGCGCGCTCCTGGAAAAAATCAAACCCACCGCCTTCGACCGCCTGAGCATAGTCCCCAGCGAAGTGGACCTCTGCGGCGCCGAACTGGAACTGGCCCGCGCCGAGAACCATCTGCACCGCCTCTCCGCGCTCCTCCAGCCCCTGGCCGAAGCGGGCCGCTTTGATTTTATTATGGTTGACTGCCCGCCCTCCCTGGGCATCCTCACCCTCAACGCCTTTGCCGCCTCCGACCATTTGGTCATCCCGCTGCAATGCGAGTATTACGCCTTGGAAGGCATCTCCACCAGCCGCCGCGTCCTCAACCAGGTGCGCGACAACGGCATCAACCCGCGCCTCAACCTGCTGGGCATCGTCATGACCATGTTTGACAGCCGCACCCGGCTTTCGGCCCAGATCGTCGGCGAGGTCCGCGATCATTTCGGCCCGGCGGTCTTTGAGACCGTCATCCCGCGGAGCACCCGGGTGGCCGAGGCGCCCAGCTTCGGCAAACCGATTATTTCCTACGATCCCTGCAACGCCGCCGCCGCCGCCTACGAAGTCCTGACCCAGGAACTCCTCCAGCGCCTCGACGGGCAAGAACCGCAACCTTGATAGCAAACTCCACCAAACCTATGTCATGCGTCCTGGACGGCAGGGTGCGCACTCCGTGCGCGCCGCAGCGGGCAGTGGACTGCCCGCCCTACCTTCCTTGCCCGCGCGAGACTCACCAGTTAACAACCCATTGCCCATGAAAATGCTGAAACTGAATCTCTCCACCGCCGCCCTGTTCGCCGCGCTCCTCGCCTGCGGGCCGGCGCCGGCTCGCGGCGTTGACATCGCCCAGGCCGACCGCACCGGCAAGGTCATTTCCATCGCCGCGGCCCATTTTGGCGTGACGCTGCAACCCGGCAGCGATGGCCGCCTTTACCAAGTCGCCTCCGGCCGGCGTCTCTCTCCCTCCTCACTTTACGGCCAACTCTCTACCGATGAAGTGAACGATTTTTTGGCCCGGCCTGAAGCGATGGTGTTCACAAACGGCGGCAAGCTGGATCGGGAAACCGAGTATCATCCGGCCTTTGGGGATGGCTTCATTTCCGAGCCGGCGGTGCAGGCGACCCACGCCGACGGCAACAACTCCACCGATTTGATCTTCGTCACCAACCAATCCACCCGCCTGGACAGCAACATCACCCTCACGCGCATTGAACTCAAGGACCGCTATTACCCGTTCTTTGTCACCTTGTGCGTCAAGGCGTATCACGACCAGGACGTGCTGGAACAGTGGACGGAATTCCGCCACGACGAAGACGGCACGGTGACGCTGTTCCGATTCGCCTCCTCTTCCTCCGTCATCCAATCCAATCAGTATTGGCTGACGCAACTGCACGGCGATTGGGCGAACGAGGGCAACCTGGAGGAGGACAAGCTGGGCATGGGCATGACGATACTGGACTCGAAAATCGGCGTGCGGGCCGGGCGTTACCGCACGCCCTCGTTTCTCCTCTCCATTCACAATCCGGCGCAGGAGGAATCGGGCGAGGTTTATGGCGGCACGCTGGAATGGAGCGGCAGTTTTCAATTTGCTTTCGACGTGAACTGGCAGGGGCAGTTGCGGGTCCTCTGCGGCATCAACCCCTTCGCCTCGCAATATCCGCTGGCGCGCGGCCAAGTGTTCAAGACCCCCGCCATGTTGTGGACCTGGAGCGAGGCCGGGAAAGGCCGGGTCAGCCGCAATTTCCACCGATGGGCGCGGCTTTACGGCGTGCGCGACGCCGGCCAGCCCCGGCCCATTGTGCTGAACAACTGGGAGGCCACCGGCTTCAATTTCACCGAATCGCGCATCGTCTCCCTGTTCGACGGCGCCCGGGAATTGGGCGCGGATTTGTTCCTGCTGGATGACGGCTGGTTCGCCAACAAATACCCCCGCAACAACGACGGCGCCGGCCTGGGCGACTGGCAGGTCAATACGAACAAACTCCCGCGCGGGCTTTCCTTCCTGGCTGGCGAAGCCAAACAGCGCGGCATCCGCTTCGGCATCTGGCTCGAGCCGGAAATGGTCAATCCCCGCAGCGAACTCTACGAGCGGCACCCCGAATGGGCCATGGCCGAGCCGCATCGCCAGCCGGAAGTCAGCCGCAATCAGTTGGACCTGGACTTGACCCGCCCGGAAGCGCGCGAATTTGCCTGGAAGGTCATAGAGAACACGCTGGGGTCCAATCCCGGCATTAGTTACGTCAAGTGGGACGCCAACCGTTACGTCACCCAGCCCGGCTCGACCTACCTCAAACCCGACGAACAATCGCGCCTGCTCATTGACTACAACTTTGCGCTCTACGACATCATGGCGCGGATGGCATCCAACTATCCCAACGTCACCGCCATGCTCTGTTCGGGCGGGGCGGGCCGCGCGGATTACGGCGCGTTGAAATACTTCCACACCTTCTGGCCGAGCGACAACACGGACCCCCTCCATCGCGTTTTCATTCAATGGGGCTTCAGCCAGTTCTTCCCGGCCTGCGCCCTCTCCGACCATGTCACCAAAATGGGCAGCCGCCCCTTCAAGTTCACCCTCGATGTCGCCCTCAGCGGCACCCTCGGCCTGGACATGGACGTGGCCAAAATGACCGCCGCCGAACGCAAAGCCACCACCGCCGCCATCAACCTCTACAAGCAAAGCCTGCGCGACATCGTGTGCCAGGGCGACCTTTACCGGCTCGATTCTCCTTACGAAGGGCCGCGCTCGGCCATCAGCTACGTCACCCCGGACCGCGCCCGCGCCGCGCTTTTCGTTTATCAGATCCAGGACGCCGCCGATCAGCCGGTCAAACTGCGCGGATTGGACCCGGCGGCTAAATACCTCTTGCGCGAGGTCAATCTTCCCGACGGGGCGGTTTCCAGGCTGCCCGCCGACGGCAAAACTTTCGACGGCGCGGTCCTGATGGGCGACGGCCTGGCGCCGAACTGTCAAAAACAATTTGAAAGCGCCGTCGTGGAATTGACCCGTCAATAAGGCGGGCGCGAACCGTAATGCGTCAGTCTCGGCTGGTAGGGCG
>JBEKIA010000176.1:0-8218 GCA_050011995.1 Verrucomicrobiota bacterium
CAACCTGGCCGTTGACTGCAAGAACGTCAACCTCACCCCCTTCACTCCTTACATGGAAAAATACGCCGGCTACCCGCTGCAAAGGGGAAAACTGCTGGTGGATTTGAAGCCGATTGACATCGCCCACAGCCAGCTCGTCGCCTCCAACCATGTCGTCATCGCCGGCCTGACCCTGGGGGCGAAAAACAGCAGCCCCGACGCCACCAAATTGCCCGTCAAACTGGGCATCGCCCTGCTCAAGGATCGCAACGGGAACATTGACCTTGACGTCCCCCTTCACGGCAACCTTTCTGATCCCGACTTCAGGATCATGCCCATCGTCTGGCAAGTGCTGGACAACCTCCTGGAAAAGGCCGCCACCGCTCCATTCACTCTCTTGGGCAAGCTCTTTGGCGGCGGCGAGGAAATGAGCTACGTTGACTTCCGGCCCGGCCTGGCTGACATCCCCCCTGCCGAGCAAGCCAAGCTCGACAAATTGGCCAAATCCCTGTACGAACGCCCCGCCCTGCAAGTGGAGATTTCCGCCGGCGCCGATCCCATCTCCGAAACTCCCATCCTGGCGCGGTTGAAACTGGAAGGCCAAATCCGCTCCCTGCGGGCCCGCGAACTGATTGCCGCCGGCACCCCGCCCGAAACCGTTCAATCCTTGAAAGTGGACCCAACCAATTACACCCGCCTCCTCAAAGCCCTTTATTTGCAGACCATTGGCACAAACGGCCCCGCCGCAACCGCGTCCGCCTCCCCTGCTCCTGTCGCGCAGCCCAGCACTTCGCCCTTCCCCCTTGCCGCGCCGCAGCCCGGCGAAGGTGGGTCCACCCCGCGCAGAGCCGCCCTCAGCCGCGCTGGCCAATCTATTAAAGGCGGCGAACTCTTGGTGCGCGGCGCCTCCCCCGGCAACCCGAACGACGGCTTGGGCATCGCGTCTGCTCCAATGGCCTCCTCCCAAAAGCCCTCCATGGCCGCGCCGTCACCAAACCCCGCGCCAACTGTCACCGCCCCCACAAACACCGTGGCCGCGAATGTTTCCTCTCCCGAAGTCGAACCCACCCGGGAGCAAATGGAAGCCAGCCTGCTCGCCACCATCCAGGTCAGTCCCGACGATTTCCGGGAATTGATGCAAGCGCGCGCCCGCAACGTGCAAGCCGCCTTGGTCAACGTTGGCAAAGTGGAAGGCGGGCGCGTGGCCATCCTCGCTCCGCCACCCATCAACCCCGCCGTCAAAGGCCAATCCCGCGCCGACCTTTCCCTCCAGTAGAGATCCCGATCCGCAATCAATTGCCTTTGCACTTTGCTCCCCGTTCCTTAAACTGCGCGGGATGACTTCTGCTGAAATTCGACAGTCCTTCCTGGATTTTTTCAAATCCAAGGGGCACACCATTGTGCCCTCCGCCAGCCTGATGCCTGATTCCCCCGGCCTGCTCTTCACCAACGCCGGCATGAACCAATTCGTCCCCATTTTCCTCAACCAACGCGCCCCCGACGTGGACCAATGGCCCGGCGCCATCCCCGGCCGCCCCACCCGCGCCGCCGACACCCAAAAGTGCATCCGCGCCGGCGGCAAACACAACGACCTCGAAGACGTCGGCCTGGACACCTATCACCACACCTTCTTCGAGATGCTCGGCAACTGGAGTTTCGGCGATTATTTCAAACGCGAGGCGATTGATTGGGCTTGGGAACTCGTCACCCAAGTCTGGAAATTCCCGCCGCGCCGCCTCTACGCCACCGTTTACAGCCCCGACAAATCCAAAGGCGATCCCAGCGACTTCGATCAGGAAGCTTGTGATTTCTGGGCCGCGAAGTTTTCCGCCGCCGGCCTCGACCCCAAAGTCCACATCATCCACGGCAACAAAAAAGACAATTTCTGGATGATGGGGGAGACAGGCCCGTGCGGCCCGTGCTCGGAAATCCACGTTGACTTGACTCCCGCCGGCGACACCGATGGTTCGCTCGTCAACCAGGGCGACGCCCGGTGCATCGAGATTTGGAACCTCGTCTTCATCCAATTCAACGCCAACCCCGACGGCACTTTTTCCCCCTTGCCCGCCCGGCATGTGGACACCGGCATGGGTTTCGAGCGCGTGACGGGGATCATGCAAAACACGAAGAACTTCACCGACTTCACGCGCGTCATATCGAACTACGAAACCGACATCTTCCGTCCCCTTTTCGACAAACTCGAAACCCTCAGCGGCAAAAAATACGGCAGCACCCTTCCAACTCCGATGGGTGGCACAGGCGACCCGCCTGTCGCCGCCGGCAACTTGCCGGCGGCTCCCCAGGCTGCCGGGCAAGTTGCCCGGCAGAACGGGCCAGTGGCCCGTTCCACCCAACCAGCAGCAGGCGCCTCTTTCTCAAAGCGCAATCTGCCTCATTTTGAGAAGCCTTGGGCGATCTACCACGTCATCATTCATACTGTGGCTTCGCGCACACTGTCGCCCGCTGCCCGGGGTTTGGTTCTGGATTGCATATTTCATTGGCGCGAACTCCGTTACCGCCTCGTGGCTGCTTGCATAATGCCGGATCACGCGCATTTCATCATCCAGCCGGGGGTCAAAGAGGAGGACAAGGAGGGCAACCCTGTCTTTTGGCCGCTCGCGGAAATCCTCCACTCCATAAAGTCATTCTCCGCAAAGGAAATCAACAAGTTGGACAATCTCAAGGGCGCACTCTGGCAGGAGGAACGCTACGATCGCTATATGAGAAGTGACGCGGACTTGCAGGAGAAGTTTCACTACCTTTGCCGCAATCCCTGGGCGGCAGGACTGGTTCAAGAGAGCGAACACTGGCCGTGGCTGTGGACTCCCGATATAGCGGGTGGCACGGGCGACCCGCCTGTCGCCGCCGGCAACTTGCCGGCGGCTCCCCGTTCTGCCGGGCAAGTTGCCCGGCAGAACGGGCCAGTGGCCCATTCCACCCAAGAACAAATTCAAATAGACATCGCATTCCGCGTCATCGCCGATCACATCCGCACCCTCAGCTTTTCCATCGCGGACGGCATTCTTCCTGGCAACAACGACCGCAATTACGTTCTGCGCCGCGTCCTTCGCCGCGCCGTCCGCTACGGCCGCGCCCTCGGTTTCCACGAGCCCTTCTTCTACAAACTGGTGGAAGTCCTCGCCGATACCATGGGCGATGTCTTCCCGGAACTCCGCAAGAAACAATCGCATGTCCAGGAAGTCATCAAGGCCGAAGAAGAGGCGTTTAACAAGACGCTGGACAGGGGAATTGACCTTTTCAACAACTACTTGGCAAGCATGAGGCAATTAGGTAAAGTGGCCGCTCCAGCAGGAGCTCATGTTGAAATGCCGGTCAGTTGGGCATTTACTCTTTACGACACTTATGGGTTTCCACTCGACCTGACTCAATTGATGGCCCGCGAACATGGCTTTGAAGTTGACACCGCCGGGTTCGACAAGCTCATGGACGAGCAGCGCGCCCGCGCCCGCGCCGCCCAGAAAAAGGAGATCATTGCCGCCTCCAACCTCGATACGTCCCATCCGACTGATTTCGTCGGATTCGACCGCCTCACCGCCCCCGCCACCATCCTCGCCGCGGTTCACATTAAAGACAAGACCGCCGTCACCCTCGACGCCTCCCCGCTCTACGCCGAAATGGGCGGCCAGGTCGGCGACACCGGCGAAATCCACACCGGCGGAAAAATCTGGCCCATTGTCAATACTCAGAAAACCGGCAACACCTTCCTCCATTTCCTCGCCGGCAACGACGCCCCGGAGCCGGGCGCGGCGGTCGAGCTTCGCGTCAACGCCCCGCGCCGCGCCGCCATTCAGCGCCATCACACCGTCACCCATTTGCTCCATTGGGCCTTGCACGAGGTCGTCAGCCATGACGCCACCCAAAAAGGCTCCTACGTCGGCCCCGAAAAGCTTACTTTCGACTACAGCAGCGCCCCCCTCACCCCGGCGCAAGTCGCCGACGTGGAAAAACTGGTCAACGAGCGCATCCTCGAAAACGCCGGCGTCACCTGGACGGAAATTCCCTACACCCAAATCAAGGGCCGCAAGGAGGTCATGCAATTCTTCGGCGAGAAGTACGGCGACATCGTTCGCGTCGTGCAAATCGGCGGCCGCGCCGGCGGGTTGGACGGTTACTCCATGGAACTTTGCGGCGGCACCCACACCCGCGCCACCGGCGAGATCGGCCTGTTCCGCATTTTGAGCGAAAGCGCCATTGCCGCGGGCATTCGCCGCATCGAAGCCGTGGCCGGCCTGCGCGCCTACGAAAAAGCGCGCGAGGAAACCACCCTCATTTCCACCCTGGCCGGCAAGGTCAACTCCCCCGTCGCCGAACTGGAGAAGAAACTCGAGTCCCTCCTTGCGCAGCAAAAAGACCTGGAAAAGCAATTCAAAGCCGCCCGGCAAAAACAAGCCGCCGAAACCGCGCGCGCCATCCTCAAGTCCGCCCAGTCCACACCGTCCACTTCGTCCACCATATCCACCCCCGCCATCATCGAAAACCTGGGCGCCGCCGACGGCGATTTCCTCCAAGCCGTGGCCGACGCCCTGAAAAGCCAGTTCAAAGGAGTGGTCGTTCTGGGCGGTTCCTCCCAGGGGGCCGTTTCCCTTATCGCGACCGTTTCCCCGGATGCCACCGCCAGGTTCCAGGCCGGCAAAATCATCCAGGCCATCGCCCCGCTGGTCGGCGGCAAGGGCGGCGGCCGCCCGGACAATGCCCGCGGCGGCGGCAAGGACGCGGCCAAACTCCCCGACGCCTTGAACAAGGCCAGGGAATTGGTCGCGGGGACCAAGCCGGTTTCATAAATCCGCAACGCCTCAGTTTTGGATGGGCACAAGCAAGGCAGGGCGGGCAGTCCCCTGCCCGCCGCGCCGCGCACGGAGTGCGCGCCCTACCATACGGGACCGGCGCCCCGCTTTCATATTTCCGCAATTTGCCTTTTGCATTTTGCCTTTCCGGCACTACGCTGGTGCCCATGCCTGCGCCACACGACGCCTCAGAATTTGTTGACAGCGATTTTCAATCCGCCCAGCAGACCGCCTTCACGGCGCCTTTGGCGGCATCGCCCGCCGGGCCGCCCCCTTCGTCCAACCGCCCGCCCACCGGCGAGGAAATCGCGGCGATGGTCAGCGAAAAACAAATCAAGCTGGCCGAACTCAAACGCGCCCAGGAGGAATTGGAGCGCGAGCGCGCCGGCCTGGAGGAATTGCGCCGCCGCCAGATGGAATTCCAAACCGGCCGCTCCGAAATGCTCCAGCACCTGACCCGCGGCATCGGCCTGCTCGAAGAAGCCGAACTGACCGCGCGGCGCGATACCGAGCAAATGGCGCGCACGCTGGCCGAGTTCCGCCAGGCCGTTTCCAAGGTGCAGACCATCAATGAACAACTCTGGAACCAGGAGAATTACTCCGTCGAACTGACCCGCGCCCTCACCACCCTGGAAAACGCCCGCATGGAATGGAACGCCGCGCGCTTGAAATTCCCCCTTCTCTCCGGCGCCGCTCCCGCCGAAACGCCATCCGCCGACCCCAAAGCCGCCCCGTCCTCCCTGGCCGCCGCCGGCCTGGGCCAGCTTTGCAAGATCGGCTTTGCGCTGACCTGGCCGCTCGTGCTGGTGGGCCTGGCGATTCTTGTCGTCTTGCTCGTGCTCCTGCGCCGTTAGCAGATGCCCCCATGGGACTTTTCCCCAAAAAAGCCGATCCCATCACCGACCGCGCCCGCGCGTTGAACGCCGAGATTTCCGCGCTGGAAGCAAAGATCCAAAAGCTCAACCAGCAGATCCAGGCCGGCCACGGGCCGCGCTTGCGCTCCACCGTTTATCCCTCCGGGACGGCCGCGCCGGGAAAATCCCCCGCCGCGAGCGAGCCGATTTTCGAGGAGGTGAGCAAATTGACCCAGCCGTCCGAACCCGCCGCCACCCCCCGGCATTTCAATGAGTTGGGCGTGCGCAAATTCGATCTCCCGGCCGTCTGGCGCCGCCTGAAAAAACAGTTCGCCGGACGCCCCGCGGCCAATCCCAAGCTGATCAATTATCTGGCGGCGGGCAGCATCCAGGGCCTGCGTCCTTTGCGCTATGAGAAGCGCGTGGCCCGCAAACGGTTTTTCGCGTTGGCGGGCGCGGTTGGTCTCCTGTTCCTTGGCTTTTGTTTGTGGCTTTCCCGCCACCACTGACCCAACTTCCATGAAATCCGCGTCCACCATCCTCGCCACCTGCGCGATCAAAACCCCGCACGGCGCTTTTGCCGCCCATTACTCCGCCTCCGGCCTCGCCCGCCTCGACTTACCCGGCCGGAAAAAAGCAGCCCAAACTCCCGCCCCTTCCCCAGTCGTGTGCCGGTGGCACAAACGAGCCTGCCGCGCGCTGGCGCGGGTGTTGCAAGGCCGCGCAGCCGGCGAATTGCCGCCCTTGGACCTGGCGGCCGGAACGCCCTTTCAAAAGAAAGTCTGGGCCGCCTTGCGTCAAATCCCCGCCGGCCAAACCGAATCCTATGGCCGGCTGGCTGCCGCGCTTGGCGCGCCCAAAGCGGCCCGGGCGGTGGGAAGCGCCTGCGGCGCCAACCCGATTCCCCTCTTGATTCCGTGTCATCGCGTCCTCCCCTCCGGCGGCGGCCTGGGCGGTTTTTCCGGCGGCCTCCATTGGAAGCGCCGCCTCCTCGCCTGGGAAGCTTGCGAGCTTGGAAGGATTCGATGAAACCCGCAATCCGCAATCCGCAATCCGCAATTCCTCCATTCCCCTTGTCACCCTTCGCGGGTGCGCTATGATGGCAGGGTGAAAAGCAAAGTCCTCTGGCCGCTGACGCTGATTTTAATTTTCGCCTTGAGCCGCTGGCCGGGCGCCATGCCGCAAAATTTCAGCGCGGCTTACGCCCTCTGTTTCTGCGCCGGCCTGTACCTGCCGCGGCGGCTGGCCTGGAGCATTCCCCTCGGCGTCATGGCGCTGACCGACCTCCTCCTGACTTTTCTTTATTATCACCCGGCAGGTTATTCCCTGGCCGGTTTCCTCCGCGACCAGGCGCCCAATTATGCCGCTTACGCGGTCTTGATCGGGCTGGGATGCGCCGTGGGGGGAAAGCGCTCCTTTGCCGTGTTGTGGAGCGCCGGCATTTTCGGCGCGATCCTCTTTTATTTGATCTCCAATACGGGCTGCTGGCTCATGATGGGATATGAAAAAACGCTGGCCGGCTGGCTCAGAGCTTTGACCACCGGAATGCCCGGCTATCCGCCGACTTGGGAGTTTTTCCGCGGCACCCTCTTGAGCGGCGGCCTTTTTAGCGGGCTTTTTGTCGGCGCCATGAAACTGTCGGAAACCAGGGACGAGGCTCCAGTCCAAGAGGAGGAAGAGACCGAGACGGAAACCGGGGAAGCCGAACCAACCCTCGCCCCCGCCGCCGGGGACACCGGCGACCGGGCTGCGTCGTGACCCGCTCATCCCGCTCATTTTCCAGCCTGTTTCCGTGTGAAATGAGCCATGACCAAGTAAGACGATTCTTGAAACAACAATCATAACCTCTTTTATGCGCTGGACCCAGACCTTCATTCCCACCCTCAAGGAAACCCCCGCCGAAGCCGAAATCGCCTCGCACAAACTCCTGCTCCGCGCCGGCCTCATCCGCAAGCTGGCCGGCGGCCTTTACACCTTTCTCCCCCTCGGCCTGCGCGCCCTCAAAAAGGTCGAGCAAATCGTGCGCGAGGAAATGGACCGCGCCGGCGCCCTGGAGATTCTCATGCCCGCCCTGCAACCTCCCGAAATCTGGCAGCAAAGCGGCCGCTACGAAACCGCCAAAGGCGTCCTTTTCAAGGCCTGCGATCGCGCCAAAAAGGAATGGGTCCTCGGCCCGACCCACGAGGAAGCCATCGCCACCTTGATGGCCGGCGAACTGAGTTCCTACCGCCAGTTGCCCAAGAATTTTTATCAAATCCAAACCAAGTTCCGCGACGAAATCCGCCCCCGCTTCGGCCTCATGCGCACCCGCGAATTCATCATGAAGGACGCCTACTCCTTCGACGCCACCGACGAGGCCTGCGCCGCCGCCTACCAAAAAATGTTTGACGCCTACACCCGCATTTTTCAACGCTGCGGCCTGCAGGCCATCCCCGTCGAGGCCGACACCGGCGTCATGGGCGGAAATTTCTCGCATGAATTCATGGTCCCCGCCGAAACCGGCGAAAACGAAATCGTCTCCTGCGAAGCCTGCCACCGCTCCGCCAACATGGAAAAAGCCGCCAGCCGCATCGCCAAACT
>JBEKIA010000177.1:0-13476 GCA_050011995.1 Verrucomicrobiota bacterium
GGCAATGTTTATGTTACTGGGTATGAGACGGTGGCGGGCGGGGGCACCGAGATGGTCACCATCAAATACGCGCCCGGACCGTTTCTGAAGAAGCAGGCGAACGGGGCCTTCTTGGTGCAAGCTGTGGGCGCTGCCGGGGAGAACTTCGTTTTCCAGGCCAGCACCAATCTCCAAACCTGGCAGGACCTCGGCACCAACACCGCCGACACCAACGGCACGGTGCAATTCCTGGACACCAACGCTCCCTTGTTCCCCTCGCGCTTCTACCTCGCCAACCCGCAGTAATCCATGTTTGCGGCGCTCTGCCGAACGCCGCTACGCTCTCTGTTGACTCCGCGCCTTTCTGTTCGATTTTAGCGGCGGGACTGTGTTTGGCGGGACGTTCAACACGGCGCGCGGGACGCACGCGCTCCCCGAAATCACCGTTGCCCGATCCCATCCCCGCCATCCACTCATCACTCCATCACTCCACCACTCCGCCATTCCCGGTTCCGGCCGGCAAGCCGCCGACCGGCACAGGCCGGCCGCCTGTGCCACCCAGCCAAAAAGACGCCGGGTATGAAATGTCCGGTCCGGGCCGTGACTTTTTGCCAGGAAATCGAGTTTCGGCTCGAGGAGCCGCCCAGCCTTCCGAGAAGGGCGCATTGCTCCCCGCTTGCCTTTCGCCGTGGGCTGCCGGATAATCCTTGCGTGAACCACACGGTCACCGCATTAACCGATCAGTTGATCGCCTCGTATGCCGGCGTCGGCGGGATCAATCATGTGGACGGCAAGAACCTGCCGTCCAAGACCGCCATCGCCGCCATCACCCTGGATTTGTTGCGCCTGTTGTTCCCCGGCTTCTTCGACGAGCATTCCATCCATTCCTCCGAGTTGAAAGTCCTGACGGCCACCTTGATGGATTCGATTTCGGAAAGATTGGAGGATGAAATCTGCAAGAGCCTGGAATACGCCCCTCCTGAAGGCGCCGGCCCGCCAGACTTGCGCCCCACGGCCCGCGCCCTGGCCCTGGGCTTCCTGGGCAAGCTGCCGCAACTGCGCGAGATATTGAACACCGACACCGAAGCCGCCTACCAGGGCGATCCGGCCGCCTTGAGCAAGGAGGAAGTCATTGTGGCTTATCCGTTCGTTGAGGCCATCGCCGTGCAGCGTCTGGCCCACGAGCTTTACCGGGAAAAAATCCCGCTCATCCCCCGCATCATGACCGAGTGGGCCCACAGCCGCACGGGGATGGATCTGCATCCCGGCGCGCGCATCGGCTCGCATTTTTTTATTGACCATGGCACCGGCACGGTCATTGGCGAAACGGCCGAGATTGGCCGGCACGTCAAAATGTACCAGGGCGTGGGCCTGGTGGCCCGCTCCCTGGCCGGCGGCCAGTCGCTGCGCGGGCGCAAACGCCACCCCACCGTGGAGGATCACGTCACCATTTACGCCAACGCCACCATTGTGGGCGGCGAAACGGTCATTGGGGAGGGCACCACCATCGGCGCGAGCGTTTTCCTGACCCACAGCGTGCCCCCCCATTCCCTGGTCACTTTCGATAACAACGATGTCAATGTCACAAATAAAATCAAGCCCGGGACGAACCTGGATTTCCAGATCTGACTCGCGGGCCGCCGCCTCGGCCGGCCGGACGCCGGGGAACGGCTGGCGCGAATGTCGTAACCTTTTCCCGGCTTGCGCCTCTGTACAGATGAAGTGCTGACGATGGACACCCACCGGCTATGTGCTCAATGCCAGGCGCCGCTGACGGCGGACGCCGCGGGATTGCTCTGCCCCAGTTGCCAGCGCACGCCCACCGGCATCGCTTCGGCCCAGACGGCGCCCGGCCCCGCGCCGTCTTCGCTGCCGACGGCCGCCCAGATCGCCGAGTTTTTTCCGCAACTGGAAATCTACGAACTGCTCGGCTTCGGCGGGATGGGCATGGTTTACAAGGCGCGGCAACTGAACCTGGACCGCCTGGTCGCCCTGAAAATCCTGGCCCCGGAGCTGAGTTCCCAGCCGGCCTTTGCGGAACGGTTTTCCCGCGAGGCCAAGGCCCTGGCCCGGCTGCACCATTCCAACATCGTCTCCGTTTATGATTTTGGCCGCGCCGGCCCTTATTACTATTTTCTGATGGAGTACGTGGACGGCGTGGACCTGCACACGCTCATCCAGCGCAAGGAACTCAAACCGGCCGAAGCCCAGCGCATCGTGGTGGAAATATGCCACGCGCTCCAGTTTGCGCACGATGAAGGGATCGTGCATCGGGACCTCAAGCCGGCCAACATTATACTGGACAAGAAGGGGCGGGTGAAAATGGCCGACTTCGGCCTGGCCAAGCTGGCTGGACCCGGCGGCCAGCGGCTCCCGGCCCTGACCCTGGCCACCGGCCTGATGGGCACGCCGCAATACATGGCCCCGGAACAAATCGAGCGGCCGTCGGAGGTGGACCAGCGGGCCGATCTCTATTCTTTGGGCGTCATTTTTTATGAAATGCTGACCGGCGAACTGCCCCTGGGCCGCTTCCCGCTTCCTTCGCAAAAAGCCCACACGGACGCGCGCCTGGACCAAGTGGTGCTGCGCGCCCTGGAAAAGGAACCGGACCGCCGCTACCAGCAGGCCGGCGAAATCCTCACCCAGGTGGAGACTCTTTCCGCCCCGGCCACCGCCGCCGTCCGCAGCCGGAAAATGGCCGTGGTCTATCAAGTGGCCATGCTGTGCGCGCTGGTCCTGATCGCCGGGCTGGCTTACGCCCTTTTCCATAATCTGGCCAATCCCAAGATCATTACCCGTACCGTTACCAATAGCGCGCCGCGAGCTTTCGCCCGCGGCCCCAACCCTGGTTTTGGCCGCGGTTTCGGCTCTGGTTTTGACGCTGGTTTTTTTACCAACACGCTGGAAGGGCCGAGCCTGGCGCCGCGGGCGGTGACGAATTTGCAACTCAGCCCGGACCAGGTCCAGGTGGTCAATGCCATTATTCATACCGCCGGCCAGGATTTTTCACAGATCCACAGCAACTATGTCTCCCATACCAGGGATGCGGCCGGCCATGTCCATGTCACGGTCAAGCCCCTGGCGGAGGCGGATGTGGCGCGCGTGAAGGCCTTGCGCGCGCAAATGTGGAAGGAATTGGGCGGCGTCTTTTCCCCGGAACAACTGGACAAGGCCCGGAAGCTCCCCTCGGATCCTTTTGACGGCGTGCTTCCGGTCGTGACCAATCGAACGGAGATCCGGGAAATGTGGAGAGACAACGGCGGCGAGTATCACTATATAGACGACGTGGAATCCGCCAGCCGGGGGGAAATCATCCATTCCAACGCCTCGACCGATATCAGCCTCATCCCCCGGGCCTACCGGAGCCTGCTGGACTGAACGGCAGTATTGACGCATCCTCAGAACCGGGTCAGCCCCCGCAAGGCCCCGGCCCGTTTTTCGATGGCCGCCCGGCTGGCGCGCGTCGTGCCGGCCAGACCGAAGCCCTCGCAACAAAACGACGCCACCACGCTGCCGTAAACCAGGGCGCGGCGCAGATTGGCCTCGACCGGGCCGCGCGCGGCGGCCAGCCAGCCCATCATGGCCCCGGCGAAGGAGTCACCCGCTCCCGTCGGATCCACCACGCGTGACAGCGGGAAGGCGGGTGAAAGGAAAAGCTTGCCCCCCGAAGAGAGGATCGCGCCATGTTCGCCCTTCTTGACAATAACATGCCTGGGGCCGAGACGGTGGATCCTTTTGGCGGCCAGCACCAAGTTGTCCTCCTGCGCCAATTGCCGCGCTTCGCTCTCATTGAGCACAAAACCATCCACCCGCTTGAGCAGCTTGAGCAGATCGGCCAGGGCGATGTTCAGCCACAAATCCATCGTGTCCGCCACCACAAATTTCGGCCGGCGCATCTGGTCCAGGACGTGGCCCTGCAACGCGGGCGCGATGTTGGCCAGCAAAACAAACGGGCTGTCCCGGTACGATTCCGGCAGCCGAGGGAGGAAGGTTTCAAAAACGCCCAGCTCGGTGGCCAGGGTCCGGCGATGATTCATATTGACTTCATATTCGCCCGACCAGTGAAACGTCCTGCCCGGCGCGATCTGCAGGCCTTCCAGGTCAATCTTATGTTTGCGGTACAGATTCAGGTAGCGCGCGGGAAAATCATCGCCCACGATCCCCACCAGGCGGACCGGCGCGAAAAAACTGGCCGCCACCGCCGCGTGGCTGGCCGATCCGCCGAGCAGCCGCGGTTTTTCCGCCTTCGGTGTCTTGATCGAGTCCAGCGCCGTCGAGCCAACAATTAAGACGCTCATGGTATCAATTCAATATTCAAGTATGACGAACCAACATTAACGTATTGCTCCGCCAGGCGCCGAAGTCGGGAGAAAATGCAATTAATGCGCAATTTGACCCGGCAGATCAGCCAGGTTTAGCGACCACTGGCGGACGCGGGCGAGCCACGCATCGGCATATCGCGGCCAGTCGTGGAGCGTCTCCGGATCGAAATCCGCGCCATTGGGCCAGACGAGCGTATGGGCCTCCGGATCAATCCGCACCTGCTCGAATAAGGTCAAATCGCGCAGAGGTCCATAGAGAGCGCCAGCCAGCACTGGCAGGAAATGGATGACTTGCTCGGTGGCATCGTCAAAACCGACCCGCAACGTGTACGGTTCCAGATGCTCCAAGGCGGTCACTCGATAAATAGGATGACTCATAATCAGGGTCTTAACTCAAAGGTGCAATAGGCAACGAAGTTTGTCCAGCCTGCAACCTTTTCTTAAATTCCCGGCAGGCTTGCGCGATGTCCGGCGCGTTGAGGATGGCCGACACCACACAAATCCGTTCCGCTCCCGCCCGCAATACTTCCTCCAGATTTCCCAGGTGGATGCCCCCGATGGCAAACCACGGAATCTTCACCCGCGCCGCCGCCCAGCGCACATACTCCAGCGTCACGGGCCGCGCTCCGGGCTTTGTCCCGGTGGCGTAAACCGGGCCGACGGCGATGTAGGCCGGCCCGGCGTCCAGCGCGCGCGCGGCCTGGTCCGGCGCATGAGTGCTCAAACCGACGAGAGGCGGCGACGGCGACGCGGCAAGCTGCGAGACGCGCGTGAACCCGGCTCCGAAAAAATCGTCCTGCCCCAAATGGCAAAAATCCGCGCCCATTTCCCGCGCGATGTCCCAATGATCGTTGATGACCAAACCCACGCCGGCGCGCCGCAACACCGGCTGGATTTCCCCGGCCAGTTGGCGGACCTGCTCCGGCGGACAATCCTTGGCCCGCAATTGAATCAAGTCCGAGCCGCCCCGGCAAAGCTGCTCCGCCACCGCCGCCGCCGCCCGCCCCCGCAGAAAGGCCGTGTCAACAAAAGTATAAAGCCGGCACTGGTCGAGTGGTTTCAAGGAAACTGCCTGGTTGGTAGGGGAATAAACTTCATTTTTATTGTGGAGCAACCTGATAAAATCTTTGGGGTTGCCCGACCGAGCTAGTATCAGGAAAGAGGTAATTGGTTGTTTGCAAAACAAAGTTTGTTAAGGCGGTCCAGTTCGGCGTAATAAGGTTAGTGGTGTATTGAATGCTATAAGGTTCTCCTACTATCCCTTGAAAGCTGATTGATGGAAGTAGAATAATGGCTGATGTTGTTGTTGATTCCGCCTCATAGAGTGCGGATATTTCTTGCGTTGAAAGTGCGCGGTTGTAAATTCGAACGTCATTTATTGTGCCAGCAAAATACTGTAGTGCATTTGCATTCGTATCCGCTCCTATTGTGAGAGGAGAGAGAGGCGTGTCGATTGATTCAGAAAGAGTTCCCTTTTGTACTCCGTCAATGGATATTGAAAGAACTGAACCGCTATAGACGACGACTATTTGATGCCAGTTAGTATCCACAACCACGCCTGAGTTGACATCATCTCCGCCACCCCATGTTTGCCCCTGCCATGTGAGAGGGGCACCGTTATTTATGATCCCGAAGCCCTCTCGGTTTTGGCCTGTTCCCCAAAAGAGCAAACAAATCCCGGAAGACATGGGAGCTTGCGCTTTGGCCCATAGAGAAATGCTTCGAGGTGCTGAACCCGTTGGAAGGTTCGGCACATTTGCCGATATGTAGCTGTTTGTTCCGTTAAATTGGTAGGCCATTCCAGGGAAACCAAAACGATTGGTGGCCGAAGTTGCGCCGAAAACGCTCCCGTTGTTTCCATTGCCGCTCTGATCATTGGCCGTCGCATTCAGCGGATAATACGCAATCAGGCCATTTGTGATAAAACCATTCGTTTGCGCTTGCGATGTAAAATGGAAAACGCAGAGGCCGATCATCAAAAGAGGCAATTTAATGGTTTTCATAAGGTATCTTTCCTGGTTCGTTTTCGTTGCCCCCCAAATTAGGGGCGGATGCCTGATTGGGCGTCCATTCGATTCTCATAATTAACTTTTCCGCAAAAAAAGGCAAGGGCAAATGTACGCCTATAGTCCCTTGCCTATTCGGTTGCAAGGCCAGCACAATTTCAGCATGGTCAAAAGAAATTTGAGCACGTCCCCTGCAATTATCGTCTGGAACACAAGCAAGGCGAAGGCGCTGAGTAAGCAGCGTTTAAGCGCACATGTCCACGATGACGTTAAAATGGTTGGCTGGATTGAAACATTCACCCGGAGCCCGAGGTTGAATCCGGTTGCTTCTTTGGCGCATTGTTCGCTTATTCCGTTGCCAGGCTGGATTGAACAGGCGGACTCTTTCAGGGGCAAACTGCACCGTTTCCGCAGCTCGTCGCCCGTGCGACGCACACGGCCTTTCATCCCATTTGGTAGTACGCCAAGGTGCCTCCTGTCGCGGGTGTATCTTTTGTCAGACTTGGATTTTACCATGCCATTCATTGCTGTTTAGCTCGCTGTTTTCATTTTTGGAATTTATCTTAGTATGCTAAGATAGCACATATTCTTTGAAAGTCAAATTAATAAGGATCGCAATGGAAGAGTTACCACTAAGGATTTTCTAATTCATTTTTTCCTTGTTCATCTTGTCCGGATTTTTTTATGTGGTGGGCAAGCATTTCACGACATTTAGCAAACGATTCCTTATCTAGCCTCACTATTTCACGGCGTAGCGTTTTTTGACTTCAGCGTGGGTGAGGCGCGGTTTGCCTTCGTCGCGGAGACGCGCTTCGGTCAGATCCAGATAATCGTCCAAATCCTCCAGTTCCTCGCGGAGAGTGGCGATTTGCTCGCGCTTCCGGGAAATGGAGCGGACCACGCTTTGTTGGGCGGATTTGGTCATGGACATCTTTTTGGTTGCCGAATCCCCAGGCAAACCCCTGGGTCAATTGTGTCCCCATCGCGGACAAAATTCCTTCGCCGTACTCCGCGCTCTTCTTCTGGACGGTTTGCCTGCGAATACGCCGCTGCAATGGCATTACAGTTCATCGCCCGGGATTGGCGGCACATTCGGGACCTTGGCCATGGCCGACTGGAAATTCTCGCGCTTGCCGCGCCGCGCGCGCCGCTCCAGTTCCCTGAAATCCTCGAAGGCGCGCGCGAATTCTTCGAGCTTCCGCAGGGCGAACGCACTGACCGATTGACGGTCGTGTGACGCCAGGCTTTCCAATTTCTCATAAACGTCATCGGGCATGTTCAATTCAATCGACTTCATTTTAACTGGCGTTTCGAGGTCAGTGTCCAAGCTGAAAATCACACGTTTTCTTCGAGCAATTCGCGGCGGGCGCCGCCGAGGAGTTGCTCGAGGAAACCGGTCGAGTAGGTGCCGCGCCGAAAATTCGGGTCCTGCAAAATGGCTTGTTCAAAGGCAATGGTGGTGGTGATGCCGGTGATCAGGTATTCGGTCAGGGCGCGGCTCATGATGTCCATCGCCTCGCGGCGGTCTTTGCCGTGCGCGATCAGTTTGCCGATCATCGAATCGTAGTTGGGCGGGATGGAGTACCCGGCATAGACATGGCTGTCCACCCGGGTGCCGCGTCCGCCCGGCGCGTAGTACATGGCCACCCGGCCGGGGCAGGGCCGGAAGTCATCGAAGGGGTCTTCCGCGTTGATGCGGCATTCGATGGCGTGTCCTCGGAAGTGGATGTCGCCCTGCCGGACGCGCAGCGGCTCGCCCATGGCAATGGCGATCTGCATTTTCACCAGGTCCAGGCCGGTGACTTCCTCGGTGATGGGGTGTTCGACCTGGATGCGCTTGTTGACCTCCAGGAAGTAGTAGCGGCCCTCCTCATCCACCAGGAACTCCACCGTGCCGGCGTTGGTTTGGTATAATGGGCCACTTCGGCGATGCGGATGGCGGCCTTGCCCATTTTCTTGCGGAGGTCCTTGAATTTGGTTTCCAGCAGCGGCGACGGCGTTTCCTCGACCAGCTTTTGATTGCGCCGCTGGATGGAACAATCCCGTTCCCCCAGGTGGATGTAATTGCCTTTGCTGTCGCCAAAGATTTGAAACTCAATGTGGTGCGAGTTTTCGATGAATTTTTCGATATAAACCCCCGATTGTCCAAAGGCCTTCTCCGCCTCGCTCCGGGCGGTATGGTAGCCCTTGACCAGCGCGCCGTCGTTATGGGCCGCCCTCATGCCGCGCCCGCCCCCGCCGGCGATGGCTTTGATCATGACCGGGTAGCCGATGCGTTTGGCCACCGCCAGGGCGTCCTGCTCGTTTTCCACAACCCCTTCCGAGCCTGGCGACGTCTGGACGCCGGCTTTCTTGGCGAGGGTGCGGCTGGCCGCCTTGTCCGCCAGCGCGTTCATGGCGCGGGAACTGGGGCCAATAAACCGGATGTTGCAATTCTCGCAAATATCGGCGAAATGCGGGTTTTCCGACAAGAAGCCGTAACCGGGATGGATCGCATCCACGTCGGCGATTTCCGCCGCGCATATAATGCGGTCAATCCGCAGGTAACTGTCGTTGCTCGGTCCCGGTCCGATGCAAACGGCTTCATCGGCCATCTGCACATGCATGGAATCCATGTCCACTTTGGAATAAACCGCCACCGTGCGGATGTTTAATTCCTTGCAGGCGCGAATGATGCGAACCGCAATCTCCCCGCGGTTGGCAATGAGGACTTTTTCAAACATGTTTGGAAACGTGTCCAGCCGGCGTCCTGGGGGCTAGGCCGGGCGGATTCGGAACAGCGGTTGGCCAAACTCAACCGGCTTGGCGTTTTCGGCTAGAATGTGGGTGACGACGCCTTTGACTTCGGCCTTTATTTCATTCATCACTTTCATCGCCTCAATGAGGCACACGATGGTTTCGGGGTTCACTTCACTCCCCACTTCCACATACGGTTGCGATTCCGGCGAAGGCGCCCGGTAAAACGTGCCGATCATGGGTGACTCGATTTCCAGCGACGGCGGTCCTGCCGCCGCCGCCGCCGTGGCCGCCGCCGCCGGCGCCGACGGGGCGGACATCGGAAGCGGAGCAGGGGCGGCCGGGGCAACCGGATAGTAACCGGGTTCTTCGACTGCCGGAGCCACGCCGGCGGCTCGCTTGAGTTTGATCTTGAAGTCCTGGCGTTCCATCTCGAACTCGGAGAGGTTGTTCTTCCGCATTAGGTCTATAATGGCCTTGATGTCCTTCAAATCCATGCGTCCTCCTTTTGGAAGCGGACTTTGTTAAAAGTGCCTGTTTTCTTGATTTGCATTGAACAAAAAAGCAGCAGTCGAACAACGACTCTGCTTTGAACATGACTTTCGCCGCCGCCGAGAATAGAGGCTCGAAAACCAGCCGTCAAGGACAAAATCAGCCGCGATGGCTGCAAAAAACGCAGCGGAGAACAGGCATTTTTCACCACTTTTGAGCCAAAGCATTGAATCTATAACGATAACGATTGCAAAAGGCAGGATGAATTGTGACGATGAAAACTTGGTCGCTCAACCTTATCACTCCTCCTCCAATCCCCAAAGCCATCCTAATAGAAAAAAAGCAGGCCAAGCCAATGCTGGATAGTACAAATTGAACTCCATACCGGAATGCAAGAACAGCCCCAATAAACCGAGCCAAACGGCAAATCTGACCATATAAAAACTGCCTTTTTTCAATAATCTATAACGATATAGATATGCAATTGACCCCATTGTCAGGCCTGTGAACGTCAAAAACCCTATAATTCCAGAATCTGAAGCTTGTTCCAAATAATCATTATGCGTCAGCCGCGCAAATTCGGCGTTGGGAGGTTTTATTTTATCATAAGCAGGGCCAAAAGTGCCCGGCCCGGTGCCGAGGATGGGATGTTGCCGGAAATTTCGCAACGCGGCCTGCCAATAGACCAACCGCGCCTCCATGCTCCTCTTGCCACGCGCGGCAGATTCCATATACATAATGGTGAAACCGATGAGTCCCAGCGCCAGCAAACCATAAATCAAGATCCGCTTCCAAGCCTTCCGCAGGGTCGAATGGCCGAGCGCGATCACGCCTAAAAGAACCATGAACAGCCAGGCCGCTTTGGAGCCGGACCAATACAAACAGGCCAGTCCGCACCCCCCGAGTATAGTGACGAACAAGGCCCGAATTCCAGCCCGCACCTTGGGCGTCGCCTGCCACAGGAAAACCAGGGTGACCGGCAGCAGCAGCAGCAGACCCGCGGCCAGGGCGTTTGGATACATGAACGAGCCTTCAATGCGATCGCTTTGTAATCTCGCCCGATAGGCGGGATCGTTCAGAAGCTCCGGCGATATATATAACCTGCCTTCCATCACCATCTTCCGGGTCGCCTCCAAGCCGCCAAAGTGCTGGGCCATGGCAATATGCAGGACCCAGCAAAGCGCCAGACCCAGCCCGGCCCAGACCGGCCAGGGATTGCGCGCGCCGCGCAAGACAAACAACCCCAAATAGAAGAATGCCGCGCAAGCCGAAAAATGAGCCAGTGTCAGCCCGGTCAGCTTGGGGGAAATGCTGGCGGTGGCCGAAACGAATTCCCAGCCAAGCCAGAGCATGGGCAGGAGCAGGAGCCAGGGCCATTTCCCCGCGTATGGTTTCCAGCGGATGGCGAACAGCCCCGCCACAATCACCGGGATCATCAGCGGATAACCCCATTTCGACTGCCACGAGTAGGTCGAGATGCCAAAAATGGCGTCCAGCCAGCCGTTCGGTGGCGTTACAATGGCGTCCAAGATGACCGGGTTGCCAAACTTGACCACCGTAATGAGGAAAAACACCCCGGCCAACACCATGAACAGGAGCGGCCGGGCGGGGGTCTCCCGCGGCGGGGATGGCTTCGATGTCCTGGATGCCGGGGTCGTCTGCATGGGCTGGGAACCGGAACCTACAACTTGAGCTTGAGCAAGCCCACCTCCAAGGCGAGCGCCTCCTGCACGTTGGAGTGGAGCTGGCGTTGCAGGCGGTCCAGTTGCTCCAGGTTCCGCATCGCTTCGGCGGGCGAAATCCGCGCGGCCACGGCCGCCGCCGCCGCCTTCAGATCGGGAAAAGACAACATCCCCCCGCCAGCCTGCAACGTTTGCAGCCAGACATCGCGCAACCACCAGTGCAAGGCGCCGAGGACCTCGCCGCGCTGGCGGCGATACTCGGATTCAATGGCGGCCGTCAATTCGTCTTCCAGCTTTTCACGCGTGCCGGGTTCCAGGTCATCGTATTGCTCCAGCGGCGAGCGGGCGGCCAGTGACTTTTCAATCTCAGCCCTTTGCTCGGCCAGCTTTTTCATGATCAGGCCAAGCAACTGGTATCGCGCCATCAAGCCGCGCCCGGACCGCGCCGCCAGTTCGCTAAAGCCGGCCAGCCAGGCCGCGTGTTTGGCGCGGGTCCCCGCCCCGTCGCCGCCGAAGCTCAGGCGCAGGCAGCGCGACAGGATGGTTTCCAAAATCCGTTGCGGCTCGGTGGTCAGAAGAACGAGAATGGAATCGGCGGGCGGCTCCTCCAGAGTTTTCAAGAATGCGTTGCCCGCCTGCGGGTTCAGCCGGTCGGCCGCCACCACCACGCTGACTTTGAATTCCGCCGCCGTCGGTTTCAAATGCACCGTCCTCATCAAGTCCCGCATCTGGTCAATGGTGATGACGCGCGATTTGGATTCCGGGCGCACCCACAGGACGTCGGGATGGGCATCCCGTTCGATCCTCCGGCACGAATCGCACCGGCCGCAGGAATGAAGGGACCGTTTGGCGGCGGTCCGGGCGGACGCGCAATTGAGGGCCTGGGCCAGGGTTCGCGCCACGGCTTCCAGTTCCTCCAGCGAATCGCCGGAAAACAGATAGGCATGGGCGAGCCGGTTTCGTTCCAAGCTTCGTTCCAGCAGATGGGTCATGTTGGTTTCCGGCATGGATGGATTAAGGCGCGGCGGTCATGGCGGCGGATTTTGGCACGGCGGTCTTGCGACGGTCACAGACCGCCGCTACAGGGTTCAGGCGGGTTCTTTTCGCTCCATCATTTTCACGGCCAGGGGGATGGACGACAAGGAGCGCCCATCCATGGACAAGTCAATGGCGTAAAGCCCGGCCTGCTCGAACTTCAACTGCTGGATGTTGACCACGAAATTGCGGGACATGAACGTGGCGTCGGCAGGGAACACGATTTCCACCGGAACATTCATGGCCGGCATGATCGGCTGGCCGTCCTCGTTGACGAAATTCATGGACAACTGGTGCGTCCCTTCCTCGCCCCGGTCAAAGGCGATGCGCAGGGCGATGGAACATTGGGGGTGCTGGGCGGGGAGTTGCGAAACCAGGATGGTGTCGAAAGTGCCCAGCAGGTTGAGCTTGCTGTTGTAGTCGGCTGCCGCGTCGCAGAGAACAGCCACTTGGATCGTCATAATGTCCGGCAGTGTAGAATGCCCATGCCGGATTGCAAAAGGGAGAATGCAAAAAAAACTATGCGCCGGTGTCGGCGGGGGAAGGTTGGGCGGGCAGTCCCCTGCCCGCCGCGGCGCTCACGGAGTGCGCTCCCTGCCACCGATGACTGATGCATACAAAAAATGCCCTTGCGCATGGGAGCCTCCCCCGAGGGGGCCGGGAAGTGGAACCAAGTGGAACCAAGTGGAACCAAGTGGAACCAAGTGGAACCAAGTGGAATTAAGTGGAATTAAGTGGAATTGAACTGGAACGCAGACTCCGGGCGGAATGGCGGAGTGCGGCCGGAAAACTGAAGCTCCAGAACAATCCCCACGGGCCGGGATCTTCATCCCGCCCGCATTCGGCCATCGGCGCCCTATCATCACGCTCCCAAGTTTAGCATGTAAGCCAGAATTGTCAAGGAAAAAATGCGCCCCAATGCAATGGGTCAGAGGCGGTCCCGTTAACCCGGATTTTCCATGCTCCGCGCGCGGTGCCATCAGTCCGGCGGGTGTGTCCTGATTTGGGGAGCGCGCGCGCCCGCGCGTGCGGTCAGCGACGCCCTCGTCGCTGACATCGGTGGGTTGGGTTCAGCGAGGGCGCTGCACCCTGCACGCGAGGGCGCGCGCGCTTATAGTCCCTCCAAAGTTATTCACCGGTGGCGAGGAGGACTCTCGTTCCCTCCTCCGCAGCCAACGGTGAAGAACTTTGGCGGCGGCGAAAAAATGACTTGTCAACAACTCC
>JBEKIA010000178.1:0-8161 GCA_050011995.1 Verrucomicrobiota bacterium
TACAAGACGCAGCCCAAATGGTGTTATTACATGCCGTGGGCATCGGCCCGCAGCCCTGTGTTTGACAGCCGGACGCCGGCAGTGGCGGCCGACGCCTCCGCCGCGCCAGCCCGCCGAGGCGGCGGCGGCGGCGGCGGCGGGCGCGGTGGAATGAATGCGGCCGAGATGGCCAAGGACCCGCGCATGTTCTGCCTGGAAGATGCCGCGTATTGGGAGTCAATCAAGCCATTGCGCGCGGCCTGCGGGCTGCCGCTGGAGCGGCCCGTGGCCGCGCCGCCCGCTCCCGCGGGAAACTGAGAGTTTATTCGTCAATAGACTTTTGAAGAAAAAATTCGCGGATATTCCGGCAGTGACCATGCATTTGGCATTGGGGGAGCGCGATCGTCCCGATCGCTGTGAGGCGCGTCTCGCGCCCCCCTCCTTCCCAGATTGGCTCCTCTGGAGTGTTCCGAGGATTGACCGAAAGGAGAAGGCAGGCCGGATGTGTTTGGCGGGACGCCAAACACGGCGCGCGGGACGCGCGCGCTCCGCCGGAATCGCGCGATCAGATCCACTGAAAATGTCGAGGAACCAAGAAAGAAAACCCAAAAAAGTGAAATGCGGCGCGCATTGCCAATCCGGTGCCGTTCCCCTTGCAACGGCGGCGAGTTGTGCCATGATGGGGGGCCTGTCGTGCCGGAGCGTAGCTCAGCCTGGTAGAGCACTTGGTTTGGGACCAAGACGTCGCAGGTTCAAATCCTGTCGCTCCGACCATTTTGCCCTTTATCCTGACAGACCTCTCTGCCGGGAGCATCCGGACTTCCAAACCCATTACAGGTTGCCGCGCTCATGGTCCGTTCCCCCTATTGCCAAATTGAACCAAGAGCAGGCTTGCAAACGATGTCCCGTTCGAGCGCGCAGGGGTCACCCATGAGATTGTAATATAAGTATTGACATTAGCAGAGGTCAAGCCCGGAATTGGGAATTACAATTGCGTTATCCTCACGAAGGCCGATCAGTTTCGGCAGACGTTCAAGCCAGAACTCGACGTTGTAAAACAGCTTGGCCGTGAAATCTTCCGACCAGAGTTGGCTTTTTCGCAGAAACTTCCGCTTATCCGGGGGCGTGTTCGCCAAACGGTAAAGCCAATAAACGCCGTTGAATTTTGACAGGATGAACAGTATGAACAGGATGAAGATGGGAATTCTCTTTTGTGATTCCGTTCTTAATCCTGTAAATCCTGTTCATCCTGTTCATCCTGTCAAAAGCCGTTTCTCCGCGCACTCAGGCCTCCGCGGAGAAAATCTTCGCTGGATTGCGTGATTCCAACGGAGCGCATTGCAAAAAGGGACAGGAGGAAGCCAAAAAGCCCCCTGGTCCGGGAAGTGACGTCAGGCTTTCGGCAGCGGAAAGGGAACCCAAAAGCCCTCTTCACGCGGTTCTTCACGCGGTTTTTTTGCATTGGCCTCCCCGGCTGGATATGCTACTATGATCAAAAGTCGCAGCCAGTTGTCGTTTCGTGATTGCAGCCAGCCGTTGTTTGGCCTGGCTGCAGGCGATTCCTTTGGCGCGTGAAAGGATAAAAATGAAGATTGTCAACATAACCTGTGGCGCCGCGCTGCTCTGCCTGCTGTCGGGCGCGGATTCAACTTTCTCACAAGACGCGGCGCAATCCCCCAATCCCGCGCCAACCAACGCCCCCGCCGGGGCCAGACGCGGCCGCGGCAACCTGGGCGGCCCGTTGAGCGCCGCCGATGAGGCGGAGATCGCCAGGCTCGCCGACCTTCCGGCGTGGACGCCCGGCGCCGGCGACGGGAATTATTTCATTGGACCGACGTATGCCCCCGCCCCGGAGCAGACGCCCAAAGAAGGCGCGCCCAAGGGCAGGGTGGAGAGCTTCACGATTAACGAAGCCGACAGCAAGTTTTATCCCGGCGCCGGCATGCGCGGCGCCACGCCCGCCCGCAGGGTGACGGTCTATATTCCCAGCCAGTATGTCCCCGGCACGCCCGCGCCGGTCATCGTGTCGGCGGATGCCTATGGCGCGAGGAACAATCAACTGCCCAACATCCTTGACAACATGATCGCCGGCCATCGTCTGCCGGCCATCATCGCGGTGATGATCGCCAATGGCGGCGGGGACGGCGGCGGCAGCGAGCGCGGCCTGGAATACGACACGGTCTCCGGCAAAAATGCCGAGTTCATTGAGGCGGAAATTCTGCCCAAGGTTGAAAAAGACTACGGCGTGACGCTGACCAAGGACCCGGAGGGCCGCATGACGCTGGGCGGCAGTTCGGGCGGCTCGGCGGCGTTCACCATGGCGTGGTTTCATCCGGAGCTGTATCACCGCGTGGTGACCTACTCCGGCACCTATGTCAACCAACATGCCGACGCCGACTCCCCGCACGGCGCGTGGGAATATCACGAACACCTGATTCCGGGAAGCCCGGCCAAGCCGTTGCGCGTCTGGCTGGAGGTCGGGCAGAATGACAATGGCGCGACTTCCGCCTCCGCCGGTTTCCACAACTGGCTCATCGCCAACATCCGCATGGCGGATGTTCTCAAAGCCAAAGGCTATCACTACCAGTTGATTTACGCCAAAAACGCCGGCCACACCGACGGCAAGGTGATCGCCCAAACGCTGCCGCAAGCCCTGGAATTTGTCTGGAAGGGCTACCCCGTGGAACCGGCGAAATAAATGCCACCCCGGGTTGATGCCATGAATACGAAACTATGGCGCCTGGCCTTCTGCATCGGCCTGATGGCTGGCGCAAATCCGGCGTTGGCCCAGACGCCGGGTTCCACACCGCCGGCGGCGGCGCGCCCAACGCGCCCAACACCGCCCGCCCGCGACCCGAACACGCCGGGATTTGTCACGGCCAGGGAGCTGCCCGACGGCGCCAACCCGCCGCCGGATGCGGACGGAAACTTCATCCTTGGCCCGACTCACAAACGCGCCCCGGAAATGACCGCCCAGGAAGGGGCGCCGCAGGGAACGGTCTATGACTTCACCCTGAGTTCGGCGGACAGCAAAATTTATCCCGGCATAACCCGCGAGCCAAATACTTTTGGCGCGGTGGATCCCGCCAACCCCGTCAAATTGGTGGTGAGCACCAGCCACCCGGCTCCCTACACGCGCCGGGTGGCGGTTTATGTGCCCAAACAATATGTCCCCGGCACGGCCGCGCCTTTCATCGTCGGGGCGGACGGACCCGACCGGGCGCTGTTCACGGCTTTGGATAATCTGATCGCCGGCCACCGCGCGCCGGTGATGATTGGCATCTCCATCGGCAACGGCGGCGGCGACGCCCAGGGCAGCGAGCGCGGACTGGAATACGACACCATGTCCGGGCTGTATGCGGAGTTCGTCGAGAAAGAGGTGCTGCCGCTCGTGCAAAGCAAATGCAATGTGAAGTTGACCCAAGATCCCGACGGCCGCGCCACGATGGGCGGCAGTTCCGGCGGTTCGGCGGCCTTCATCATGGCGTGGTATCATCCTGACCTCTACCACCGCGTTCTGACCTATTCCGGCACCTACGTCAACCAGCAGTGGCCATACAACGCTGAAACCCCGCACGGCGCGTGGGAATTTCATGAACACCTCATCCCGGACAACCCGGCCAAGCCGCTGCGAATCTGGATGGAAGTCGGCGACCGGGACCTTTTGAATCCGAACATCATGCGCGATAACATGCACGACTGGGTCGCCGCCAACGAGAGCATGGCCAAGGCTCTGGCCGGCCAGGGCTATCATTACCAGTTTGTTTTTGCCCGCAACGCCGGGCACACCGACGGCGGCGTCAAACAACAAACCCTGCCCGAAGCCCTGGAATGGCTGTGGAAGGACTACAAGCCGGCGGCCAAGTGACTGGAAAGGCCCTGGGCAAAGATGGCTCGCCGGGAGGCTCCCCCTGCCATCCCCGGCTGGGCAGGGCGAGGCTCCTGCCGAGCCAAGCCTCCCATCTTACCGAACCCACAAATAACGTCGAAGCACCAGGAAAACTGGCAGTGTCTTAATTTGAAATAAATTCGTTCCGTGCCATCCGTGGCAAAATCTTCGCAAAAAGGAGCGACTCTGACGGTTTGCGGTGAGGGCAAGAAATGCGGCGTTTTTAATAATAGATTCTAACTTGCAACTTGCAGGCCCCTAATGTAGTTTGAATGGCAAGATGCGTCCTCGAATTGAAATCACGGCCGGCACGGCTGGCGCGATGGGCCGCGCGAGGTTGCCCGGCGTGATGGCCGCCTTGTTCTGCGCCGTGGCGGGCTGCGCTTTCCCAACAATAGCCGCCGACGCCGGCGTCTCCTCCGCGTCCTCCCAAGACCTGGCCCTGGCGCAGTTTCACCAGAAGATTCAACCCATCCTGGAAGAGCATTGCTACGACTGCCACGGCGACGGGGAGAGCCGGGCCAATGTCGCCTTCGACATGTTAAAGACCGAGGATCAGATTTTGCACAATCCTGAACTCTGGCAGAAAGTGCTCAAGAACACCCGGGCCGGCCTCATGCCGCCGCCCCCGAAGCACAAGCGCCTGCCGCCCGACGCGCAGCAGACGCTCGACCAATGGATCGAATTCGCCGCCTTTGGCCTTGATCCGCAGCACTTGGATCCCGGCCGGGTCACCATCCGCCGCCTCAACCGCACGGAGTACCGCAACACCATTCGCGACCTGATGGGCCTGGATTACGACACCGAGGCCGCCTTCCCGGCCGACGATGTCGGCTACGGCTTCGACACCATTGGGGAAGTTCAATCCCTCTCGCCCATGCGCATGGAGAAGTTCCTGGAGGCCGCGCAATTCGTTGTCAACAAATCCGTGCCGGTCACCCCCCGCGCGCTCACGCTGCAATTCGCCACCGGCAAGGAGTTCCTCACCGCCGACGGCTCCAAGAACGGCGATCCGATGGACTTTTACGAGAACCGGGTGGTCAGCCGCCGCTTTAACGCGCGGGTGGCCGGCGACTACCGGGTCGAGATTTATACGATGGTGGACGGCACCGCCAAACCGGACAAGCAGCACTGCACCATTTCCATCAAAACCGACGGCCAGGAGTTCTTCCACCAAGAGTATATCTGGTACGACTGCGAGTTCTACACCGATGAACGGCCGCTCCATTGGGAGAAAGGCGATCACGACATCTCCTTCGCCATTGCCCCCGTATTCCTGGACCTGAAGAAGACGACGAAGATGGATTACAAGATTCTGACCGTCTCGGTGTACGGACCGCTGGCGACCAACGACTGGGTCAACCCGCCCGGCTACGACCGGTTTTTCACGCGCGACATGCCGCCGGAAGACCCCGCCGGACGCCGCGCTTACGCGGGCGAAGTGCTCACCCGGTTCGCCACCAAAGCCTTTCGCCGCCCGGTCAGCAGCCAGACGGTGGATCAACTGGCGGACATCGCCGAGAAGACCTACACCGTGCCGGGAAACACCTTTGAGACAGGCGTGTCGCGGGCGATGGTCGCCGTGCTCGCCGCGCCGCGATTCCTCTTCCGCGTCGAAACAGCGGAGCCGCCCGCTCCGGGCCAGCCATTCGCGGATGTGGACGAGTACGCGCTGGCTTCGCGTCTCTCCTATTTTCTCTGGTCCACGATGCCGGACGATGAATTGTTCCAACTCGCCAGCGAAGGCAAACTGCGCCGGAATCTGGAGGCGCAAGTGACGCGGATGTTCGCCGACCCGCGCGCCAAAGCGTTGGTTCAAAACTTCACCGGGCAATGGCTGCAGTCGCGCGAAGTGCTCCAGGCTTCGATCAACCGCCCTGAGATTCTGGCCCGCGAGGGCATCCAAACCACCCAATCGTTGACCACCGCCCAGCGCGAGGCCTTGAAACAGGAGGCCGAGGCCTACTTTGATTATGTGGCGCGCAGCAATCGCAGCGTCCTGGAACTGATCGCCAGCGATTATACCTTTCTCAACGAAACGCTGGGCAAGTATTACGGCATCGCCAATGTCGCCGGGCCGCAAATGCGCCAGGTCATGCTCCCGCCGGACGACCCGCGGGGCGGGGTGTTGACCCTGGGCAGCGTCCTCGCCGTCACTTCCGACCCGGTGCGCACCTCGCCTGTCAAGCGCGGCAAATGGATTCTTGAAAACATCCTCGGCGCGCCCTCCCCGCCGCCCCCGCCGGATGTTCCCGCGCTGGACGAAGCGGTGAAAAAGATACAGGACCATGTGCCTTCCCAGCGCGAAGCCCTGGCCCTCCACCGCCAGGAACCGCTGTGCGCTTCCTGCCACAACCGCATGGATCCGCTGGGACTTGCCCTGGAAAACTTCAACGCCCTGGGCCTGTGGCGCACCAACGAGCAAGGCCAGGCCGTGGACGCCTCGGGCCAATTGATGTCGGGCGAATCGTTCGCCGACATCCGCGAATTGAAGCGAATCCTCGTCACCGGCCATCGCGCCGAGTTCTATCGCACCCTCACGGAAAAACTCCTGACCTACGCCCTGGGCCGCGGCCTGGAATACTATGATGCGCCCACGGTGGACAAAATCGTTGCCAGCCTGGAGCGCGAAGATGGCAGATTCTCCGCCTTGTTGCTGGGCATCGTGGAATCCGCTCCCTTTCAAAAACGCCGCCCCAACGTCAATCCCGTCAACCCAGGCGCCAGGACCACCGCCCTGGCGCCGCAACCCGCCCCACTCCATGAATCCAAACCCAACTAGCACCACCGCCCAAACCACTCTGTTAAACCGCCGCCGGTTCCTGCGCGGCCTCGGGGTCTGCCTCGCGCTGCCGGCGATGGAATCCATTGTGCCACCCGGCCTTTTGGCCGCCGAGGCCGATGCCGGCGCGTTGCGCGCCACCACTGCCAGCGGCGCGCCGCTGCGCGCCGCCTTCGTTTATTTTCCCAACGGCGCGATCCCTGCCAGTTGGCTGCCGTCCGGCCAGGGCAAGGATTACGCGCTGAACAAAACCATGGAGCCGCTCGCCGCGCTCAAGGACAAAATCCAGGTTTTCGGCGGCTTGACCGATCTTTCCGCCACTTCCGGCGCCGATGGCGGCGGCGACCATGCGCGCGCCAACGGCACTTTCCTCACCGGGGTGCGCATCAAGAAAACCGGCGGCAACGATTTCCACGCCGGCATTTCCATTGACCAGATCATGGCGCAGCAGATCGGCCTGATCACGCCCTTCCGCTCGTTGGAACTTTCCTGTGACATCGTGCAGAACTTCGGCGCCTGCGACACCGGCTACGCCTGCGTCTATCAGCATAACCTGGCCTGGAGTTCCCCCACCACCCCAATGACGCCCGAGGTCAATCCCCGCCTGCTTTTTGAACGGCTCTTTGGCGCCGGGGCGCGCGGCGAGCGCAAGCAAAACCTCCTTCTGCGCCAGCAGCAACAGCGCTCCGTCCTGGATTTCGTCCAAAGCGACTCCCGCGCCCTCGCCAGGGACCTGTCGGGGCGCGACCAGGACAAACTGGACGAATACCTCACCAGCGTCCGCGACATCGAGCAGCGCATCGAGCGCGCGGAAAAAACCCGCACGGGCGCGCAAAGCCCCGACGTGGACACGCCGGAGGGCATTCCCGCCAGCTTCACCCAGTATGTCCGGCTCATGTACGACATGCTCCACCTGGCTTTCCAGACCGACAGCACGCGCGTGGCCACCTTCATGATTTCCGGCGACGGCAGCAATCGCGACTTCGCGGAGATCGGCATCACCGAGGGCCACCACAGCCTTTCGCATCACCGCAACATTCCGGAGACAGTCAAGAAAGTGGCCGAGATTGACCTTTGGTACGTCAAGCAACTGGCCTACTTCCTCGAAAAAATGGAGAACACCCAGGACGTGGACGGCAACTCGCTTCTGCACAACTCGATGATTGTCTATGGCAGCGGCAACTCCGACGGCAACCGTCACACGCATGTGGACCTGCCGATCATCCTGGCAGGATCGGGCGGCGGCACTCTTTCACCCGGGCGCTTCATCAAGCAACCGGACGCCCCGATGAGCAATCTCTACCTGAGCATGCTGGACCGCGTTGGCGCCAACAAAATGGACCGTTTTGGCGACTCCACCGGACGGCTGGCCGACATTTAGGTTCCGCGCAAAAACAACTTCTGCTGTGGGGGCGCCATTCAAACATCATCGGAATGGCGCCCTGGAAGCGCCTCTCGGCAAGCGATGGAGAACTGAAAATCGCCAATATTAGTTTGACGCTTGGGGAGGG
>JBEKIA010000179.1:0-8114 GCA_050011995.1 Verrucomicrobiota bacterium
CGCCGTAGCCGTAAAGCAGGGTGGGGTTGTTGCCGTCCAGCTTGATTTTTTTGCGGCGCATGATGTTCATGGGAATCTTTGTGCCGTCGGCGGAGGTGGCGAATTCGCGGATGACCTCGACGCCGCCGAAGTCGGCGGGCGATTTTTCAATCAAATCGGTGCGGCGGGACTTCCTGGTGGCGGCATCAAATTGAGTCCACACAAAAGGCTCGGTGTAACAGACGCTTTCAAACAAAAGCTCGTCACCCTTGGGGGAGAGCATTTGCAGGACGGAGGAAACGGGGTCCTGGAGCGGGACGCGCAGCACGCCGGCGCCGCCGATGAAGCGAATTTGGGAGGGGCCGCCCATCAGGTCCTGCACATAAAGGCCGTTGGCGGTGGGGCAGAAATTTTCAATGACGGCTTCGCTGGCGGGCACGACTATGGGGAGAGGGGCGCGGCGGACGGAGAGTACCGTGACGGGGGGATTGGGCTGAGGATTAGGATTAAGATTAAGATTAGGATTAAGATTGAGGGGAAGGTCGGCGAGGGGGAGGCGGAGAATTTTTCCGTGCGGGGCGTCCTTGGTGGAGAGAAGGTAGAGGCAGTTGTCCTTGCCAAATTCGGCGTGTTTGATTTGGTCGCTGAAGGTGGTGAGTTGTATCCACCGGCCTTCCGGGACGAGGAGGTGCAAGGCGAACTCGCCGCCGTCGCCATTGGCCACGGTGGCCAGGAGGTAACGGCCATCTTCCCTGGATTGCAGGGCGATTTCGGCGATGCGCGGCAGGCCCTGGCCCAATTCCAGCCGGTCCTGCGAGAGGGGCGTGCCAAGGCGGTGGAAATAGACCTGCTGGTAGAAATCCAGATCAGCCTCCGGGCGTTCGCCGGCGGCGGGATAGCGGGTGTAATAGACGCCGGAGCCGTCGGCGTTCCACGCCGCGCTGCCCCCGGCGGTCGCGCCCTGCGCGCGCGGGATTTCATCGGGGAGTCGCTGGCCGGTGGCGGCGTCGTAGAAGAAAAGCGTTCCATTCTCGGTGCCGTTTTCAGACAGGGAAACGGCCACGAGCTTGCCGTCCAGGGAGGGCACGGCGAAGTCAATGGTGGCGGCGCCTTTGGGATCGAGTTTGTTGGGGTCGAGGACGACGCGTTCGGAGGCCGGATCGTTGGGCGACTTGAGAGTGACAAGCCAGGGCTGCTGGGCCGGGGGCTGGAATTTCATGGCGAAGAAGAGGCCGGGGCGGGCTTGGAGGCCGGAGTAGCTGGCCGAGGTCTGGGAGAGGATCTTTTGAAGGCGTTTGACGATGTTGGAACGCGCGGGGAGATTGTCCAGGTAAGCGCGCGTGGCGGCATTTTGGGCGGCGCTCCATTGCCGGACCTCCGGATCGTTGAAGTTTTCCAGCCAGCGGTAATTATCCACGACGGTGACGCCGTGATAGATATTGGTGACAGGACGCGACGGAGCGGGCGGCGGGCCGGCGGCGAAACCGGGGCCGGCGGCGGCGAACCAGGCGGCCAGGGCGAGTCCCCAGGGATCAAAAATGCGATTTTTCATGGGATTGGGTGCGATCCAGCTACGGTGGATGAAAGGATTTGGATCAGGATTTGGGGGCGGCTTTTTCGGTGGTATAGCAGTCAATGGTGTCGCCGACTTGCATGTCGTTGAAGCCCTCGATGCGGATGCCGCATTCCATGCCGGCCCGGACTTCGCTGACTTCGTCCTGGAAACGGCGGAGACTTTGCACGACGCCCTCGTAAATCAGGCTCTTTCGGCGCAGGACGCGCGCCTTGCCGCGGACGACGCGCCCGCTGCTGACGATGCAGCCCGCGACATGGCCGCCCTTGGACAATTCAAAGAGTTTGCGGACATCGGCGGAACCGATGACCACTTCTTTGAGGGCCGGTTCGAGGAGGCCGGTCATGGAGGCCTTCACTTCGTCAATGAGTTCGTAGATGATGGAATAGAGTTTGATCTGGACGCCTTCGCGCTTGGCGAGGTCGGCGACGCCGACATCAATGCGGGTGTGGAAACCGAGAATGATGGCGGAGGCGGCGGAGGCCAGGGAGACATCGGATTCGGTGATGGTGCCGACGGCGCTGTGAATGACATCGAGGGAAACCCGGGCGTCTTCGATTTTCTTGAGCGCCTCGACGATGGCTTCGACGGAGCCTTGCATGTCGGCCTTGACAACGACCTTGAGGCATTTGGCCTGGGTGGCGTCGAGGGTGGCAAACAGAGTTTCCAGGGTGACTTTGGCGCGGGACTCGGTGGAAAGGTTGCGCAGTTCCTCTTCGCGCTGTTCGGCCATGGAGCGCGCCACTTTCTCGTCTTCGATGACGCTGAATTCCTGGCCGGCGACGGGGACGCCGTTGAGGCCGAGGATCTTGACGGCGACGGAGGGGCCGGCGGTTTTCTGGCGGGTGCCTTCCTCGCTGATGAGGGCGCGGACCTTACCCCAGTAAGCGCCGCACAGGACGATGTCGCCGATGCGCAAGGTTCCTTTGCGGACAAGCACGGTGGCAATGGGGCCGCCGGCTTCGAGGCCGGATTCAATGACGTTGCCTTTGGCCTTGCGGTCCGGGTTGGCCTTGAGTTCCAGGAGATCGGCCTGGAGCAGGATCATTTCCAGCAATTTGTCCACTCCCTTGCCGGTGAGGGCGGAGACATCCACAAAAATGGTCTCGCCGCCCCACTCATCGGAGACCAGTCCCTTGTCCTGAAGTTGCTGGCGGACTTTGAGGGGGCTGGCGTTGGGATGGTCCGATTTATTGACAGCGACGATGATGGGAACATGGGCATCGCGCGCGTGGTTCAAGGCTTCCAGGGTCTGGGGCATCACCCCGTCGTTGGCCGCCACCACCAGGATGACGATGTCGGTGACGGTGGCGCCGCGGGCGCGCATGGCGCTGAAGGCGGCGTGGCCCGGAGTGTCCAGAAACGTAATCTGCTGAATCTCCCCCTTGCGTTCGGGATGCGGAAAGGAAATGGTGTAAGCGCCGATGTGCTGGGTGATGCCTCCGGCCTCCCCGGCGGCGACATTGGCTTTGCGGATGACATCCAGCAGCGTGGTCTTGCCGTGGTCCACATGGCCCATGATGGTGACCACAGGCGGACGGGGCCGCATCTGCTCCGTTTTGTCCTCGATGTCCAATTCGACTTTCTTGTCCATCTCGTGGACGGTGCCGCCGCCGCGGACGCGCTTTTCCACTTCAAAACGAAAGCCAAACTTGGCGCAAACCTGGCGCGCGATCTCCTCCTCGACGGATTGGTTGACGCTGGCAAAAACCCCCAGTTCCATCAGCTTTTCAATGATCTGAAACGGCTTGCGTTTCAGGTGTTCCGCCAAGTCCCGCACGATGATGGGCGGCTTGAGGGTGATCAGTTCGCCCGTGGCGGGCGCGACAATTTTATCCGGCGTCCTGGCCGGAGGCGCCGCCGGCGCGCCCGGTTTGGCGGGCGGCTTCTGGGCGGCCGGCCTTGGGGCGTGGGCCGGTTGCGTGACCGGCGCGGCGGGTGCGCCGCCCCGCGCGCCGCGCAGATCGCCGCGTCCTCGAGAATCGGTCCGCGCCGACGGGATGGAGACGCGGGCGGCGGCCTTTTCTGAGGCTGTCCGCGGGACGGGTTTGGGGGGCAGATGTATAAAGCCCACTTTTTCGCCGAGCTTGGGAATGGGCGGCGGAGGAGGAGGCATGGGAACTGGCGGCGGGGCGATGACGGATGGAATGAGGGCTGCGACTTGGTCGCGGACAGGCGGCGGCGCTGGTTCCGCCGGCGCCGGGGAGAGGATGCCCGCCGGCGCAACGGCCATCGGGCTCGGAAGGGCGGCGGGCGCGGCGGGCGGCGACGACACGGGCGGTTGCGGAACGGGGGAAGGCTCCGCCGGCTTGGGCAACTCTGCGACCGGGGCCGGCGGTGCGGGCGCGATTTCAGCGACGGGCAAAGACGGCGGCGGAGCGGCGGCGGGCGGCGGCGGCGCGGCAACGGGTGGCGTGGGCGGTGCGACTGCGGGTGGCGGCGGCGGGGGCAGGCTCGCGGCCAATTGTTGTTCAAGAAACTCGCCGGTGATCTTATCCAGCGAACTGGACGGGACTCTGGCGGCAATGCCCAGTTCCTTGGCCTTGGCAAGGACCTCCTTGCTTTCGATGCCGAGCCTCTTTGCTATATCGTAAATCCGAACGGGCATAGTTCTCGCTTTGCCAAATCTGCCAATGGGACCACAAAGGTTTCATGGCTTTAACCTGCCAAACATTGTAGTCTCCAATCTCATCACTTCACGCTATTTCTGAGCGGTGTCGCCCCCGATGCGCCGCGCCGCCTCCGCCTTGGCGGCCGCCACAATCGCCTCGCCAAACCCCTTGAGTTGCTCGATCTGCTCCAGATCGGCCACTTCCACCTGGCACAAATCGTCCAGGGTCAAAAAGCCTTTATGGACCAAAATGTCGGCTTGGCCGGGGGCCAGGCCAGGAATGGCCGCCAGATTTTGCGCCGCCTGGGCGACCTTCTCCTCAAAGCCCAGGGTGACGACGGCCTCCGGCTCGATGTCAATTTGCCAGCCGGTCAGCTTGGAAGTGAGCCGGGCGTTCTGGCCGCGTTTGCCGATGGCCAGGGAAAGCTGGTCCTCGGCCACCATGATCTTGACCCGCCGGCGCGGTTCGTCCACGGTGAAGGCCTTGAGCTGGGCGGGGGAGAGGGCGTTGGCGATATAAGTCTTGACGTTGGCGTCCCACTTGATGATGTCCACCTTCTCGTTGTTCAGTTCGCGGACAATATTTTTGACGCGCTGCCCGCGCAAGCCGACGCAGGCCCCCACCGGGTCCACCTTGGGATCGCGGGTGTGGACGGCGAGCTTGGTGCGGAAGCCCGGCTCGCGGGCGATGCCCTTGATTTCAATGGTGCCGTCGTTGATTTCGGAGACTTCCAACTGGAAAAGTTTGATGACAAATTGCGGGTCGGCCCGGGAGAGGATGATTTCCGGGCCGTGCTGGCCGGTTTCCACCGCCTTGACGTAGCAGCGGATGCGCTCGCCGATCTGGTATTCCTCCGTCGGCACCCGTTCGCGATTGGGCAGGAGGGCCTCGTACTTGCCGAGGTCCACCGTCACATCCGATCTCTCGAAACGCCGCACCACTCCGCTCATAATATCCCCCACCCGGTCCTTGAATTCGGTGAAAATCAGGTCTTTTTCCGCCCGGCGGATTTGCTGCATGAGGGCTTGCTTGGCCGATTGCGAGGCGATGCGGCCGAAACCGGAGGGAGTCACCTCCACTTCCACTTCCTCCCCCAGTTGCGCGTCCGCCTTGATGCGCCGGGCATCGAACACGGAAATCTGGTCGTGTTTGGCCGTCACCTTTTCCGAGACGACGAGCTTGGCAAACACCTTGATGTCGCCCGTTTTGGTGTCAATGACGCAGCGCAATTCCCGGGCCGGGCCGACCGCCTTTTTGGCGGCGGCGGTCAGGGCCTCCACGACGGCGGAGACCAAAACATCCCGGCTGATCCCTTTTTCCCGCTCCCAGAATTCCAAGACGGCCAAAAAATCGGCGTTCATAACTTCTTCATCTTCCCCTTGTGGGGAATAAAAAAGCCGGTAGATCCTGGCTCTCCGACTTTGCGCGCTGGACCGCTCCAGCAATACAGTTTTAACTACGGGAACATATTAACCAACCCCCCGGAAGTCGTCAAGCGGCAAGTGGCGAAAAAAACAGGTGAAATATCCCGGCCCAGGCTGGCCTTGGCGTCGCGACAGGACTATATTGGCGGCCGATGACCTTGCAGGAGCAATTTGACGAGGCGATGTTCCAGTTTAGCACCGGGCATGGCGATGCCGCCATCCAGCGGCTCAAGGCCATCCTGGCGGAAGACCCGGATTATTTTGACGCGCAACTGGCGCTGGGAGGGGCCTATTTCGCCCGGGGCGATTATGCCGCCGCCATTGCCGAGGGCCACAAGGCGGAAAAAATGCGGCCCAACGACCAGATGGTCCACACCAATTTGTCCCGCGCCTACATGAAGGCCGGCGACCAAAAAACCGCCGAACACCACGGTTTGCAATCGCGCATCGCTTCCTGGCGCGGCCACATGGCCCCTCCCTCCGCGCCGGCGGCGGCGGGATCGGCCCTGGAAGCGGTCCGGCCCAAGCCGCCGCCCGCCCCGGCAAAATTTCCCGACATGCCCTGGAAGAAAAAATGAAAAGCAAGACCCTTTGAACTCATGAAATCCTCATACGAACTGGCCATGGAACGCCTGGGCAAAAGCGCCCCCGGCGCGAAATTGAGCGGCGAACAAAAGAAGCAGTTGGCCGAGCTGGATTCCAAATACGCCGCAAAAATCGCCGAGCGCGAAATCTTTCTCAAAGGCGAGTTGGGCGCCGCCGCCGCCAAAGGCGATGCGGAAGCGTACGCCCAGATCGAAAAACAACTGGTCAGCGAACGCAAAAAGTTCCAGGCCGAGCTGGAAGAAAAGAAGGAAGAAGTGCGCAAGCGAACTTAAAGAATCCTTCCTTTCCATTCGCCGGGAGATTATCGTGCCGGAAAATGACACCCGACCGCTACGAAGTTTCGCCCGCTGGTTCCGGACGTTTAACCGGAAGCCTCCAACAGCGCGGCTCCAAGATGGGAATGACCAGCGCGGGTGGATTCGCCTTTGGCGGTATTTTTGTGGTGGCCGGCGCCGCTATCATGTTGGTGGGCGCGAAAGTGCTGAAAGTGGACCCTGCCTCTGTCCATGCGCCTTATTGGGTGTTGACGGTGGCCGGCATGGTTTTCGCGCTGGGGGGATTCTGGATTTGGAGCATGGCCTGGAGACAAATGGCGGCCAATCGCCGGCGCGTCGAGGCGGCCCGCCGATATCCGAATGAAACCGCGCTGGCCGATTACCCCTGGCATCCCGATGGAATCGAAGTGTCGGAATGGACCCGGCTGGCCAAGGCGGTCGCCATCGCCCTGGCTCTGACGGTCTTTCTCTTGATTTTCAATTGGTGGGCATTCGTCATTAAAGGTCCGTGGATGATCAAGGCCCTGGTTGGCCTCTTCGATCTCGCGGCCGTGGCGACGTGGTGGCAGGCAGCCCGGCAACTGAGTCGCGCCCTCAAATTCGGACATTCCCGGGTTGAGTTCGCTTCTTTTCCCTGCCGGCTGTCCAAACCGGTCATTCTCCGCTGGCAGCCGTTTAAGGGAATCAGCCGCGTGAACAAAGGAACCTTCACCCTGCGCTGCGTCGAGGAATGGTGGGAGAGACATGGCTCTGGCAAGAATGCAAGCAACCAATTGATTCACAATGAAATCTGGAGCGCGAAATGGATTGTTGACCAGCCGCGCGGGTTCCCGTTCAAGGATAAAGTGGAACTCCGCTACGAACTGCCCGCGGATGCGAAACCGACGCAATTCAGCGCCGACAAACCGGTGTTCTGGGAATTGGAAGCCAAATTGGACCTCCCCGGCCTGGACTTCAACGAAACCTATCTCGTGCCGGTGTACGGACCGGCGCAAACCGTCGCAGCCCACACGGCGGTTTGAGGCAGCCCGCAGGCGCCTGCAACGCAAGAACATCTTGCCTCTCGTATAATATTCTGCTACATTTTGACCATGCTGACAAAGCCGATGCCGGTCCGATTCGAGCCTGAATTGCAACAACTGCTGCGGGAGGGGGCGCGCCGCACCCCGCACAAAAAGCAGGAACTGATTCGCATCACGCTACGCCGCTACTTGCCGACGGTGATTGAGCAGGAAGCAGGGAAGCAGAGCCGAGGACGGTTGACCCGCCTTGAACCGTGGTCGAGAAGCACTTTGGAAAAGGCCTACCGTCAAGTCGGAAGCGAATGGGATGCGCTGGAAGATGCAGCCGTCACAGCACAAGGCTGGCCCGATTTTAGCGACTGACAGCGTTTCCGATGAAACCGTGGGACATTTACACCTTTGTTTTCCCAGAAGTCGGCCCGCACCCCGCCGTCATTCTTGGCACGGAAACCCGCCTCGCCCTCAAACCCAAAGTCAATGTGCTGTTCTGCTCCAGTCAAAGAGCCACCCGCCAGCCCGTCGAATTCGAAGCCATCCTGGATGAGGCTGATGGGTTGGACAGGCCCACGATTTGCAAATGCGATTTGGTTCTCGGTGTGTCCAAGGAACAACTGAAGGGGAAA
>JBEKIA010000180.1:0-8026 GCA_050011995.1 Verrucomicrobiota bacterium
GGCGCGGACCTGCTCGACAGCATGAACGTCGGTCAGCACGGGCACCGCCAGGCGGCGGCGGATGCCGGCGAGGATGGCCAGCCCGGCCTCCAGCCCCGGGCCGCGGAAGGTGGCGGCGGAGGAGCGGTTGGCCTTGTCGTAGCTCGCCTTGAAAATATAATTGATGTTTAATTTCCGGCAGGTGGCGCGCAGGGACGATGCCACCTGGAAGCAGAGCCGTTCGTTTTCGATGACGCACGGCCCGGCGATTAAGGTCAGAGGACCGGCCCTTTTCAGGGATTTCCATATAAGCGCATCAGTCAGCACCCGCCCGTTGTAACAGCGCGCCACGCGAAAGTAAATCTCCACGTAAGGCGCGCGTCCTGGGAGGTGCATTCCACTTTTTGGGGTGCTTCTCTGTCATGGCCTGGATTTGAGCGATTGAAACGATTGAGAATTGGTCATTGAAGATTGGTCATTTGTCATGTAAACACAATCGGGCAGAAAAGAGCCGCCCGCCGGCGGTTCGGAGACGATAACCAATGACAAATTTTCATTGACCAATTCTCAATCGAAAGGCCCGAGATCTTAAAGCGCTTCTTCGCCAGGAGGAGTCACCCAAAAAGGTGGAATGCACCGCCGGGCATCCCGGAAAACATAATTTTCTTTTGCATCCGGGTTTTTCGGGGCATGTTAGGAGCATGGGACAACGCCGAGAGGCGCGCGAACGCGCCGTGCAATTTCTGTTTCAGCACGACCTCAATCCTTACGACAAGCTGGACGAGGCGCTGGACCAATTTTGGGATTCCCAGCGCGCCCCGGCCATCGCCGAGGAAAAAGCCTCCGCCACTTGGGGCCTGAAAACCGAACTTCCGCCCGCCACCGCCGCCGAACTGGCCACGCGCCAGTTTGCCGACCGCCTGATCCGGGGCGTGGTGGAACATCGCGCCGAACTGGACCAGCGCATCACGCAATTCGCCCGGAACTGGGACCTCAAACGCATGGCGGTGGTGGACCGCAACGTCCTCCGCCTGGCCATTTATGAAATGTTCTTCCGCGACGACATCCCGCCCATTGTCAGCATCAACGAGGCGGTGGACATCGCCAAGAAATTCTCCACCGGGGACAGCGGCAAATTCGTCAACGGCATCCTGGACAAAATCAAGGGCGAACTGCCGCGCCCGGCCCGAGTTGTCAAATGAACGACTCCTCCCCAGCCAGCCGCCCGCCCGCCCCGGCCTTCGCCGATCTGCATTTGCACACCCTTTTCTCCGACGGCACCTTCACCCCCGAAGAATTGGCCGGGCACGGCGCGCGCTGCGGTTTGGCGGCGATGTCCCTGACCGATCACGATACCGTGGAAGGCTGCGCGCGCATGGCGCCGGCCTGCCGGAACCTGGGCATCGAATTCGTGTCCGGCGCCGAATTGACCGCCGAACTGGATGGCTCCGAGTTGCACATACTGGGCTATTTCCTCGACGTGGAAAATCCCCGGTTGCAAACCGACTTGAAGAAATTCCAGGCCGTGCGGCAAAACCGGATTCATGAAATGGCCGCCCGCCTCAACCGCCTGAACATTCCCTTGCGCGCCGAAACCGTTTTCGCCCTGGCCAATTGCCACTCTCCGGGCCGTCCTCATGTCGGACGGGCCCTGGTCCAGGAGGGTTTTTGCGCCAGCCTGGACGAAGCCTTTGACCGTTTCCTCAAGAAGAACCGCCCGGCCTATGTGCCCAAGTTCAAAATCTCCGCCCTGGAGGCCATCGCCCTGATCCACCAGGCCGGCGGCCTGGCCTCGATGGCCCATCCCGGACTCAATCGTAGCGACGAAGTCATCCCCGCGCTCGCCGCTTCGGGGCTGGATGGCCTCGAATGTTTCCATTCCAAACACACCGCCGCGATGAGCCAGTACTACTTGGAGATTGCCAGCCGCCATCATTTGCTGGTCACCGGCGGCTCCGATTGCCACGGCTACAGCAAAGGCAAGCCCCTCATCGGCGGGGTCAAGCTGCCCGCTGTCTATTACGACCGGCTCAAAGAGCGCCATCAGGCCAAAACCGCCGCTGCTGCGAATGGAGAATAGTGAAATGAAAATAAACCCCCTTGCCTCGAAGAACCCAACGGAGGGTTGGAGTGCTGGAGTCATGGGGACATGGGCGGATTCGGCCATCCATCGCCCCACCACTCCACCACACCAGACGCGATCTTCCATCCAATCCGCAATCCGCAATCCGCAATCCGCAATTTCATAGCCTCATGGGTTTGTTGCAAAAATTCAAAGAGGGCCTGCGCAAGACGCACAGCAAACTGGCCCACGAAATCAAGCGCATCATCACCGCGTCCCCCAAGCTCGGCGCCGCCACGCTGGACGAGTTGGAAGCCAGCTTGATTGCCGCGGACCTTGGCACGGCGGCAACCGCCCAAATCATCCACGCGGTCCGGCACGCCTACGAAACGCAGGGCCGCGCCGGGCTGGATGTTCCGGCCATCGCCCGCGCCGAGATTGAAAAAAACCTCTCCACCGCCCACGCCCGGCTCCAGCGCCAGGCCGCCGGCCTGACCGTCGTTTCCATCGTCGGCGTCAACGGCACCGGCAAGACCACCACCGCCGCCAAACTGGCCTACGCCGTTCAGGCCGAGGGGCGCGCCGCCCTGCTGGCCGCCTGCGACACCTTCCGCGCCGCCGCCGTCGAGCAGCTCAAGCTTTGGGGCGCCCGCCTGCGCGTCCCCGTCATCGCCGGCGCGGCCGGGGCCGACCCGGCCTCGGTGGCCCACGACGCCGTGGCGGCCGCGCTGGCCCGCCGCGCCGATTATCTTTTTATTGACACCGCCGGCCGCCTCCACACCAAGCACAACCTCATGCAGGAACTGCAAAAAGTTCACCGCGTCATCGCCAAACAACTGCCCGGCGCGCCCCACGAGACGCTTCTGGTGCTGGACGCCACCACCGGCATGAACGCCCTCAACCAGGCGCGCGAATTTCACAAAGCCGTTGCCCTGACCGGCCTGATCATCACCAAGCTGGACGGCACCAGCAAAGGCGGGATGGTGGTGGCCATCCAGAAGGAACTGGCCCTGCCCGTCAAATATATCGGCCTGGGAGAGAAGCCCGAAGACCTGCAACCCTTCGACCCCGCCCAATTCGCCCAGGCCCTGTTCGAGGAGTAATTATTATGAAACAAGAGCAAGTCTCCCGCTTCAGCGTGTCGCTGCCGCCCCAGTTGCTCAAACAATTGGACGGGATGGCGAAAGAAAAGGGCTACGACAATCGCTCCCAGGCCATCGCCGACATGATCCGCGCCCAGTTGGTCGAACACCGACAGAAATTCGGCGCCACGGAAATCGCCGGCACGATCACCCTGGTTTACGACCACCACAAGCAGCACGTCCAGGCCGCCTTGACCGACATCCAGCACGATCACCACCAAGTCATCGTTTCCACCCTCCATGTCCATCTCGATCACGACAACTGCCTGGAGGTCCTGGTCGTTCGCGGCAAGGCGGACATCATCAAGAAGATCGCCGATGAATTGACCACAGCCAAGGGCGTCAAGCACGGAAGGCTGACGGTGACCACCACCGGCAAGGAACTTCCCAGTTGACCCGCAGCCCCGTTTGATGTTACGTGTGTGTCAATGAGTGTTACTGGCTGTTCTGCCGCCGCGAAACCATCGCCCCGGCGGAGACGCCCTCCGCTCACCATTTGCCATGCACATACCGGACGGATTTATTGACGGGAAAACCGCGCTGGCCGCCGCCGCGCTCTCCGCGGCCGGCGTCGGGGTGGCGCTGCGACAGGTGCAACGCGAGCTGCCGCCGCGAAAAACTCCCCTGCTCGGCCTGGCGGCCGCTTTTCTGTTCGCCGCGCAGATGGTGAATTTTCCCGTGGCCGGCGGAACTTCGGGCCACCTGGTCGGGGGCGCGCTGGTGGCGGCGCTGCTCGGACCAAGCGCGGCAGTCGTGGTCGTGACGACGGTGCTGATCGTGCAGTGCTTTTTGTTCGCCGATGGCGGGGTCCTGGCGCTGGGCGCAAATATTTTCAACATGGCGATTGTCAATTCCGTGGGCGGCTATGCCATCTACCGGAGCGTATGCCGCGTCCTGCCTGGAGTTCGCGGCCAGGTTGCCGCCCTGGCCTTTGCGGGCTGGTGCGCGACCGTCCTGGCCGCGATATGCTGTGCGGGCGAACTTGCCTTCTCGGGCACGGTGCCCTGGTCGGCGGCCTTTCCGGCCATGGCCGGCACGCACATGCTCATTGGCGTCGGCGAGGGACTCATCAGCGCGCTGGTGTTCCTGGCGATCCAACGCACGCGACCGGAAATGATCGCCGGAACCGGCGAGCCGGGCCAGCCGCGACGCCGCGGCGAATTGGTCCGTTACGGTTTGCTGGCAACGCTGGGGGTGGCGATTTTTGTCGCCCCCTTTGCCTGTCCCTGGCCGGACGGACTGGAGCGCGTCGCCGCCCGGCTCGGTTTCGAGCACAAAACCGCGCCGCCGTTGCTCCACGCGCCGGCGCCCGACTACCAGGCGCCGGGAGTTCATTGGGCCGTGGGCGCGACGGCCATCGCGGGCGCCGCGGGTTCCCTGATCGTTTTCGCGCTGGCGCTGTTGCTGGGCTGGCTGCTGGCGCCAAAACGGGCGAACGAAATTTCCGGGGGCCTCAAAGGACCATGAGAACAGACTGGCCCGGCCATCAACACAGCCACTCGGACGGCCTGATGCGCCGGCTGCCCGCCGCCTTGAAACTGGGCGTTGCGCTGGCGCTCATTGTCGGCACGGCGCTCGCGCCGCCGGCCTGGACCGGCTGGTTTGCCGGCGTTGGGGCGGTGCTCGCGCTGGCGATTTGGTCGAGCCGCATTCCGCCGCTTTTTCTGCTGAAACGATTGCTCCTGCTTTCCCCGTTTGTGCTCGGGGTGGCCTTGGCCGGCGCCCTCCAGCCCGCCGGACGCGCCCAGTGGACGGTGGTGGCGGCGCGGAGCGCGCTCTGTTTGCTCACGGTCGTTCTGGTTTCCAACACCACGCCGTTCAGCGAGATCCTGCGTGTGCTCCAGCGCGCCCGGGTGCCGGCGCTGCTGATTACGACCATCGCGCTCATGCACCGGTACATTTTCGTCCTGGCGGAGGAGGCCGAGCGCATGCGCCGGGCGCGCCTCAGCCGGACCTTTCATCGCGGCCGGCGTTTGCGCTGGCCAACGCTGGCCACGGTGGTGGGCCAGTTGTTCGTGCGCACTTCCGAAAGGGCGGAGCGCATTTACGACGCCATGTGCGCGCGAGGCTGGAAATGAGCGACGTCATCCAAATCACCAATCTGCAATACCGCTATCACGATGGCACGGTCGCGCTGGCCGGGGTCAGCCTTCGCGTTGCGGCCGGCGAATGCGTCGGATTGCTTGGCCCGAACGGGTCGGGCAAGTCCACCCTGCTCCTCCACTTAAATGGCATCCTGCCGGAGAAGCCCGGCGGCGGAGTGGTGAGAATCATGGGGGAAATTGTCGGCAAAGAGAATCTTGAAAAAATCCGGCGCCAGGTGGGCCTGGTTTTTCAAGATCCCGACGACCAATTATTCTGCCCGCTTGCCGGGGAGGATGTCGCGTTCGGTCCGCAACAACTGGGCTTGTCCGAGGCGGAGATCGCCGCCCGCGTGCGCAACGCCCTGGCGCGGGTGGGTCTGGCGGGGTTTGACCGGCGCGCCACGCACCATCTGAGCCACGGGGAAAAACGCCGCCTCTGCCTGGCCGGCGTGCTGGCGTGCGAGCCGGAGATCCTGGCGCTGGATGAACCGACCAGCGACCTGGACCCGCGCGGCCGGCGTGAATTCAAGGCGCTGCTGCGGCAGATTCCGGCGACCAAACTCATGGCCACGCACGATTTGGAACTGGTGGTGGAAATGTGTTCGCGGGTCGTGGTTCTGGATCGCGGCGCCGTTGTGGCGGACGGCCCGACGCGGGAGTTGCTCAACAATGAAGAGTTGATGCTCGCCCACGGATTGGAGCGTCCGCATATCCTCCGTCATGCGCATCCGCATTGAGGGATTGCCGCGCTGGATGGGACAAATGGGACGGAGTGGACAATCCGCAATCCGCAATCCGGAAATCCGCCATTGCCCGCTCCCCGGTCGCGTGGCATTTTTCCCCAGCCATGCGATTTGAATTTGCCTCCGCCCAACGCATCCTCTTCGGCCCGCATTCCCCTTCGTGATGTTGTTTCAAAAGGTTACCAATTTCAGCCCCATCGCGCTGGCCAATTGCTGCTGTCTGGCGTCCGTGCTGACAAACTCGCCCGCTCCCAGAACCAGGGCGGCAGCACAGTGCAGGACGTCCAGAGATCGGCAGCCAAAGGAGCCGGAGTGCTGCTGTGCAAGCTCCGTGGCGCTGCGGAAAATCTTTTCCCAATTTGCCACCGCCGGAAGAAGAACCCCGGATTTCACATCAACTTTCACCAACCCCAAAGCCGCCTGCACCTGGGCTGGGCTGGCGCTGTGATGAAATAACTTCAGGTGAAGCGCATTGGTGAATTCCAACTCATGGAGCGGGTTAAAGCAGATTGGCTTGCCCACAACCAGAGCTGTGACTTTCTGGCTGTCCGGCTCCGGGTAATAGAGTTTTACCAAACAGCCGGTATCCAGATAAATCATCGCTCGCCTCCGCGCGCGCCGGACACGATCGCGCTGAGGGATTTGCCCGGAGGATGCTCACCCCAAATCGCTTTAGCCCGGCTGACGAAATCCGGTTGGGCGGCGGCGGGCACAAGTTTGGCCACCACCTTGTCGTGGTCGGTCATTTGAACCTCTTCGCCGGATGTCACCCATTTCAAAATGTCCGGCCATTGCTCTGGCACCTGCTGAACGCTGGCTGTTTTCACGGGTCCAAAATAGTCCCTCGCGTGTCGGCGGGCAAGAAGCCATTGAGACAATCCGCAATCCGGAAATCCGCCATTGCCCGCTCCCCGGCCGCGTGGCATTTTTCCCCCGCCATGCGATTTGAATTTGCCTCCGCCCAACGCATCCTCTTCGGCCCGCAGACGGTCCGCGAAGCCGGCCGTCTGGCCGCGGATTTGGGCCGTCATGCCCTGGTGGTGGCCGGACGCGACTCCCGCCGCGCGGCCCCGTTGCTGCAACTGTTGCAGGAGTCCGGCGTGGGCGCGACTGTTTTTTCCGTGGCCGGAGAACCGGATCTGGAAACCATCCGCCGCGGCGCGGCCCTGGCCCGCCGGGAACGTTGCGATCTGGCCGTGAGCTTTGGCGGCGGGAGTGTCCTGGACGCCGGCAAAGCCATCGCCGCCATGATGACCAACGAGGGCGATCTTCTTGACTACATCGAAATCATCGGCCGCGGGCGGACGCTGGCCAAACCGTCCGCGCCGTTTCTGGCCATTCCCACCACGGCGGGCACCGGTTCGGAAGCCACGCGCAACGCCGTGCTCGCCTCCCCGGAGCATCGCGTCAAGGTCAGCTTGCGCAGTCCGTTCCTTCTGCCGACCCTTGCGCTGGTGGACCCGGAATTGACGCGCGATCTGCCTCCCGCCCTCACCGCCACCACCGGCCTGGACGCGCTGACGCAACTGATCGAACCCTACACCTGCCTGCGCGCCAATCCCATGACCGACGCCCTTTGCGAAGAAGGGATGCGCCGCGCCGCCCGCTCGTTGCGCGCCGCCTTTGCCAATGGCCGCGACGACTCCGCGCGCGAGGACATGGCCCTGGCCAGTTTGTTTGGCGGCATGGCGCTGGCCAATGCCGGGCTGGGCGCGGTGCATGGATTGGCCGGGCCGATTGGCGGAATGTTCCCCGCGCCTCATGGCGCCGTCTGTGCCGCGCTGCTGCCCCGCGTCCTGCAGGCAAACTTGCGCGCCCTTCGCCTCCGCCAGCCCGGCAGCCCGGCCCTGGCCCGTTACCAAACCGCGGCCCGTCTGCTCACCGGCAACCCCCGGGCCGGCGCGGACGACGGGGTGGAATGGGTGCGCTCGCTGGTGTCCGGCTTGCAAATCCCCGGCCTGGGCCTGTATGGAATCAAAAGGGAAAACGCCGCCGAACTGGTTGCCAAAGCCGCCC
>JBEKIA010000181.1:0-8005 GCA_050011995.1 Verrucomicrobiota bacterium
ATCATGGACGGCTTGATTCCGGCGGCGTCGCCATTGATAAGGATTGCGGTTTGAAGGGTGGCGGCGAAACGGCGGACCGTTCGTTGCATGGTTGCGACCGAGGTGTAAGTGTATTGGCCCGCCGGGTAAGCCTGCATCACGACGTAATCATAAGGCTTGGGTTTGGCCAGGCGCGATTTGGGGATGTCCGAAAGAAACACCAGCCCGACGCAGACGCATCCCGGCTCGTTGCCTTCGACCAAATTCGGCTCGCGCGCGGCCTGGACCGTGCCGGGCACCAGCCAGGATTTGTCCAGAGGGGGCCGCAGGAGGCTGGTGTAACCGCTTTCCACAACCAGCCCGTCGGGAAGCACCTTGAGAATCCTGCCGCATATTGTTCGGCGGCCCTGGACGCACTCCGCCCGGATTTTTGCCGGGTCCAACACCCGCGCAGGACGCGACAGGTTCGAGGAATCTTCCGACGCCGGGCTGGCTTTGCCGTCCTGAAGACCGGAGATGGCGGCGGCATTGTTTTGCGCCCGCGCGGTCAGCAGCGGGACGACGAACATCGCCACGACAGCGACGGCCACCCGGAGATCACGCCGCGGGAAAGTTCCACGGGACGAATTGGGAATGAGGCGCGTTTTCATGGCGTGACGATTCGATAGAACCGGGAGGACGCGCCCGCGGCTCCCGGATCCACCAAAGTGAAGGGCACGGATGCGGGCATATTGGTGCTCAACGGGGTCCAATTTATCAGGTCGCTGCTGGTTTGCAATACGTAGCTCTGCCCCGCCGCCGCCCAATACTGCATCTGGAATGAGCCGTTGGGCAGGAAGCCGGGGGCAAAGAAATTGTTCAGCGGCGGCACAATGGTGAACAATCCCGTCACGGCCACGCTGTTGACAAAGCCCGCTTCAAACGCATTGGCCGTGACCGTCGCGCTCGAGGTGAGACTGAACGGCCCGCCGTAGAGCGTGGAGCTGGCCGTCGGCAGCGAGCCGTCCAGGGTGTAATAGAGCAGGGCGTTGGTGTCGGGCGGCTGCAAGGTGAGCGTGACGACGTTGGTGAAAATGCCGGAGGCGGGAGTCAGGACCGGCGGGGCCAGCGCCGGGACGGCGCCCAGGCTGTTGATCCAGTCAGCCATGGCCTGCACGGCGTTGCTGTCAATGAGATTTCTAGCCAGATTGGGCATTTTGACCGCCGGATCCACCGTGTTCATCCGGGCGTAGATCATGGACCGCCACACGTCATTCGGCGCAATGATTTTGGCGTTGTCCACTCCCAGGGAAAACAAGGCCGGGTAGTTGCTGATGTTCTGGCTCGCCAGCGGCGTGTCGTAACGGGCGTCGAAGGTGATGCCGGCGCCGCCGGGTTGATGGCATTGGGAGCAGTTGGCGTCCAGATAGGAACGGGCGCGCTGCACCGGCGGGGCGCTCGGGTTGGTCACGCTGGACAGTTGCTCGAAGCCGGAGATGGCCGCCTCGTCAAAGGCGGGATAGAACATCCCCAGACGATTGAGGGCGCGAAGTTGGTTGTCGGTGACGCCGGTGGCGGGATATGTGTTGGTTCCGTTGAGTTGGCGCGCATTGACGCCCAAAACGTAACCGGCCACCGCGGTGTGGCAGGTCAGGCAATCCGCCGGACTGGGATAGTACCAATTCTGGGTCATCACCCCGGCGGCGTTGGTGACGAGGATGGCTTCGGTCAGGCTGCCGGTGAGAAGCTCGGCGTCGCTGTTGTCCGGCAGCCATTTGTAGGTCGCGCCATAGACCGCGCCGTTGGTGTCGCGCACCAGGAGCCGGGTCTCCAGGCGGCGCGCCGGGGTGTTCGGGTTGGTTTCATCCACCACCAGGTCAAAGTTCTTGACAAAGACCGTGCCCGACGGAAAGGTCCACTGGCCGGTGGGAGCGAAGCCAATCTGTTGCTCCGGGGTGATGGGAGCGCCGCTGTTGGGCACGCCAAGATAGCGGCTCTTGAGCGCGTTGTCCGACCACAAGGGGGTGTTGGGCACGTAGGGAATCAAGCCGGCGGCGGGAAGGCGGTTGGAGGTGTCGGCAAACGCTCCCGTTTCTGAAAGCAACAAGGGGATGGAACTGCCAAAGGCGCCGGGCATGTTCCGGTTCAGGAATGGCGCGAGCGTCGCATTGGAGGTCAGACCGTAGGGCAGGCCGCTGGCGGCCGTGATGGTGATGGCGGCCGGCGCCGAAGCGCCGGCCAGGCCGCTGCCGTCGGTGGCGGTGGCGGCCAGGGTGTAACTGCCGGCGGGCAAACCGGTGGCGGTAAGAGAGTAGGGCGCGTTGCTGACGGCGCCGAGAAAAACGCCGTTGGCATAAAAGGTGACGAAGCTCAAAGGATTGTAAGGCGCGTCGGCCTCGGCGCTGAGAGAAACAGTGGCGGCGGCGGTGTAAGTCGAGCCGCCGGCGGGAGCAGTCAGGACGACGGCGGGAGGCGGATTAGTGTAGGGATAAAGCTGGGTTTGCGGGATGACGGCCTGGGCGGTGGAAGGGCTGCTCCAAAGCAGTTGCGCGGCGGCGCTGCCGGTGTTCTGGAAGTAATCCATCTGGATGTTGTAAAGCTGCTGCGAGCGGAGCGCGATGGCCCCGCTATTCGTGGCTGGCGCGGCTTGCGCTGTCCAGTCGTCCACCAGCAACTGTCCGTTGACCCACAGCCTCACCCCGCCGTCCGCGATGGCCGCAAAGGTGTAGCTCTCGTTGTATTGCGCCTGCACCGCGCCCGTCCAACGCACGGTGAAATTGGTGGAGCCGATGCCCGGATCCGGCCCGCCCGTTCCCCAGTCGAAGTTCACCACCGCATCCGTCCGCGTCAGCGTCGCCGGAGTGTTGAAGGATACATTGGTGAACGCCGCCGCCGTGGTGTTCGTCCAGTATTGGCCCAGCAGGCCGTAGCCCTGGCCCGGCGCGGCCGTGTTGACAAACGAGGCGTAAGACACACCGCTGTTGACCGCTCCCGCCTTGGCCGCGATGGCCTGCAGGACCAGCGTGTTGGTGATGACAAACGGCCCGGTGTAGAGCAGCGAGTTGGTCCCCGGAACGGTGCCGTCCAGCGTGTAGTAGATGCCCGTCACACCCGGGGTGACATCCGACAACGTCACCGTGATGGCATTGGCGTAGGCGCCGCCGCCGGGCGAGATGACGGGCGGGGAGACGAAAGTGGTCAGGCCAAACACCGACAGGGCGAATCGCGCGCCGACATAAACTTTTCCATTGGCCACCGCCGGCAAGGTGAACAGCACCGCCACGCCGGGGTTGTCGCGCGATGGAAACTGGCTGCTGTTGTAAAGTTCCTGGGCCACGTTGGTGGCGTTATAGGCGTGCAACACCGCCGGGCCGCTGCTGGACCAGGCCGCGGATTCAACGGTCCAGACGATGGCGTTGCTCGTGCCGTTGGCCGAAACCGCGGGTGTTGCGCCGGGATAATTGTAGGCATACGAGCCTTCTGCGACCGGGTTGGTCTTGATCGTCCCGCCTGAAATCGAGAATTGCTTGATGACATCGCTGCCGCCGCCATAGACATTGCATCCGACAAAGTAGAGCATCCCGTTGAAATAGGCCGCCGAACTCCATTGTCCCTTGACCGCATTGGTGACTTCCTGAACGATCTGGCTGTCACTGGTGGGGTTGTAACGCCCCATGTTGGCGCAGTTGAGCAGGTAGAGCGGGCCGGATTTGCTGCCGCTCAACAATTGGTTCGCCCCGTTGACAGGCGGCAGCAGGACCATTCCGGCCGCGCTGATGTCCAAATCCTGGCTATCCAGAGTCGCCTGGTAGAAGGGCGTGAAATAATCCTCCAGCTTCAGTCCGTTGGTTCCGTTCAATTTGAGGATGCTGTCGCCATAATCCAATCCGCCCGTATTGGCGTCAAAGGGACCGTTGCCCGTGTTGACATAGATATTTCCGTTGGTGTCGGCGACCGCGCCGTTGCCGGTCATCCAGATGCCGCCCCAACCCGCGTTGGGCGAGGTGTTGAAAACGCCCGTCTGGGCCAGGGTGAGCGCGTCGTAGCCGAACACCCAGCCGTAGAAGGGCGGTTTGTCGCCAAACGACGAGTAACACAGATAAACCATGCCGTTGGCCAGCAACAAGGCGGGGCGACAGAGCGCATGCAATGGGTTCCAGATGACGATTCCATTATTATTGTTGGTGCCATTATAGCCCCTGCCGGGATAATTGGTGGCGGCGATCAGGACGGGGCTGTTGAAATTGGTCCGTTCCAGCCCGGTGGTGATATCCAGCGCGTGCAGCCGGTGGACGTAGTTGGTGGTGGTGCCGGAAGTTTCCTGCGTCATCACCTCGACGTAGATCGTCTGTGTGGCCGGGTCAATAACCGGTGTCGCGGTGATGCCGACTTGAGGAACGACATTGCCTTGGGTGACACCGCTCGGCACGATCACCACGCCCGCCGATGGATTGAGGAAGCTGTGCGTCCAATACGGCGTGGGGACATCATTGTCGGCATCGAAGGCATAAATCGTGTCGTTTTCGGTCGCAACATAGAGCACGTTGTGCGCGCCCTTGCCGGGAATCGTGATGTTGGTCGCAATGAGCGCCTGGGCATAGACATAGCCGTCCACAGTGTAGGTGAACAGTTTTCCAAAGCTGTTGGTGTTGACGTTTGCGGGCGTGAGAATCGCTTCATTGGTGTTGGCGCCGTCCCGGGTGTTGTCATAATGATAGGTATAAACCGGCTGTGGCGCCGGCGTGGTGAATGATTCCGAAGGCGTCGCCCAGGCCAGCCCGGCAAGGTTCGTCGCGGAAACCGTGTAATAGTAGGTTGTGTTGTTCGACAGTCCGCCCGCCGTGTAACTGAAACTGCCGCCTTGCCATCCCAGCGCGACCCGGTCGCTCCAGGCGCCGGCGTTCGTGCCGCCATCCGTCGTGCCATAATACAAGGTGACTTGCGGCGTCTGGGTGCCGGTGGGAATAACCTGGCCGTTCAGGTTCGCCGTGCTGCCCGTCACATTGGAAGGAGGCAGGTTTGTCACCACCGCCAGAGTCACGGGCTGGGTGGTGAATGATTGGGAGGGTTGCGCCCATACCGTGCCCGCCGAGTTGGAGGCGGCGGCGGCGAAGTAATAAGCCGTGTCAGGCGACAGGTTGGAAACCACCGCGCCGAAGGAGCCGGATTGCAGGCCCAAGGACACCGAGGCGGCCCAAGCCGCCGGAGTCATCCCCCCATCGGTGGTTCCATAGTAGATTTGAACCGCCGGCAACGGGTTTCCCGGGGAAATCAACTGGCCGTTTAACGTTGCGGAATCATAATTCACGCTGGAAGCCGCCAAATTCGTCACCGCGGGCAAAGCGGTTGCGGAATTATAGTGGAGAACAACCTTGGTGGACAGGGTGACAATGTTATAGGAATCGGAATTTGCCGGCGGCGCGGCCAGCCAGACGGGCGCGGGATTGAAACTGCCGGAGATGCCGGCCGAAGCGCCTGTCACATTGAAAAGCGTATAGTCATTCGCCTGGTCCAGCGTCGCGCCGCAATGGATGCCGATACTCGCGCCGCCGCAGTTCAGGACACTGCCGGCGCCATTCAAAACGATCTGATCATTGGCTCCGTTATAGGCGGGGCCAAGGTCCAGGTAGCAGGCGGAGCCGGTGACGAACGTCAGATTGTTTTTAAACGTATTGGTGCCATACCCGCCGGCGGTTCCGGCATAAATTATCGAACCCGCCGTTGTGCCGACAGAACCGTTGTTCGTGCCGCTGCCCAAGAGGGTTTGGCTCCCGCCCAGGGTAAAAGCGGCCAGGGCCGAGACGTCAAAGGTCGCTCCGCCGGCCACACTGATGACGGGACTGTTGGCAATGGAACCGGCGGCTCCCAGAAGCAGTGTTCCGGCGCTGATGACGGTGTTGCCGCTGTAGGTCTCCGCCGCGTTCAGCGTGAGCGCGGCGCCCGCGGCGGTGACCTCGACGGCGCCCGTCCCGGAAATGGTTCCGGACAAAACCTGCGCCGTGGTGCTGTTAAAGCTCAGGGTGCCATTGTCGGCGATGGCGGCCGCATAAGCGCCGCCGCCCAAATCGCCGGCGCCGCCAATCGCGAGCGTGGCGCCCGTCCCAATCGTGGTCGTTCCGGCGTAGGTGTTGGTTCCGTTCAAGTTCAGCGCCGCTCCCGCCCCAATCGTTGCCGCCCCGGCGAAAGTATTGGAAATGTTCAGTGTCACAGCGCCCGTGCCGGTTAGCATCAGCGAGCCGCCGCCGCCAATCCCGCCGGCGCCGCTGATGGTGTAATTATGCGCCGAGTTGCTGAACGTCACGCTGGAAGGCGCGACCACGGAGGCCAAATTGACGCTGAACTGCGAAACTCCCGCATCGCCAAACTCCACCGCATCGCCGCTGGCATAGTCGCCGGCGGCTCCAGGCGGCGTGAGAATCCAGTTGGCGGCGGCGGTGTCCCAGTTGGCGCTTGTGGCGCCGGTCCAGGCGGCGTTGGTCGCCGGCGGCGCCAGCGTCAACCCCAAGTCGAATGTCATGTCGTAGATATTGCCGCTGGCGCCGAAATTCATGGCTCCCCCGGCGGCAGGAATGGTGGCGATCTGCCCGCCCGCGTAGGGATGGTCGCCGCTGCCCGTGCCGCTGCTGACACTGATCCTCTCCCAAGCGGAACCGGGATCGCCGGTTCTGGCGTGGGCGAAGGCGTAGAGCGCGTTCGGATTGAGGGCAAGCCCCAGATTGGTCCATTGCAGCCAGTCGTCCTGGGTGAAGGCGGCGGTGGCGCTGTAGCTGGCAATCAGGGTGGCATTGCCGGCGCTGACGTTCGTCACCGTGTAAACATATAAGGCATACGCGGTTGAATTGCCCGCGGGGGTGGAAGTGCTGCCGTTGCCGGACGTCTTGAGGGCGACGCTGTTCAGAACGTAACCTTCCGGGTTGCTCCCGGTGGTGAAGGTCTGGCCGGGAGGGGTGGTTCCGGTGTTGTTGGCATTGTTGTCGTAGAAATTAAGACCGCCGGGATCATTGACGGTGGAATTGAGGAGTTGGGAGATGTCGTAGGTTCCCGGAGCGGGGTTGGCTGCGCCGATATCCGCCAGGGTTGCCGCGGCCCGGGCGGAGCCTGACAAGCCGAAGACCGCCGCCACTGCCAAAAGCAGTCCGGTGGTTAGCCGTCCGGCCGCTTTTTTCAAATCGCGGGGTTGGGGTTGGCGGCAGGATGGGGCGGGTTGCAGGAGGCAACTCGCGTCAGCGCCAGCCCGCCTCCCCCGCCAAGCTGGCGTCAAAAGGACACGCAAAATCATAAAGCCGAATCAATATATCACGGCGGCAACAATACTCAAACTCATTGTGTCATTAACCGGCCTTATTAGAACGGCAACTTAACGTTGCGCCGCTAAGAGCTTATCCGTAAATGGACCTTTGAAGAAAGAACGCAGGAGTTTTCCATACGCAACGTTCCGATTCAGATCGGGGAGCGCGACCGTCCCGGTCGCCGCAGTCGGCGTCCCGCCGGCTGCATTCACAGAGGAGTGCTTTCGGCCGGAGGCCGAAAGCGGCGGGCGAGATGCCCGCGCTCCCCGTTATTCTTTGTCACCAGAAATCGGGACATTCAGGCCAGCAACAATCCAGCGCTGCATTACCCAATTTCCCGCACTCGCGAAAGCGGAGGATGGTTGCGGGAGGACTCAGGGCCGAGGGAGAAACAGGGCGGTGGCAGCCACGCTGGGCTGGAAGCCGGTCTCATACGCCCTGGCGGAAATGGTGGCGTTGCCGGCCAGGTTGAACGGGCCTGTATAGCGAAAGGAATTGGTGGCGGGCAGCGTGCCGTCCAGGGTGTAGTAGATCGCGGCGTTGGGATCGGGCGGGCGCAGTGTCACGCTCACGGTGGAAGGGAAAGCGCCGCCGTTGGGGGTTATGGTCGGCGGAGCGAGAGCGGGAAGGCCGGGAAGGCTGTTGATCCAAAGGCCGAGGACGTCGAGGGCGTTGGTGTCTATCAGGGCGCGGGCCAGCGGGGGCATCTTGTAGAGGGGGTTGGTGGTGTTCATGCGCTGATAGATCATGGAACGCCA